>CAIXXC010000308.1 GCA_903923205.1 uncultured Rhodospirillales bacterium | reverse complement strand
GCTGCCATTGCTGCCGGTGACTGGAAGGGGATCACCAAAAGGGCGCGTCTTGCCGCCGCTCTCAAATCTGTCGCCTGACCAGTCGACGCATCGGATCAGGACCGAGGATGATGGGAAATTATTTTTGGGTTGCGCTTGGGGGAGCACTTGGGAGCGTCGCACGCTATGCCCTGGGCAATGCCACCGCCGCGATCAGCGTGACCATCCCGTGGGGCACGATCATCATCAATATCCTCGGATCCTTCGTAATCGGCTGGTTCGCAACCTTGTCGAGCCACGAGAGCCGGTTCGCAATGTCGCAGGAAGCGCGGCTGTTTGTGATGGTCGGCATCTGTGGCGGCTTCACGACGTTTTCCTCCTTCAGCCTTCAGAACTTCGCCCTGATCCGCAGCGAACAATGGGTACCAGCGATCGTCAATATCGTGGTTTCCGTGATCGCCTGTCTCGCCGCCGTGACACTGGGTCACTGGGTCGCCGAGCGGTTCGGTGTATCGACACTCCCTGGTCCATGATCCGCGTGACCCCGCGCCTTTCGATCGAAGAGACCGAACTGGAGGAGAGTTTCATCCGCGCCTCCGGTCCGGGGGGACAAAACGTCAACAAAGTCTCCAGCGCGGTCCAGCTCCGCTTCGACGTGCGGCGATCGCCGTCACTGCCCGACGCCGTACGGACACGTCTGGAGAAATTGGCAGGAAGTCGCCTCACCCTGGACGGTGTGTTAATTCTGACGGCGCAAGCGCATCGCTCCCAGGAACGCAATCGGCAGGACGCCCGCGACCGTCTGATTGCCCTGATCCGTCAGGCAGCGGTAGCCCCGATACCGAGGCGTCCGACCAAGCCTACCCTCGGCTCGAAGTTGCGCCGCCTCGAGGCGAAGGGGGTAAGGTCCACGATCAAGAAACTGCGCGGCCCTGCGAACGACGATTGAAGTCCCATCAACGCAACCCGAACCAGGCGAGGGACCAACGCAATCCTGCCTGCAAGATATTCCGGGGCAGCAGGCTGCAGATATAGGCAGCCATCAGCAAATTTGCGGCAGCCATGACCGTCATGATAACGGCAGGAGAAGCGCCAAAGGCCGCCATGACTGCCGAGAAGACTGCGCCCGCAACCATAAAGCCGGCGTTGACGATATTGTTGGCCGCGATCATGCGTGCCCGTTCCTGCGGGGGGGCTTGCTCCTGCAGGATGGCATAAAGCGGAACCGAGTAGATCCCACCGAAGACCGCGAGCGCAAAGAGATCGACAAGAGCACGAAGACCGGGGAGGCCACTGACCACGGCGGCGATATCAGGCAGGGTTCCGGCAGCGGCGCAGGCGCGTGCGAATTCCCAGGTGAAAAGCGAAATCCCAATCGTCGCAAGGGGAACATGGCGAGCCGATAAGTCGCCCTTGAGCAGCCGTCCGACCAGCATCGATCCAGCCCCGACGCCGACGGCAAACACGGTCAGGAATAGGGTCGCAACCTGCCCGGAACCGTGAAGTGTCTGTTTGACCACGACCGGGAATTCCGCCAGCAGAACGGCTCCGATTGTCCAGAACCAACTGATCCCCAGAATGGGCAGCCAGACCATCCAGGCACGCTGGGACTGTGTCACCAGATGGCCGGTTTCATGCAGAATATTCAGTTGTATGCGCAGATTGGGTGCCGCAGGCTCGGCCCTTGGAACGGCATAGGCACTGACAATCCCGGCCCCCGCAACGGCAAGACAGCCAGCGGCAATGATCTCAGGCCCATCGGGCAGTAGGACCAGGATGCCACCCGCGATCGTCCCGACCAGAATGCCTGCGAAAGTTCCCGCCTCAATCAGGGCATTCCCGGCAATCAGTTCGTTCTCGGCAAGATGCTGGGGCAGAATGCTGAATTTCAACGGACTGAAAAACGCCGCCTGCGTGCCCAGGCCGACGAGCACCGCCATGAGCAATGGCACGCTGCCAAAGACGAAGCCAGGGGCCCCGACCAACATGATCCCGGCTTCCCAGAGCTTGGTGATGCGGATCATCCGCGACTTGTCGAAACGATCGGCCAGTTGGCCTGCTGTTGCCGAAAGGAAAGCATAAGGCAGGATGAATAATCCACCTGAGAGCGCCACCAAGGGCGCGCCACCGCCTGCCGCCTTGAACAAGATCAGGACGACAAGTGCGTTCTTGAACAGGTTGTCGTTCAACGCCCCCAGAGTCTGGGTGAGGAACAAAGGCAGGAATCGGCGGCTGCGGAGGAGAGAAAAACTATCCGGCGTGGTGGTCATCAGGCATGTTTCTCCGGCAAGCTGATCGTGGAGCCTTCGTCGGCGGTTTTATCTGCGACAACCCCGCCTGCCGCGCGAGGGGCGCAAATCTGCCATCGACAGCTTGCTCTTTATGATTCTGCCCCGCACCTCTGGCAAGCATCATCGGAAATGATGCAACCGCACCTTCGTAACAAATATGATGTAAATCGGTATTCGAGAGATCATATTGACCGCTTGCACGACAAGGACCCGCGATGACCAGATCGTCTTTCGACAAAGAATTGCAGAACCTGACCCGACTGGTCAGCGAAATGGGCGGCATCGCCGAGGCGCAGGTGGCCTTGTCGATTACGGCGCTCGAGACCAAGGATCATGATGTCGCCGCCCGTGTCGTCTCGATGGATGCCCAGGTTGATCTGATCCAGCGCGCGATCGACCAGGCGGTCTTTCGCCTCATGGCGTTGCAACAACCCATGGCTGGCGATCTGCGGGAAATGCTGGTGCTGGTGCAGGTTGCCTCGTCGATTGAGCGGGCCGCCGACCACGCCAAGAATATCGCCAAGCGGATCATCAAGATTCCCGAAGACCGCCGTATCTTGCCCATTGGTGGGTGGAAAGAACTTGGCAACCTGGCGATGAGTTCGTTTCACAACGCGCTCGACGCCCTGATCCAGCGCGACACCGACAAGGCTTTGGAGGTTTGGCGCAACGACGGCTCGATCGACGTCTTGTGCGATGCTATCTCGGAACAGATTCTGAGCAAGGTCGAACATGATCCGACCCTGGTGCGCAGCGCAGCCCATCTGCTTTTTGCCGCCAAGAATTACGAGCGGATTGGTGACCAGGCGACCAATATCGCGGAACGCGTCGTCTTCCTGGTCAAGGGCACCTTCCCTGACCTGATAAGACCAAAGGGCGAAGAAAACCCGCACATCGCATAGGACTCGCCGCGGCTGCAGAGACGCGAAAGTATTTCGACCGCGTTCAGCGATCCTTCTCGATCATCCAGCGGCCTCGGCTTCCGACGGCGGCGTCATGGATCGTCGCCCCAAACTGGCTTGCCGCATCCTGGAGTGTGGCATCATTTGCTGGGATGTCCTCGCCCAGGATGAGGCCGCCCGTCCGCGTGATGCGCCAGGCGGCGGCGAGGGCGCGATGGAGCGGGACATTGACCCGGCCTATCCTAACCAGATCAACGGCGATCCGGGTGGTTTCAAGCCACCGCCAAGGATCGCTTACCGCTTTATCGAGAATGGTGACCGGGGCTGCAGCAAGCGGCGTGGCAAGGTCGGCTGCGGCCAGGAGAATTGTCGGCGCGAGCGACTCTGCGACAGCGAGCGTGACGAGATCAACGACCGGAACCTGGTCGCCCAGGACGACGATTTCACGCGGCTGAAGCTGACGAAGGATGTCGTGCAGCAGGACATCCTCAGCGACTCCGGCAAGATGCGCGGCAATGTCCGGCGTGACCGGGATCGTCTCGAGGCCGATCGATCCCAAAGCCTGGGCGAGAGGGACGATCCCAGCGGCCCGATCTCCCGGCAGCATGATGCCGCGCTGGCGAAAGACGCGCAGGCGTTCGAGATGCATCCCGTCGCGCGGATGCATGCGGTAATAGCTTGTCGGCTTGTCGGTGCCGACGCCATGGTATTGGCTGCGCAGGGCCTCGAACACGAGGCGATCCTCGCCACTGCCATCGGCGAAGGGCGACATCGACCAGAGCGGCAGCACATTCGGGCAGGCGATCTTGTCGATCATCAGGCTCGAAGGATCGACAAACCCGCCATATTGCTCGGCATAAACACCGGAACCTGGCCCGGTCGATTCCCAGTCATCGACACAAAGCGGCGTATCGTCCACTACAAACCAACGGCGCGAATAGGCCCAGGCGTCGCAGGCTTCAAGCAGGCTCGACAGGTGGTCCGGGGCGAACCAGTTGTCATCGTCGAGATAGGCAACATGACGACTATTGGCGAGATAGGTCAGGATTGTCCGCAGGGCGCCGCTGAACCGATTGGCATGAAGCCCGCCATGGCGCACCGAGGTCGAATAGCCCGGATCGACGATCGTCAGGTGCACCCGTGACGGGCATTCTGCCCGCAGCACCTCGAGGATCGCGGGGTCACCCTCGGCGATATCGACGCCAATGAGGAGCTGAATCCGGCCCGGCAGGTCCTGGGCAAAGACGGACCGCACGGCCTGCAACAAGGACGGTCGCAGGATTGTCGGCACCACCACAGCGGCCGCGAATGGCGTCTGGAGTGCCGGTTCGAGCGAGGCCGCCACCGCCGTCTCAGTCCAGGGCAGTTCCGACCGACAGGCTGAACGCTCCGTCATCGGTTGCCACGCCATCGGCTGGCACAGCGTCGAGCCAAGCGATCTGCTCCGCCGTCACGGTATGGCACAGATCATCGATAACCAGCCTGATCGCTGCCAATGCGTCGGCATCGCGGGCATGGATCCCCAGCACCGGGATCGGCGTCTTGATCGAGACCTTGCGCTCGCTCTTGACCTTCCGGATCGCCGACAGGATTTGGATCCCGGCCTGGCCGAGACGTTCGGCACGCTCATCTGGCGCCTGTTCGTCCGTCTTCGGCCAGGTGCCCGACTTGTGGATGGAACCCAAGGCCGCATGCCGGGCCGGGAAATGCGCGGCATAAAGCTCTTCGGTCAGATGCGGCATCACGGGCGCGATCAGCCGCAGTACCGTTTCCAGGCAATGCCAAAGCGTCATCTGGGCCGACACCCGCCCCTGCGCGTCGCCGCTTTCGCCATAGGCGCGCGCTTTCACCAGTTCGAGGTAATTGTCGCACAGGTCGGCCCAGAAGAACCGCTCCACCGCCTCAAACGCGTCAGCATATTCATAGGCGGCGAACTTCTCGGTCGCGATTTTCACCACGCGCGCAAGCCGCGACAGCACCCATTTATCGATCGTTTCCGTGATCAGCCCGGACGCCACATCCTGCGACGGCGTCGTCGGCTGTCCCTCGAAGCCTTCGAGCTGCAACATGACAAAGCGGGCCGCATTCCACAGCTTGGTCTGCAACCGCTTGCCCACCTTAAGCACGTCTTCGGACAGGGCCGTATCGAGGCCAAGCTTCGAGGTCGCCGTCCAATAGCGCACGACATCGGCGCCGTAGCGCTTCAGCAGATCGCGCGGGTCCACGACATTGCCCTTCGACTTCGACATCTTGGTCTTGTCGGCGGCAAGGCACCAGCCGCTGATCGCGATATTGTGCCAGGGCACGGAGTTCTGGTGCAGGTGCGATTTGACGATCGTATAGAAAGCCCAGGTGCGAATAATCTCATGAGCCTGCGGCCTCAGATCGGCCGGGAAAAGGCGGGCATGGCGTTCGGCATCCAGCAGATGTTGGGGCGAAATCCCCCAGGAATTGAGCTGCGGCGATACCGAGCTGGTCGCCCAGGTATCCATCACGTCCGGATCGGGTTCGACCTCGTTGCGGCTGTACCCGCGCGGGGCGTCGACCAGAGGATCGACCGGCAGATCATCGGGATGCGCCGCGAGAATTTTACCCTCTTCGCCAGCCCGTTTCGAGTACCAGAACGGAAACGGCACGCCGAAGAAGCGCTGGCGGCTGATGCACCAGTCCCATTTCAAGCCCTCGACCCAGCCGTCATAACGGGCCTTCATGTATTCCGGGTACCAGGTGATCTGCCTGCCCTTGTCAAGCAGCGCCGCCTTTTTGTCGAGCACGCGGACGAACCATTGCGGCGTCACCAGAATTTCCAGCGGTGCGCCCGAACGCTCGGCGCAGGGCACCATACGGGTGACAGCAGTCGATCCGGTAATGCGGCCATCCTCGGTCAGCAGCACTACGGTCTTCTCCCGCGCGGCATTGACCTTGAGCCCCTGCAACTGCGCGATGACGGCCTTCGCGCCCTCAAGATCGCGGCTCGGCCAATCGGTGGCGCCAAAGCCCGCAAAATCGCCAAGACGACCATCGCGGCCCAGGATCACGCGGGTCGGCAATTGGTGCTCGCGCCACCATTCGATATCGGTTGTATCGCCAAAGGTGCAGCACATGACGATGCCGGTCCCCTTCTCGGGATCGGCCTTCTCATCGCCGAGGATAGGCACCGGCACGCGGAACAGCGGCGTCAGCACGGTTTTGCCCAACAACTCGGGCGCACGCGGATGATCCGGGTGGATCAGCAAGGCACCGCACGCGCCGAGCAGTTCCGGCCGCGTGGTCGCAATCTCGACCGTGCCGCCAGCCTCAAGATCAAACGCTACCTGCCACAGGGTGCCGGGGCTTTCCTTCTCCGTGACCTCGGCCTGAGCCAGGGCAGTCCGATCAGCGGGGTCCCACAGCGTTGGCTGCGGCCGGCGGTAGAGATGATCCTTCTCGAACAGGTCGAGGACGGAAAGCTGCGAGACGCGACGGCTATGCGGGCTGATCGTCTGGTATTCGAGAGTCCAATCAACCGACAGCGCGATCTCGCGGAACAGTGCACGGAAATCGGCCTCGGCGTCCTGCACTTCCTCGTGGCAGATCGCGATGAAGGCCTCGCGGCTCATATCATTCGCTCGGATGTTGCGGCGCTTTTCCACAAGGCGCTCGGTCGGCAGGCCATTGTCGTCAAAGCCGATCGGATAGAACACGTTCTTTCCTGCCATGCGCTGGAACCGCGCGATCAGGTCGGTCTGGGTATAGCTGTAAACATGGCCGATGTGCAGGATGCCGGAGACCGTCGGCGGCGGCGTATCGATGATGTAGGACTCTGCGCGCGACGCCTTGTCGTCCCAGGCATAGGTACCTGCGGCGAGCCAGTGCTCCTGCCATTTTTTCTCGGCGGCGGCGACATCATACTGCTGTACTGAAGACATTCGTTATTCCCGGACACGATCAAGGGCGGCGGAACCGCGCGGCACTGCTCGTTTCTACCCGGATTCGCGCTCTTTCGCTCGGCGTTTTTCGCGCGTCGGGATCGCTTGACGCGGTCGAAGCCTCGTTTAAGCATGATCTTGACACCGCGTCGCAGCCTTCGGAGACGATCATGACAGAAACGCCGGCAAACCACAGACGGATCGGGTGGCGCTCGCGGATGATCGCCCTTGGCGGCCTGCTCACGCTGTCGCTCGCCGCCTGTTCCGAGGTGCCGACTCCTTTCCAGCCAGCCACCGGCGGGGACGATGAGGGCTATACGGTCACCCAGCTCGAGGCGAACCGTTTCCGTCTCGGCTTCAGCGGCAATCTGGCGACGCCGCACCAGATGGTGGACGATAATCTCCTCTACCTTGCAGCCCAGGTCACGCTGCGCAACGGGGCCGACTGGTTCCTGATCAGCCGGGCGAGCGCGGACAAGGATACGCGCTATCCAACCTTTGCCACGCCACCGACATTCGTGGCGGCCGGAGGCTGGATCGCCCCGGTCGGCGGGACTGTCACCACCGATTTCAACAACCCGCAAAACAGCTGGAACGAAACGGCGACCATCCTGCTGTCGCACGGCAGGAAACCGGCAGACGATCCCAATGCCTATGACGCCCGCGACCTCGCCGGCCACCTCGCCCCCCTGATCAAGCGAGGACAGGTGCCGGGGCCGTACTAAGCCCGTCACCGACCCCGCAACTGCACAACGGCGTTGACGCGACCTGCCGACCTGTGCTTAATGCCGGCCTTCCGCGAGGCATCGCCCTCGCGCCGGGTGCTTAGCTCAGTTGGTAGAGCAGCTGACTCTTAATCAGCGGGTCGTAGGTTCGAAACCTACAGCACCCACCAGTTTCAAAACCCCCTGGCTTCCATGCCCGGGGGTTTTTCTTTGCCCCCCCCTCTAATCCATTGACGCCGCAGCCTCTGATCTGGCCTTTCGAAGGCAATGAACAAGATCGTCAACGAGACGGCCCAGGAATGGCTGAGGGGGTTTTTGCCGGCGCCGATGGTGGCGAGCCGTCAGGAGCGGTTGCGCGGGTGTCTGGGTGCCCTGCTGGGGTTGCTCGCGACCGGGTTGATCAGTCGCGTGGTGGTGGGAGGCGGGATGGCCCTGCCCCTGATCATCGCCCCGGTGGGTGCTTCCGCGGTGTTGTTGTTTGCGGCACCCGCAAGTCCCCTTGCGCAGCCCTGGCCGATGATCGGCGGCAATCTTGTCTCAGCAATCATCGGCGTAACCTGCGCACACTGGATTCATGACCCGCTCTTCGCCGCGCCGCTGGCGACGACTCTGGCGATTGCAGCCATGTTTACCCTGCGCTGCCTGCACCCGCCCAGCGGTGCCGTCGCCCTAACGGCGGTGCTCGGAGGCCCGACAATCACGGCGCTCGGCTATCATTTCATCCTGTTTCCGGTGGCGCTCAACTCTCTGGTGATGATGCTGACGGCGATTGCCTTCAACAGCGCCACGGGGCGGCCCTATCCCCATCCGCAACGCCCCAAACCCAATCCTCACCATACCGTCGACAAGACCCCGTTGGCGCGGCTCGGGATCAGTCAGGAGGACCTGCGCACGGCACTCGGCCAATACGACCAGGTGCTCGACATCAGTGCCGATGAGCTGGAGGCCCTGTTCCAGCGCGCCGAAATGAACGCCTATCATCGCCGCTTCGGAGAGATCACCTGCGCGCAGATCATGTCGCGCGATGTCGTCGCCGTCGAGTTCGGGACCTCCCTGCAGGACGCCTGGTCGCTGCTGCGAAGGCACCAGATCCGCGCCTTGCCGGTCCTTGATCCAGCCCGCCGGGTGATCGGGATGGCGACGGACCTGGACTTTATGGCAAGCGCCGATCTTGACGCCTTCGATGGGCTGGCAGCACGGTTCCGTCGGATCATCCGCAAGCCGACGACGATCTATACCGATCGCCCCGAAGCCGTCGGCCAGATCATGCGGCGCAATGTCCCGACGGTGAGCGAAGACACGCATATCGTCGAGCTGGTGCCGCTGATGGTCGATGCCGGGCAGCGCCACATCGCCGTCGTTGATGCGACACGCAAGCTTTCCGGTATCATTTCGCAGTCGGATCTGGTCGCAGCACTCTATCGCGGCGGCCTGAAGGCCGGATGAGGTTATCCATGTTTCCAGCGACGGGGGCCGTCGAAACCACTACCCTCCGCGATTGGAACATCTGCTAGAATTACGCCATGAACGACACTTTCGAGATCCTATCCCAAGCCAGGGCATGGCGCCTGGAGGGCCGCGCCGTGGCGATTGCGACGGTGGTCGCCACGTGGAATTCATCGCCGCGACAGGTCGGCGCCAAGCTTGCCGTGGATGACCGAGGTCATATGTCAGGCTCGGTCTCGGGCGGCTGTGTCGAGGGCGCCGTCGTCGAAGCGGCGCTTGAGGTAATGCAAAGTCGTACCCCCCGCCAACTGGAATTCGGGGTAGCGGATGCCGATGCCTTTGCCGTCGGCCTGGCCTGCGGCGGTCGGGTGCGGATTTTCGTCGAGGCGCTGGAATGAAGCTCACCCTGCTTGATCAGGCGCTTGACCTCGCCGCCGGGTCCATCCCCGTCGCCCTGGCGACCGAGTTATCAAGCGGACGGCAGGCGCTCGTCACGGCCACCCTGCAGGACGGCGATCTTGGCCTTGCGCCGGGCGATATCGCCGATATCCGGGCTAGGCTTCTCGAGGGCGGCGGGAGCGGCATGTTCGAGCTGTCCGCCGGGGCCGTATTCCTCGAGATTTGGAGCCCTGCCTTAAGGCTTCTTATCGTCGGCGCGGTCCATATCGCCCAGACCCTGGTACCGCTCGCCCGCGCCGCCAGTTATCGCGTCACCATTATCGATCCGCGCGGCGCCTTCGCGAGCCGGGAGCGTTTTCCCGATGTCGAGATCATCCCTGAGTGGCCCGATGACGCCATTCCCGCGTTAGCACCGGATCGCCGCACGGCGCTTGTGGTGTTGAGCCATGACCCGAAGATCGACGATCCGGCGCTGATCGCGGCGCTGGCGAGTGATGCGTTCTATATCGGTGCCCTCGGTTCCCGGCGCAGTCATGCCAGCCGCCGCGAACGGATGCTGGCATCAGGCCTGTCGCCCGCCGCGATCGACCGCATTCATGGCCCGGTCGGCCTGGCGATTGGTGCTCAAAGCCCTGCGGAAATTGCGATCGCCATCCTGGCGGAGATCACAGCCGTGCTGCGCGGCGGCGCGCTCGCGGGTCGATCCGGCTGGTATCCGGATGGCCGTGACGGCTGACCCGCCCAGGATCGCCGCCCTCGTCCTCGCGGCAGGGCAATCGCGACGGATGGGGACGAACAAACTGCTGATCGATCTCGATGACAGGCCGATGATTGCCTGCGTGCTGGACGCCGTGCTCGCGTCGCGGGCAGCACCGGTGCTGGTCGTGACCGGCCACCAGAATGCGACACTGCGGACCGCGCTTGCATCACGAGACGTCGCGTTCGTGACCAACCCGAACTTTACCCAGGGACTGTCATCGTCGTTGCGGGCCGGGATCGCCGCCCTGCCCGGCGGGATCGACGGTGTTGTGGTCTGTCTCGGCGACATGCCCGCGGTCGATGCCGCCATCATTGACGCGTTGATCGCAGCCTTCGATCCGACGAACGGTGCCGAGATCATCGCGCCCAGCCATGGCGGGCAGCGCGGCAATCCGGTGTTATGGGGGCGTCGGTTCTTCGCCGCGTTGATGCAAATCTCGGGTGACCAGGGTGGCAAGCCGCTGCTGGCCGCGCATCCGCAATCGTGCAGGCTCGTCGCCGTTGACCGGCCCGGCGTGCTCCTTGATCTTGATACGCCCGAGGCGCTCGCGCGCTATCGTGACGAAACGACTCGCCAAGACAGGTGACACCCCGCACCGAAGCGGCAATGATTTGCCTAACACCAGCCGAGAGGATGTCATGACCGAGGAGACAACAACACCCGACTGGCGCACCCAGGGCGTCCGCGTCGTGCCGGCGGACCGGCTGGACACCAATACGGCGCAGACACCGGGAATGAACCGCGCAGCGGCGATCAACTTTGCCCGTGCAGGCGCACAGAAGCTATGGGCCGGTACGGTCGTGATCCATCCCAACGCGAAGACCGGCGCCCATCATCACGGCCATGTCGAAAGCGTCATCTATATCGTGCGGGGTCGGGCGAGAATGCGCTGGGGCGAGCAGCTTGAGTTCACCGCCGAGGCGGGGCCGGGCGATTTCATCTTTGTCCCGCCCTATGTCCCGCATCAGGAAATCAACGCCATGCCGGGCGATTCCCTTGAATGCGTGCTGGTGCGCAGCGACCAGGAACCGGTTGTCGTCAATCTTGACATCACGCCGACCGAGCCACCCGAGCATATCCCCTGGATCGATCCGGGGCATCCGCACCCCTGACGCTAAATTGCGACCAACAAAATAAGGAGAAAGAGGATGACCTCTCAGAGAGTAGCCGTCATCACCGGCGGCGG
>CAIXXC010000307.1 GCA_903923205.1 uncultured Rhodospirillales bacterium | reverse complement strand
TGACGCTGTTGCCCGCCCTTGCCGCTGTGACCGATCATATCGGCCTGATCGCCACGGCGTCGACGACCTATAACGAGCCCTATCATGTGGCGCGGAAATTCGCGTCGCTCGATCACATCAGCGGCGGGCGGGCCGGCTGGAATTTGGTCACGGGCGCCAATCCGGATGAGGCTTATAATTTCGGCCGGGAAAATCATCCCGAGCATGCCGATCGCTATCGCCGCGCCCGTGAATTCTACGATGTCGTCACGGGTCTCTGGGACAGTTGGGCCGATGATGCCTTCATCCGCGACGTCGACAACGGCGTCTACTTCAATCCGGATCGTCTCCATGTCCTGAATCACAAGGGGCCGGACCTATCGGTGCGGGGGCCTTTGAACATCGCCCGCCCAATCCAGGGTTGGCCGGTCATCGTTCAGGCCGGCGCATCCGAAGCCGGGCGTCAGATCGCCGCCGAGACTGCCGAGGCGGTCTTTGCGGGGACGAACAATCTCGCCGATGGACAACGGCTCTACGCCGATATCAAGGGTCGGATGAAGGCGATCGGCCGCAATCCCGATCACCTCAAGCTATTGCCAGGAGCCTTCGTTGTCGTTGGTGACAGTCTTGAGGAGGCCAAGGCCAAGAAGAAGAAACTGGACAGCCTCGTACATCCCGAGAGCAGTCTGGCCAATCTTTCCGTACGCCTCGGCCACGATGTCTCGGGCTTTGATCTCGACGGGCAATTGCCGGAACTGCCGGAAAGCAACGCCAGCAAGAGCGGACAGCAAAAGCTGATCGAGATGGCGCGACGCGACAAGATGACAGTTCGCGAACTCGCGCAATATGTCGGCGGCGCCTTCGGCACGCTTGAGATGATCGGGACGCCCGGCCAGATTGCCGATCAGATGGAGGAATGGCTGCTGACCGACGGTTGTGACGGCTTCAACGTGATGTTTCCGTACCTGCCGGCCGGGCTCGATGACTTCGTTGATCGCGTGGTGCCCGAGCTGCAACGGCGCGGGCTTTTCCGTCGCGAATATGAAGGCAGGACTTTGCGCGAAAACCTGGGATTGCCGCGTCCTCCAAACCAGTTCTTCCCCGACTAGGTCGCGGCGGCTGTGCGCGTGCTCAGCCGCCGTGCTCCAGGATTCCCGAGGCGGCGAAACCGCCATCCACGCTCAGGATATGGCCGGTAACATAGCTGGAATCGTCTGAAGCCAGGAAAAGGGCGACACGCGCCACCTCTTCGGGGGTGCCGTAACGCCGGATAGGCAATTCGTTCAACCAGGAATCGCGGGCTGCCGATGAGTGGGCGCCTGTGGCCAAGGGTGTCTCGATCGGGCCTGGGGCGATTGCGTTGGTGCGAATGCCGTGGGCCGCCAGCTCCACCGCCATGATCTTGGTCAGCATGCCGATCCCGGCCTTGCCGACGCCATAGGCCGTGCGTCCGGCGTTGCCGCGAATACCGGACGCGGAACCGATATTGATGATCGAGCCGGGGACAGCGCGATCGACCATAGAGCGGGCAACGGCCTGCGCGAACAGGAAGGTGCCGCGCATGTTGATCGAATGGACAGTGTCGAACATCTCGCTCGTCGTCGTCAGGAAACTCGCCAACACGCCAATGCCCGCACTGTTCACGAGAATATCGATATTACCCTTGCCGAGTATGCTGGCGACGGCGGCATTGATCGACGCCTCGTCGCGAACATCAGCGACCGTACTCAAGGCGCGATAGCCTTGGGCTACAAGCTCGGCGGCACTTGCCTCGGCTTTGTCGCGATTGATGTCGACGATGGCGATGGTTGCGCCTGCCTTCGCGAATTCCTCCGCGATTGCCCGACCGATTCCGCTGGCGCCGCCCGTGATGACGGCTGTTTTACCTTGTAATTTCATTGTTTCCTCCCGCTCGCACGCGTCCAATCCGATTAGGCAGCGGTATTGCCGGCATCGACGACGACGGCGGCGCCGTTCATGTGAGACGAGTCCGGCGACATCAGGAACGCAACTGTGTTAGCGATATCCTCGGGCTTGCCATAGGGCGCCGGGGTCGCGCGCAACACACCGCCACCGCCCGGGTTGCGTTTGGCCGCCATCTCGTTGATCGACGCCATCATGGTCGTGTGTATAGGGCCGGGCAGGACCGCGTTCACCCGGATATTCGTGTCCAGATATTCCATCGCCGCCGTTCGGACCAGCCCGAGGACCGCGTGTTTGCTGGCGACATAGGCGCTGACCAGCGCGCGCCCTCGGATCGACGCCGTCGATCCCATCGCGACAAAACTGCCGCCCGCCCCGGCCCGCATCACCGGCAGGGCATGTTTGAGGCACAGGAAGACGCCGCGAAGGTTGACGCTGATCACGCTGTCGAACACGTCGTCGGGATATTCGGCGAGCGGCGTGACGAGGCCCGAGATGCCCGCATTCGCGATGAAGCCGTCGATGCCGCCGAAGCGCTCAACTGCGAAGTCAATCAACTTGCGGACATCCTCGGATTTGCTCACGTCGCAGGCGAGGGCTTCAGCCGTCCCGCCGCGTGCCCGACAGGAATCGGCAACAGCCTTGGCCGTGTCAAGCGCATGGTCAGCGACAATGACGGCCCAGCCCTGGGAGACGAGCTTGGCGGCAATCGCGCCGCCGATGCCACCACCGCCGCCGGTGATGACGG
>CAIXXC010000306.1 GCA_903923205.1 uncultured Rhodospirillales bacterium | reverse complement strand
TTCCGATGGGCGAATTTTGGGTGGATCAACCTTGGGTCATCGTCAAGCTACCGGCAAGTGTTGGTCATATTTACGGACATAATATTATTGGAGCAGAATCTTTCACTTGCGCGCCCGGAGCGCATGGCCGCTGGCAGGAAGATCCTTATTCGCTCAAGGCGCTGGGCGACTCCGTTTTCTGTCAGGGCGTCAATCGCTATTTCTTTCACCGCTTCGCCATGCAGCCGTGGACGAATCGCTGGCCGGGCATGACGATGGGGCAGTGGGGCACGCACTTCGACCGCACCAGCACTTGGTGGGAACAAGGTCGCGCTTGGATGAAATATATCGCCCGCTGCCAATACCTGCTGCAGCAAGGTTGCTTCGTGGCCGATGCTGCTTACTTCTGCGGCCAAAGCGCGCCTATTGAATTGCGCGTCGGCGATCCCACGCTGCCTGCGGGCTACGATTATGATGGCGTGAATGCCGATGTATTGAAAACCGCTTCCGTGGAGGACGGTCAACTTGTCTTGAAAAGCGGCATGCGCTATCGCGTGCTGATTTTGCCGCCATCAGACCGCGCGATGACTCCTGAATTGTTGGGTTGCCTGCGTGGATTAGTGGCGGACGGACTAATCCTCGTCGGTGCGCCGCCGACTGCGTCACCAAGTCTCGATAATTATCCGCAATGCGATGCCGAAATAAAATCACTCGCCGGCGAAATGTGGGGCAAGGCAGACGGCAAGACTGTGACGGAAAACAAACTCGGCAAAGGGAAAGTTGTCTGGGGACAAACGATGGCGCAGGTTTTCAGCGGGCTAAACGCCAAGCCGGACTTTGAATATGCTGCGAACAGTGGCGCGAAACTTCTCTATCTTCATCGCCTCGATGACGACTCTGACATTTACTTTGTTTCCAACCAGCAAGATCGTCGCGTGCAAGTAGATTGCACATTCCGCGTCAGTGGCAAAGTGCCAGAATTATGGGATGCGGAAACGGGCCGTATCAGCCGCGCGCCCGTCTGGCGCGAGCAGGATGAACGCACCACCGTGCCGCTGACTTTGGAGCAGGTGGGATCGGTATTTGTCGTATTCCGCGAACCGGCGGGCAACACCGATCATATTGTCTCGGCAAAATCTGTTAGCGGGGATCAAGCCTCCGCGTCGTCCGTGACTGCTTGGGAGATTGTGAATGGCGCGGTTGAAAATATTCTTGTGAGTTCGCCCGTCCAGTGCGCCGTCGAGTTGAAGACCGCTGCGGGGAAAGCGTTTCAGGCCGAAGTCCGCAAAGTGTCGCCGCCGGTTGAAATCACCGGCCCGTGGGACTTGAGCTTCCCGCCGAATTGGGGCGCGCCCGCGCAAGTGACCTTGCCCGCGCTGACTTCTTGGACGGAAAATACGAACAGTGGCGTGAAGTATTTTTCCGGCACGGCCACTTACACCAAGGAGATTGAAATTCCCGCCGACCGCCTCGGCGCGAATCACTCGCTGCGCTCGCTTTGGCTGGATCTCGGCAAGGTGAAAAATCTCGCGGAAGTTTTCGTGAACGGACAACCGCTGGGCATTTTGTGGAAACCTCCGTTCCGCGTGAATCTATCCGGCGTGGCGCGGCCCGGCAAGAACAAACTTGAAATCAAGGTCGCCAACCTCTGGCCCAACCGGCTCATCGGTGACGAGCAATTGCCGCCGGACACGGAGTGGGACGGCATCCAGATCAAACGCATCCCGAAGTGGGTAACTGAAGGCAAGCAGAGTCCGACCGGCCGGTTCACCTTCACCACCTGGCATCATTGGACCAAGGACATGCAGCCGCTGGAATCTGGACTGCTCGGCCCGGTGACTTTGCAAACGGAGGAAATTGTTCCGGCTGTGCAAAATTGATTCAGATATTTCTCAATGAGATCAACTTTCTATTCAGCCCGATTGCTTGGTGCATTGCTGCTTGTCTTTGGCGCTCTGTTCATGAGCAGCTCAGCTTCCGCTGCCAGCGGTCGCGAGAGGCTTTTGCTCGACCGTGAGTGGTTGTTTCACGAAGGCGACATTCCATTCCCCGCGATCATCAGCCACGGAGATTCGTATCTCAACGCCAAGGC
>CAIXXC010000305.1 GCA_903923205.1 uncultured Rhodospirillales bacterium | reverse complement strand
GAATTTGTGGCCATCATGGGGCCCAGCGGCTCGGGAAAATCCACCTTGATGAATGTGCTCGGCTGTCTGGATACCCCCACGGCGGGCAGTTATCACTATCAGGGCATCGCCGTGGAAGCGCTGAATACCAATGAGCGCTCCTTGCTCCGCCGTTACGCGCTGGGCTTTGTGTTCCAGGGCTTCAACCTGCTCGCGCGGACGAGTTCGCTGGACAACGTGGAGCTGCCCTTGCTCTATCGCGGTGTTTCGCGCAAGGACCGCCATGCGCAGGCCGTGGCGGCCCTGACTTCCGTTGGCCTGCCCACCAAATTGCGCAGCACCCCCGCCGAACTTTCCGGCGGCCAGCAACAACGCGTTGCGATTGCCCGGGCGATTGTCACCGAGCCCAGCACGCTGTTTGCGGACGAACCCACGGGCAACCTCGATTCCGTCACCACCGGCGACGTCATGGAGTTGTTGACCCGCCTCAATCTGGATCGCGGCATCACGGTGCTGGTGGTCACCCACGATGACCACGTGGCCACCTTTGCCCGCCGGACGGTGTTGATCAAGGATGGCCTGATTGAATCGGATGTCGTGCGGCCCTGACCCCCGGAGATCATGATCTGGAATGCCCTTGCCATCGCCCTCCGGGAAATCGGACGCAATTTGACGCGCGCCTTTCTCACTGTACTGGGCATCTTTATCGGTGTTGCGGCCATTATCACCATGGTCACGCTCGGGCAGGGGGCCACGCTCGCGGTAAAGGCCCAAATTTCCAATCTGGGCAACAACCTGCTGACCTTGCGGCCGGGCGCGGGTTTTGGTTCACGCACGGCCTCGGCCGGGGTCCCGCACTTCACGGAGAAGGATGCGACGATCATCAGCGAGCAGATCGCGGGTGTTGCCGCGGCTGCCCCCGTGCGCACGGCGTCCCTCAGCACCATCTATCTCCAAAATGCCCGGCTCTCCGCCATCACCGGGACCACGCCGGTTTATTTCCAAATCAACAAATGGAACCTTGCCGAGGGCCGCTTTTTTTCCGAGGCCGACTTGCGGTCGGGCGCGGCCGTCTGTGTGATCGGCAACACGGTGCGCACGGAATTATTCGGCAGCGACAATCCCATCGGCGCGAAAATCCGCATCGGCAAAGCTTCCTGCGAAGTCATCGGCTTACTGGTCGCGAAAGGTCAAGCCGGCATGGGCGATCAAGACGACACGATCATCATGCCGCTCTCCGCGCTCCAGCGACGATTGATTGGCAAGACTTCCTCGCATGACATCAGCCAGATTTCGATTTCGGCGCAAGACGGTGTGGACAGCACCGCGCTCATCAGCGAAATCACTTCGCTCATGCGCCAGCGTCGCAATCTCCAAAAAAATCAGGATAACAATTTCAACATTTTCGACACGCGCCAGATTGCCGAAACGCTCGGCTCGACGACGCAGTTGATGACGATGCTCCTTGCAGCGGTCGCCGGAGTTTCGCTGCTGGTCGGCGGCATCGGCATCATGAACATCATGCTTGTCTCGGTTACCGAACGGACTCGAGAAATCGGCATCCGCCTCGCGATTGGCGCGACTGCCCGCGAAGTGCTGCTACAATTTCTTGTCGAGGCGGTCACGCTTTCTTGCGTCGGCGGCCTATTGGGAATCCTCCTCGCTTTCGGTCTCTGCGCTGGACTCGCAAAAATCATCCAAGTGCCGTTCAACTTTAATATGCAAATCAATCTCATCGCGTTTCTCTTCGCTGCTGCCGTTGGAGTTGTTTTTGGTTACACCCCAGCTCGTCGAGCGGCTCGCTTGAATCCGATTGATGCTTTGCGCCATGAATAAAAGCTCAGATCTGCGTTCCCACCCTTGGTATTCGCCAGCCGTTCTCTGGCAGCGCAAGTCCGCCGTGATCGCTGCGCTTAGCATTCTTGGCATCATTACTTTTCTAGTGCTGCGCTATGGCTTCCACGCGAAACCGGGCACTTACCAGATTCCCTTGCTGGCCACACTGGTGCTCGGTGGATTGCCGATGCTCTACGATCTGCTGCGGAAACTGCTGAAACGGGAATTTGGTTCGGATTTGCTCGGCGGAATTTCAATTATTACTTCCGTCTTG
>CAIXXC010000304.1 GCA_903923205.1 uncultured Rhodospirillales bacterium | reverse complement strand
GTGACAACTAGCGATCCTTGACACAAGCGCCAATTCGGCAGGGGCGGCATCCGCAACAAAGCCATGAAGTTTCATGTCAGGAAACTTAGTTTGCTCAAATTCTGCGCTTCAGCCGACACGATGTGACTTTTGCGTGAGCAAAATTGCTCACGAATGGCCCAGAGTCAAAAGCAATATCAAATTTGCCCTGCAATTAACCACTTGTTTGCGAACCGAGAGTTCCGGCACGAATATTGCGTTTCAACTTTTTTAAATCGAGGGAAAGTCCGTTTCCCCGTCGCATTGAACCCGATTTATAAAACTTTGGAGATGCCTGATGGCTGAGTTACGCAAAGATAATCTTTCATTTTTCGAGGTGCTCGGCCAGTCGGTGGCCAGCGTCGCCCCGACCTTCACCCCGGCACTCGGTGTCGCCGTCGTTGCCGGAATGGCGGGGTCGGCAGCCTGGCTCGTTTATCTTTGCGCGCTTGCCGGGATGCTTGTCGTGGCACTCAACATCGGTGAACTGGCCAAGCGCATTCCGGCCACCGGATCATTTCTGCTCTATGTGACCAAGACGATCGGGCCGGCCTATGGCATGCTCGCCGCATGGGCGATGCTTCTTGCCTATCTCGGCACTGTGATCGCCTTGACCGTGGCGTGCTCGATGTTCTTCAAAGGCATGATAACTTCGCTGGGTCTCTCCCTCAGCGTGCCGAATGATGTCCTCTACATCATCATCACCGCGGCCTTCGGCTTCCTTGCCTATCGCGACATCAAGTTCTCGTCCCGGCTCGGACTGGTTCTCGAGGCGATTTCGGTGTCGTTGATCATGATCGTTTGCGGGGTGATCTGGGCAAAGCTCCACTTCGAAATCGATCCCAAGCAGGTCCATCTCGACGGCGCGTCCTTCGGCAGCGTGGCACCGGCCATCGTGTTCGGCATCTTCTCGTGGGTCGGCTTCGAGAGCGCAGCCACTCTCGGCAATGAGACCCGTAATCCCAAGGTCGTCATCCCCCAGGTGATCTTCCTGACGGCATTGATCTGCGGTATTTTCTTCATCGGGACCACCGCGATCATCGTGATGGGCTTTGGCGACGATGCCGCCAAACTGGGCGGCAGCGCCGCGCCCATGAACGATATCGTCACCGCGAACGGGTTCAGCTCTTGGGTCGCCGTGTTCATTTATATCGGCGCCTTTATCAGCTGCTTTGCCTGCACGCTGGGCCAGCTTAACGCCTTCTCCCGGATGCTCTACGTTCTCGGCCGGTACCAGTTCGTTCACAAGTCGATGGGCATGGTTCACACCAGCCATCGCACCCCCCATGTCGCGATCGCCATCGGCGCGGCGATAAACCTCGCGGTCTGTATCGGCTTCGCCAACCTCGGTGAAACCAACCTCTACGGCTATTTCGGCACGATCGCGACGTTCGGGTTCATCACGGTGTACCTGCTCTGCTCGATCTGCGTGCCGATCCTGCTGCGCCGTGAAGGCACCGCGAAGCCGATCAACTATATCCTGGGCTTTGTCGGCGTCGTCGCTATGGCCCTGTCGTTCTTTGGCAGCGTCTATCCGGTTCCAGCAGCGCCATACAACTACTTCCCCTACGGCTTCGTCGTATACATGCTGATTGGTGTCGTCTGGTTCTTTTACACCAAGTCCCGCTCCCCGCAGGTTATCCTCAACATTGAGCACGACCTAGAAGGGATTGCCGCAGCGGCGGAATAAGGTCATCACACCGCCCCGGCCTGATCGGGGCGGTGTATTTTTTTCGCGGCTAAAAAGCGGATAAAATGGTCGGACCGAAACAGGCCGCGCTGATCCGGTCCCAATTGAGTGGCTTTGGCCGCTTGATCGGATCGAACTTCAGTCTTCGCCACGCATCGGGCCCGGTATTATCCCGCGATTACCGGCACCAAGCTTTATGCCATCACAGTGTTAAATTTCGTTCACTCACGGGAATTTGCGGTTACACTTCTTGTCAGAGGGGACCCAACGGGTCCTGAACGAATGCCGGTCAACCGGCTCAACACACTCTTGGAGAGGCAGCATGTCGGAATTGCGGAAAGATAGTCTTAGTTTCGTGGAGGCACTCGGCCAGTCGATAGCCAACGTCTCCCCGACGCTGACCCCTGCAGTAGCCGTGGTAGTGGTGGTCGGAATGGCGGGGACCGCGTCCTGGCTTGTTTATGTCCTCGCCACGATCGCGCTGATCGTCGTCGGCATCAATATCGGCAAGCTTGCAGGCAAAATATCCGCTGCTGGTTCATTTTTTATCTATGTTTCGCGCGGCCTTGGGCCATCCTGGGGTCTGTTATCCGGTTGGGCCATGCTGGCAGCCTATATATTCACGGCAATGGCGCTGACGGCTGCAACCTCTCTGTTCATTGACGCGTTGTTGACTGCGCTTGGTTTTTCGGCCCAGGTTCCTCGAGTTGCCCTGTACGCCATTCTGTCCTTTCTAATCTGGGCTTTCGCGACCCGCGACATCCGTATTTCATCCCGATTTGGATTGTCGATGGAGGTTATCTCGGTCGCGATCATCAGCTTTGTTTGTGTCCTGACCTGGGCCAAGCACGGGTTCACGATTGATAACGCTCAGATGACGATGAAGGGCTCATCTTGGAGCGCAGTTGGTCAGGCGATCGTGTTCGGCATTTTCTCGTATGTCGGCTTCGAGAGCGCGGCAACCCTCGGCAAGGAAACCCGTAATCCTAAAGTGGTCATCCCAAGAGCGATCATTCTCACCCCGATTCTTGCCGGTACTTTCTTCATCATCACGACCTTTATCATCACGCAGGGCTTTGGTGACGACACCGCCAAGCTTGCGGGAAGCTCGAGCCCGATGACTGACCTGGTCGCGGGCATGAGCCCGATCTGGGCGATCCTGGTCTATGTCGGTGCCGCCGTGAGCTGCTTCGCCTGCGCGCTTGCGTCAATCAACTCGTTCTCCCGGATGCTGTTCTCGCTCGGGCGCTACCAATTCGTCCATAAATCGATGGGCGCGGTCCACCATCAGCACAAGACACCGCACGTGGCCGTAACGGTAGGTGCAATCCTTAACTTCCTGGTTTGCTGGGCATTCTCGTCGCACAGCGAAACCGATCTCCTCGGCTTTTTCGGAACGATCGCGAGCTTCGGCTTCATTATCGTTTACATGCTGTGCTCGATTGCCGCTCCGGTATTTCTGGCAAAAAGCGGCGAAGCCAAGTCGGGTGACTATATTATGGGTGGCCTTGGAACCGTGTTCATGGCCCTGTCGCTTGTCGGCAGCGTTTATCCCGTCCCGGCGGCGCCCTACAACTACTTCCCCTACGGTTTCGCCGCCTACATGCTGGTCGGCGTGATCTGGTTCTTCGTCCTCAAGGCCCGCATGCCGCAGGTTCTGCTTGGCATTGAGCATGATCTGGAGACCGTCAATTCGTAGAGTTTGATTCTTCGGCCTCACCTGGTGCGATGCGTTTGCGATCGCACCAGGTGACTACTTTGAAGTACCAGTATTCCGGATACCCGAATATCCCGCCGCAATAGCGTTCAACCACCGTTAAACTGCAAGCCAGGCCTCCGTACCCTTCGCAAGTGAGCGCATGACTGATCCCAACGGCTCTCTCAGCACAGGCGGCTGGACTCTCGGAACCGCCGTCGAAACTTGGCAGCAACCCGGCGAACCACCGAGCGATTTTCACGGTATCTTTCTGGGCGAAGACTTCGATTGCCCACGCCGCGGCGTTGTGATCGGCGTCGCTCAAGGTCATGGCCCCAAGACGGCGGCCCACGAAACCGCTCAGTTGACCACACAAGGCTTCATCGAAAGCTATTTTGGCGCCCAAAATACCTTGGGTAACGCTCGGGCCGCAGGCCGCGGCCTCGCCACGATCAATTCATGGCTATTTACCCAGGGGCTTCATGATCCCGGCCAACCTCGGGCAAGTGCCTCGTTCCTGGGCCTCCTTCTCTTCGCCAAGCAAGCGGCCGTCGTCCATGTCGGCGACGTGCGCGCCTATCGGTTGCGGCAAGGCGAGGTCGCCCCTCTCACCTTCACGCACCTGCGTCGAACAGATAGACGCTCAGGCCCATCCCGCGCGGTTGGAGCGGACCAGGATCTCAAGATCGATTATATCGAAGAGGAAGCGGAACCTGGGGATCGCTACATCGTTGTGACAAGCGGGATCAGCGACGGCATCGCCGAAGAGCGACTGATGAGCCTCATGGAGCAGGATGTCGCCCGCGATGCCCTTGCAGAAAGCCTGGTCTCGCAACGGGAAGATAACACTGGCAGACACGGGGCCACCGCTGTGGTGGTGGATATCCTCGCGGTTCCGGAGGCGCGCTTCGACGAAATGTCCTCGACCTTCAGCAGGCTGCCGCTGCGCCCGGCGCCACGCGATGGCGACACTGTTGATGGCTTTCTAATACAGCGCACCCTCTATCGCAGCCGCTATACTCTGCTCAAACTCGCACACGATACGGTCGAGG
>CAIXXC010000303.1 GCA_903923205.1 uncultured Rhodospirillales bacterium | reverse complement strand
TGATAGTCTGCGCGAGCAGGCTCAAGAGCAGTTTCCCGAGGCCCGCCTCCTCAACCAACGCGGCCGCCGCCTCGATCGAAAACCATGCCAACTCGCGTTCCCCGCGCTCTGGCCAATCGGAAAATTGCCAAGCCACGTCGAATAAATAGACCTCAACTTCGCAGGTGATCTGCTTTCCACCTTTAAGTCGCTTGCGATAGCGATACGTGCCGAAACGCTGAGGGTGGGCTCGGCCGATTATTCCGGCCTCCTCGAACGCTTCCATGGCAACCACGACGCGAGGGGCCAAGCGCTTTTCCGGCCAACCTTTAGGAATGATCCAACGACGGCTGGATCGGGACGTCACCAGAAGAACTTCGAGCCCGCCCTCAACGATGCGGATCGGCAAAGCCCCGTATTGACGCCAGTACTTCGTCATCCTGCCAGATTTATCCCCTTGCTTCTTGGACACGCTGCAAGACAAGCGGATCCTCGTCCGTAATTGCTTTACGGGAGCGTCACGAGTCGGATCAAGCATAACCGCTGCGCTAGGTGGACTTTTCCACCGCCCCCGTGCTAAGCGCCAATTATAGCCTGCAAGATTTTAAAATAGGATGACGCGCCATGGCGAATGAGGACCTACCGACCGCGAACCTCGATGAGATGCGGCGGCTGCTGAGGTCCCTTCCCGGCCCCGATCTGGAAGCCGGCACGGCGACCGTGCTTCGCGAGCGTAATCTGACAAAACCCGCCGGCTCCCTTGGTCGGCTAGAAACGCTGACACAGTGGCTTGCCATTTGGCAGGGCAAGCATCCACCCGTCCTCAATCACCCGCGAACAGCGGTCTTTGCCGCCAATCACGGCGTCGCGGCTCAGGGTGTCTCTGCCTATCCGGCATCGGTCACGGCACAGATGGTCGAGAATTTCGTTGAAGGTGGCGCGGCCGTCAATCAGCTCGTCGGGCTCGTCGATGGCGACTTACGGGTCTATGAAATGGCATTGGACGAGCCGACTCGCGATTTTACGATCGCTCCGGCGATGGACGACGAGGACTGTGCCAAGGCGATGTCCTACGGCATGATGGCCGTCGAAACTGGCCTCGACATCCTTGCCCTTGGGGAGATGGGAATAGGCAATACGACCGCTGCCGCTGCTGTTTGCCTAGCACTTTTCGGGGGCACAGCGGAGGACTGGGTCGGACCAGGGACAGGTGTAGAGGGCGAACAACTGCGGCGCAAGATTGCGGTTGTACAAAAGGGTGTCGACCTTCATCGCGCAGCGATGACTGATCCCTTCGAAGTCCTGCGCCATGTCGGCGGATTTGAACTCGCGGCTATCGCTGGCGCGATCATTGCTGCCCGCCTCGCTCGCACCCCGGTGATCCTGGACGGTTTTGTCTGCACTGCTGCGGCGGCGGTGCTGTTCGCCGCCGATCATCACGCCCTAGACCATTGTATCGTCGCCCATCGGTCAGCGGAACCCGGCCACACCCGGCTGCTCGCCGCACTGCGTCAGGAACCGCTGCTTGATCTCGGGATGCGCCTCGGCGAGGGCTCCGGCGCAACCCTGGCGATCTCGATCCTGCGCGCCGGCGTGGCCTGCCACACCGGAATGGCAACATTCGACGAGGCGGGAGTCAGCACCAAGGGCGCGTGACGACCGGTCCCTTATTCGCCCGTCTGCAGCAACGCCCCGCGCTTGCGGGCGGCTGCGAAGGAACGCAGAAACAGTAGGAAGCCGATCGCCAGATAGACAAGGTCGAGGGCAAAGGCGACGGCCAGGTTGGTCCAGTCGATGCGATCGTGGAACATCATGGCCCGCATGCCCTCGAAGACATGCGAGCTCGGGAGCACAAAGGCCACCCATTGCAGCCAGTAAGGCAGCGATGAAACCGGGTAGTAGACTGCCGAGAGAGGAGCCAGCAGAAAGGTCGCAAGCCATGCAAGGCCTTCGGAACCCGGTCCGTTGAGCAGGATCACGGCGCTTACCGCAATGCCAATGCCCCAACTCATCATCATCAATGCCATGATGAAACCGAACAGCACCGGGCCGAGGGAAAACACCGAATATCCGTAGCAGGGAATTGCCAGCAACGCGGCCGGCAAAACCCCAATGACGACGCGCGCCGCGCTCAGCAGAAGCAACGACAGCAGCCATTCTCCCGGCCGCAACGGGGTAATGAACATCTGGCCGAGGTTACGGGACCAGATCTCCTCGAGAAAGGTGATCGAAATTCCGAGCTGGCCACGCAGGAAGACGTCCCAAAGCAGGGCGGCACCAAGGAAAATGCCAGCAGCATGAGCAACCATTGAAGACTGGGTCGCCATGTAATTGCTGGTGAACCCCCACATGACCATCTCCAGGGTGGGCCAGTAGATCAGCTCGAGCACCCGCGGCCAGGAACCCTTGAACAGATAATAGTTGCGCAATACGATCGCGCCGACACGACGCGTGGACAAGGGTTGGGCGGCAGACGCAATGCGGGATGCCCGAGGATCGATCGACGTCACGCCGCGCCCCCTGGGTCACGCCGCGCAATCGCAAGAAAGACGCCTTCCAGATCGTCGCGACCATAGCGCATGATCAACTCGTCCGATGTCCCCCGATCAACGATTCGCCCGCCCCGCATCATCAGGACCGAGTCGCACAGCCGCTCAACTTCCGCCATGTTGTGGGATGCAAGCAGTATGGTCACACCATGTCTGACCCTAAGGGTCTCAAGGTAGCCACGAACCCAATCCGCCGTGTCAGGATCCAGAGAGGCAGTTGGCTCGTCCAGCAATAACAATTCAGGACTATTGATCAACGCCTTGGCGAGCGAAACGCGGGTCTTCTGACCCGCTGACAATGTTCCGGTGCGACGATCGAGCAGGGTTTCAAACTGCAGATCATGGGCAAGTTCAGCGATGCGCTCGGCGGGCCGGCTGACACCGTAGAGATGAGCAAAGACATTGAGGTTTTCGTGCACCGAAAGGCGATGCGGCAACTCCACGTAAGGAGAGGAGAAATTGAGCCTGGCGAGAGCACGAAAGCGATCGCCGCGGATATCATGGCCAAGCAGCCTGATCGACCCCGAATCCGGCGTCAAAAGCCCCAGTAACATGGCGATTGTGGTTGTCTTTCCGGCGCCGTTGCCGCCTAGCAGACCGATTGTGGTCCCGGCGGATACGACGAAGCTGATCCGATCCACCGCGACAATCTTGCCGAACGACTTGGACAACGCATCAACATCAATGGCAGGCTCTAAAGACATCGTTATCGAAGATACGGCAGATCGCCGTCGTACGGCCAGCCCAACATCAATGGCCGGGCCCAAGTTGGGCGTAAGAAGCGAAACCCTGCCCCGCTCGATTCTTGGTCTTTCGGATGGTGCGATCTGATAGCTTAGGATGAGCTTGTTCATTTCGGTGTCTGTTTTGCCCACTCGAAATACCCTCCTCACTGCCACCTCGGTTCAGGAAGCGCTCGATCGCAGTGCCGGCCTGCCGGCCGGTCAGGGTCGATTGAGCCTCCGGACCCTTGTCATGGTCCGCTGGACCGCAGTTTCTGCGCAGGTCATCACCCTGTTGATCGTACAGTTGCTGCTGGGCTTCAGCCTGCCGCTGCGGATCGCCTTCGCGATTGTTGCGCTCTCGGCGATCGTCAATATCATCAGCACGGTCCAGGGCTCGCGCGGGATTCGCCTCGGTGAGGGCGATACGATGATGTATCTGCTCTACGACGTCGTCGAACTGTCGGCGCTTCTGTACCTGACCGGCGGATTGCAGAACCCGTTCGCCTTCCTGCTGCTTGCCCCGGTAGCCGTCGGTGCCGGAATCCTGTCGCGGTTGCGGACGATTATCCTGGTCCTTGTCGCCCTGAGCATGGAGGCCATTCTTGGGGTGTGGCACATGCCCCTGCCCTGGGACGCCGATCATCTGGCGCTGCCTTTGCTTTACGTCTTCGCCGTCTGGCTGGCGCTGTCCATCTCGACCGCCTTCATCGCCGCCTATACCTGGAGCGTCACGGCAGAGGGACGGCAGATGAGCAGCGCCTTGGCCGAGACGAGGTTGGCCTTGGCCCGCGAGCAACGCGTCTCAGCCGTGGGTGCATTGGCTGCAGCAGCAGCGCACGAGCTTGGCAGCCCGCTCGGCACGATCGCCGTCATCGCCAAGGAGCTAAGCCGCGACCTGCCGCCCGACAGTCCCTTTGGAGAAGATGCGCGTCTGCTACTCAGCGAGAGTGCACGGTGCCGCACCATCCTCGCAGAGTTGTCGCAACGAAAGGATAAGACCGAAGGCCCGATCCCTCCGTTTGACCTTGTGCCGATCACGGCCCTCGCACAGGCGGCGGGCGAGCCTTATCACACGGCCAGCGTGACCGTGGACTACACCTCTGAAGGAGACGCCAAGACCCAACCGCTGGCAACCACCAAGCCGGAAATCATGCATGGGCTCGGCAATCTGATCCACAATGCGGCACAGTTCGCAAACCAGCATGTCGAGGTTTTCGTCTATTGGGACGCACGCAAGGTTGAGATCACCGTTACAGACGACGGCCCGGGCTATTCGTCGCAAATTCTCTCGCGGATTGGCGAGCCCTATATCTCCACGCGTCTCGGAGATGGCACCCATATGGGATTGGGCATCTTCATTGCGAAAACGCTCCTTGAAAATACCGGCGCGAGTTTGATCTTCAGCAATGCGGAAGATGGTGGTGCCGTGGCAAGGGTCATATGGTCACGCGACGCTTTTACGGATCCGCACAACATCGCCGAACCCAAGGCGTCGTCGGCCAAGCATACGCAGCACTCCAGGAATCAGCATGATGAACGAGCAAGCGACAGCCTCCACCGACTCTGGCAACGGATATCTCGCGGGATTGGCGGAAAATGATCGGACACTTCTGATCGTCGACGATGATGCGCCCCTGTGCCAACGACTGGCGCGGGCGATGGAGCGGCGCGGGTTCATCGTCACGACGGCTGATAGCGTCGCGGCGGGTCTTGCCGTTCTGAATCATCTATTGCCGGCCTTTGCTGTCGTCGATCTTCGACTGGGCGATGGCAGCGGGCTCGATATCGTCGCGGCGCTTCGCGCGGCTCGACCGGCGGTGCGCATCATCGTGCTCACGGGCTACGGCAATATCGCGACCGCGGTTGCTGCCGTGAAAGCCGGGGCGATCGACTATCTGCCGAAGCCCTCCGACGCGGATGCGGTTGAACAGGCGCTCCTGATGCGCGACGGCGCGCTGCCGCCACCGCCGCTCGATCCGATGTCCGCTGACCGGGTACGCTGGGAGCATATCCAGCGAGTCTTCGAGCAATGCGACCGCAACGTCTCGGAGACTGCACGCCGGCTTAAAATGCACCGCCGAACATTGCAGCGAATCCTGTCAAAGCACGCGCCAAGAAGCTGAAATCTAACAAACATCGACCGGCGAATTTAGCGATTCCGGGCAATTCGATGATCGCGCTCTTTCCTCCTCGATCATCGAGCGTTTACAATCGCGAGATGATCACGTGACCCTGCAAGCCGCTCATCGGATTTATCAACATGCCCGATTCCCCGCTCGACACCGTTCCCACCTCGTCCTCGGGTCCAGCGGTCATCCATCTGAGCGATTACCGGCCTCCGGCATTCGCAATCGACCTGATCGATCTTATCTTCCGCCTTGAAGAGGAGGAGACTCGGGTTACGGCTCGTCTCCATCTTCGTCGGACGACGTCGGCCCGACCGCCGCTCGTGTTGTCGGGCGAGGCACTTAAGCTCGTCTCTGTCACACTGGATGATCGTCTTCTCGACCCCTCGGCCTACGTGCTGACTGAC
The DNA here is from genome assembly GCA_903923205.1 of uncultured Rhodospirillales bacterium. GTDB lineage: Bacteria > Pseudomonadota > Alphaproteobacteria > ATCC43930 > CGMCC-115725 > CAIXXC01. The sequence goes on along the minus strand of CAIXXC010000303.1, from coordinate 8,913 downwards.
ACCGATCTGACCATCAACGGCGTACAAGATCATTGCGTCCTGGAAACAGAGACGGCTCTGAAACCCGAGAAGAATTTCGAACTGTCGGGTCTGTACAAGTCGGGTGGTGCCTTCTGCACCCAATGCGAGGCTGAAGGCTTCCGCCGCATCACTTATTTCCTCGATCGCCCGGATGTTCTGGCGCGCTTCACCGCAACGATTGTCGCTGACCCCAAACGCTATCCAGTCCTGCTATCGAATGGCAATCCTGTCGATCAGGGTGTCGCAGAGGGTGGCCATAGGCATTGGGCAAAATGGGAAGACCCTCATCCAAAGCCGGCCTATCTCTTCGCGCTGGTCGCCGGTGACCTCGTCGCGGTGCGCGACACCTTCACGACCCGATCCGGTCGCACGGTCGCCCTTGCTATCTGGGTGCGAGCCGGCGACGAAGGAAAATGCGGCCACGCGATGCAGGCGTTAAAGACGTCGATGCGCTGGGATGAGGAGGTGTTCGGTCTCGAATACGATCTTGACGTCTTCAATATCGTCGCGGTCTCGGACTTCAACATGGGGGCCATGGAGAACAAGGGCCTCAATATTTTCAATACGAAATACATCCTGGCCGAACCGGCAACCGCGACTGACAGTGACTACCAGGGCATCGAAACTGTTGTCGCGCACGAGTATTTCCACAACTGGACCGGTAATCGTGTGACCTGCCGCGACTGGTTCCAACTCTCCCTCAAGGAGGGGCTGACCGTCTTCCGCGACCAGGAATTCTCTGCCGACCAAGGAAGTCGTGCGGTCAAGCGCATCCTCGATGTCCGTCGGCTGCGCGCGTCACAATTTCCCGAAGATGATGGGCCTCTCGCCCACCCTGTTCGACCCGACAGCTATATCGAAATCAACAACTTCTACACCGCGACCGTCTATCAAAAGGGTGCGGAGGTGGTGCGCATGATTCATACCATGATTGGGAGCGCCAACTTCCGTCGAGGGATGGATTTATACATCGCGCGGCATGATAACGCGGCGGCGACGATCGAAGATTTCGTTGCCGCGATGCAAGACGCCGCAGCAGTCGATCTTTCCGCCTTCAAGCTCTGGTATGCCCAAGCGGGAACGCCAGAGATCATTGTTGACGAACACTATGACCCTCAAAGCCGTCGCTATACCCTTAGCCTTCGCCAGACCACGCGGCCAACGCCGGGACAGCCTGTCAAGCTACCCTTCGTCATCCCGATTCTGATGGGGCTGTTGGATCATTCCGGCACGCCGATCCCATCACAGCTCGAGGGCGAGGCCGATCCTCAGCACGGCACGAGGCTGCTGACCCTAACGGACCAGATGCAAGAATTTGTGTTTGTCGACGTTCCCGCCCCACCGATCCCCTCGCTGCTCCGCGAGTTCTCTGCCCCCGTCCGGATCAGTGGGATCAATCGCGAGAAATTGCGTATCCTTGCGGCTCGCGATCCGGATCGGTTTGCCAGGTGGGACGCCGGTCAGACGGTTGCGACGGCCCTCATCCTCGACCTTGTAGCAGCAATCCAATCCGGTGCACCCGTAGCGGTTGAGGATTGGTTCATCGAAGCGATCGCGGCCAATTTAGCGCAAGCAGATCAGGATCCGGCCTTTATCGCCGAGGTCTTAAGTCTGCCCGGCGAATCACTGCTGGCGGACCGTATGGAAGAGGTCGATACCGTCGCGATCCATGAAGCGCGTAACGTTGTGCGCGAACAAATCGGCACCCGGCTGAGGGCGCCCCTGCTCGCCCTTTACGAGCGTTACGAAGACAATGGCCCCTATCAGATTGACGGCATCGCGATCGGCAGACGCGCCTTGCGTAATCTCGCGCTGGCGCTGCTTGCGGCCGCAGACGCGGAGATGGGAGCAGAACTTGCCAAGCGGGAGATCGATTCTGCGCGCAACATGACGGACGTTCTGGCGGCTCTTCTTGTGCTGAACGACATTGACAGACCTGAGCGCGGCGAAGCCCTCGGGGAGTTCCACCGTCGCTGGCGCGATGACCCTCTGGTCACGGACAAATGGTTTGCGATCCAGGCGATCTCGAGCCTCCCCGGCACCGTTGATGAAGTACGGGGACTACTGCGTCACGCCGATTACGATCCACACAATCCCAATCGAGTTCGTTCCTTGATTGGCAGCTTCAGTATGGCCAACCCGTATCGTTTTCACGACGCCGGCGGCGCCGGTTACGAACTCCTCGCCGATCAGATCATTGCCATCGACAGCTTCAATAGTCAGTTGGCGGCACGCATGACTGTTCCCCTTGGAACCTGGCGACGCCATGATCCGGGGCGGCAGGCCCTGATGCGCTTGGCCGTCGACCGAATTCTGGCCCAGCCCTCGCTGAGCAAAGGCTGCTTCGAAATGGCTTCTAAAAGCCTCGCATGATGCTGTTATCCTGCACTGAAAATTCAAGCGCAGCTATTTTCAAGGGACGATGCCAGTCTTGACGACCGATCCAGCCTTGCCACCAAGACTGCCGCCGACCCCGGTGGCGCCAATGACGATAACGGTTCCTGCGCCATTGCTTGAGGTCGAAGCCGCGATCCAGTCGGATTGGCAGTCTGCGCGTGGGACACAACGACTATGGGCTCGGGACGCCAGCCTTTGGAGCGGTGGCGACGAGGCCATGTGGCTCGGCTGGCTTGACTCGCCCGAGATTGGCATAACCCGGCTCCCCCTGCTCGCCGGATTTGCCCGTGATGTCTTCGAAGGCGAGTACGAGCATGTTCTGCTCCTTGGCATGGGTGGCTCAAGCCTCGGACCGGAAGTCGTCGGCAAAGTTTTCGGGCCGCAAGAAATCTGGCCCGAGATGCATGTGTTGGACACCACCGACCCGCGCCAGATCCGTGCTGTGGAGGAGGCGATCGACTACGCGACCACGCTGTTCATCGTCTCGTCGAAATCCGGCGGGACGCTTGAGGTCACGATCCTGCTCGAATATTTCCTGAGCCGCGCGCAGGCCGTGCTGGGTCAGGCACTCGCCAAGCGCCAGTTCATTGCCATCACGGATCCAGGCTCAAAGCTTGAAGGAATCGCAAAAGCGACGGGCTTTCATCATGTTTTCGCGGGCGAGCCAACAATCGGCGGCCGCTTCTCGGTGCTCTCCCCCTTCGGGCTCGTTCCCGCAACCGCGATTGGCGTCGATCTGGCCCGTTATCTTTTCGCAGCCCAGGACATGGCCGAGGCCTGTCGGGACGAGAGCCCCGCAAACCCCGGCGTCCGGCTCGGCCTGCTGATCGCGTCGGCTGCCCGCGCCGGCTACGACAAACTGACGATTGTTACGGGACCGGGGCTGGAAAGTTTCGGCGGTTGGGTCGAGCAACTGGTCGCTGAATCGACCGGCAAGAATGGACAGGCCGTTATCCCCGTTGATGGGGAACCACTTGGCCCTCCGGACGTCTACGGTAACGACCGCCTGCTCGTCCATCTCTCCTTCGCAGATCGTCCCGATCACCACGGCGCGATGCTCGACCCATTGGTGGCAGCCGGAATACCAGTGCTGCGTATTGTCTTAGCCTCCCCGTACCAACTCGGGCAGGAATTCTTCCGCTGGGAAATAGCAACGGCGGTCCTTGGCGCGGTAATGAAATTGAACCCCTTCGACCAACCCGATGTCGAGGCAAGCAAACTTGCGACGAAACGGCTTACCGCCACCTATAGCGAAAGCGGCGCGCTGCCCGGATGGCGTGATTTTGCGACCGCACCCGGCATCAGCCTTTTGGCCGATACGGCGAATACGGCAACACTTTCAGCCGCGGCGGCAGACTCATCCGTTCTTGCCGTGCTGCGCGCGCATCTTGCGCGGGTGAAGAACGGGGACTACGTCGCCATCCTCGCCTATCTGCCTCACGACGAAGCGGTCACAAAAGCGCTTCAGATCCCCCGTCTTCGAATCAGGGACCGCCTGAAGGTCGCGACATGCCTGCAGTTCGGTCCGCGTTTCCTCCATTCGACCGGCCAGGCCTATAAGGGTGGTCCGAATACGGGCGTCTTCATTCTCATTACGACGGATGAACCTGATGATCTGGCGATACCAGGACAAAAATACAGCTTCGGGGTCGTCAAGGCGGCCCAGGCGCAGGGTGATTCAGAGGTTCTGGCGGAGCGTGGGCGCAGACTGTTGCGGATTCATCTGAGCGGAAATCTCGCCATGGGTCTTGCCAGTATCGCCAGAATGATCGACACGATCCTGAGCTAATTCCTCCGATCGAACCGAGAGTAACCGTGCCTGAGCTTTTGATCCCCTTGACGACACCTCGCCCAGTCGTCGTCGCGCCCTCCATCCTGTCGGCGGATTTCCTTCGCCTTGGCGAACAGGTTCAAGCAGTTGACCAGGCCGGAGCCGATTGGATTCATGTCGATGTCATGGACGGGCGCTTTGTCCCCAACATCACGATTGGTCCGCCGATCGTCGCCGCCCTGCGTCAGGCAACAACCAAGCCGCTTGATGTCCATCTGATGATCGTCGAACCGGAAAAATACGTCGAAGCCTTCGCAAAGGCCGGCGCCGATCATATCCTCGTCCACGCCGAATGGAGTTCGACCACCCACCTCCATCGTGTGCTTGCGCAGATCCGCGATCTGGGCAAGAAGGCCGGGGCGGTCCTAAACCCTGCAACTCCGCCCGAAGTGCTCGACTACGTCCTGCCGCTTTGCGACATCATCCTTGTCATGTCGGTCAATCCTGGCTTCGGCGGGCAGAAATTCCTGCCCGAAGTGATCGCGAAAATCGCGACCTTGCGCCAACGAGCCCGGGATCGCGGGCTAGAGCCCCGGATCGAGGTAGATGGCGGCATCAACGCCGAGACCGCGAAACAGGTGATCGCCGCGGGGGCCGACGCGCTGGTCGCGGGTGCCTATGTCTACGGGTCCAAAAATTACGCAGAAGCGATCGCCTCACTGCGCCCTCACGCGTCGGAGACTGTGTGATGACGAGCCAGGACGCAGTCCATGAGTTGAAGCGACGCTCGGCCGAAAAGGCTGTCGAGATGGTCACCTCCGGGATGATCGTGGGCCTGGGCACTGGCTCGACCGCCAAGCTTGCAGTTGACGCGATCGGTCGGCGCCAACGTGAGGAAGGCCTCAAGATCGTCGGCATCCCGACATCAGAAGTAACGGCGACCCAGGCCAAGTCCCTGGGCATTCCGCTTGCCGATTTCTCGACGATCGAGCGGGTCGATCTGACAATTGATGGCGCCGACGCGGTTCGTCTGGGCACGCTGGATCTTATCAAGGGGCTTGGCGGTGCCTTGCTGCGCGAGAAGATTGTCGCCAGCGTCAGCGCCCGAATGGTCGTTATTGTCGATGGCACCAAACTCGCGACGCCGTTTGGCGGCAAGGTGCCTGTACCGGTCGAGGTTGTGCGCTTTGGTTGGCAAAGTACCCACCGCAAGCTCGCAGGGCTCGGTGCCACACCGGTCTTACGCCTTGGCGTCGATGGCCAGCCCTTTGTGACCGATGGCGGCAACTACATCGTCGATTGTCATTTCGGGGCGATCGTGGAGCCCGCAGCCCTTGAAAACGCTCTGAGTGGCTTGGTCGGTGTCGTCGAGACAGGATTGTTCGTCGATCTCGCGACCGATGTGATTGTCGCCCGTGACGGCGGGATCGACGTCTTCACCCGCGATTAGGGACGGGGCGGCCCCGCTAGTGCCCCGCCGCCTCCGCCTCTTCGATGGGCTTTGGAGGCGGCTTTTCGATTTCAAGTGACGGGTCGAGGGCAAAGGCGCCAATCCCGCAAACAAGGCATAGTGATACACCCGTCCAGAAACTGATATCCCAGCCATGGGCGCCCGCAAGGCTTGCCAGCAGGGTTGGCGAAGCGTAGAGCCCGAGGCTGGTGCCAAGGCCGAGCATGCCGAGGACCGGCCCAGATCGGCCCGGAGCGATGGTCAACGCGATCGACCATAGCGGCGCGCTTGTCATCGCCAGAAAGAAAAATGAGGCGCCGCGCCAAATGCCGCTTGCGGCAAGATCATGCAGATGCAGTAGCGGCAGCAAGGCGAGTGCCCCCAGGATAAAGCCGAGGCCGATGACCACCTGACGGGCGGATTTGACATTGCCGCTGTGGTGGAAGGCCAGATCACTCAGGAAACCGCCGAGAAGCAGACCGGCACATTTGCCGACCAACCCCGATATGACGACAAACGGCACCTCTGCCGTCGCAAGATGCCAACGCTCAAACAGGCGTGTATCGAGCCAGGCACCGCCAAGACAGATGGCATAGGTCTGACAGAACGCCAGTGCCGCCAGCGCACCCCCGCGCAGCACCACGCCGAGGGGCCACAATTCACCGACCGGCAAGTCGTTCTCGACCTGATCGGGGTCGATCCCCGGAATCCGGGGGCGAGGTCGGTAAAACATCGTGGCAATGACGAGCCATGCAACCGCCAGGAGCGCGATGCCAAGATAGATCGTCTGCCAATAATCGCTGAACCGGTGTCCGGCCCACTGTCCCGTGCGGTTGGCCATCATTATTGTCGCGATTAGACCGCCAATCACGGGTGCCGCCTGAACAGCCGCGATCGCCCAGGCTTGTTCCTGCGGTGCGAACCAGAAACCGATGGCCGTCACCACGGCACCCGGAACCAATCCCGCTGCAAGCCCCAGCAAAAGACAGAGCACGGCGTAGCTACGGGCGTCGAACGCAAACGCCATACCAAGCCCCGCCAGCGACATCATAAGACCGGCGCCAAGCAATGTGCGGCGCGGGCCCAGAAGGTACGCGAAGAAACCGCCCAGAGGGAGCGTGACCAGGAACGCGACGTCGCTGGCCTCGCCCGCTACGTCCAGATCTTCGTTCAACAGATGCCGGGTTTCACGCAGCAACGCGGCAACATCATGAAATAACGTTTGATTCAGCCCGGCCAGCAACGCAACGACGCCAAGGATCGATAGCATCCGCGCTCGCGGGGACACGGCGAGAGATATCGGCCACACAAGGTTCACAAGCTTTGCAGGTAATCTCGCCATCTAGGCTCCGAGTCAAAATGTTGCATCGCACCATCGTGTTATGAATTTTTCTATGCTCGCATACTCATCGTCATGCATAAAACGCATAACCGCTCCTGCGACAAAGAGTTCGATAAGCGCTTGCGCTCTTTTCTACAATCAATCATATTCTGCGCTGCGATATTGCTGCGTCTCCCGATGCGCATATCGTACGTCTTCTTAGGCGTTTCCTCCCTAGACTTGGGCCGTGCGAAAGTACGGCCCTTTTTTTATGTGACTTTTACTTTGGGACGACAAGGTCCGGCACAAGAACACCGAGACTTTGGACAAGTGTCTTCATATGGTCGCGGATCATCGAGAAGCCGGCCTTACGCTGCAAGTTACGCTCATTCATGTAAAGGCTTCGATTAATTTCGACCTGGAGGCAATGCCGCCCGTCATTCGGCGTCCCGTGCAACAAAGTCGTATGGCCACCAGCATAGGGTTTGTTTCGCGCGACACGATATCCCAGCTCCGTCAAGAGCGCCTCTGCAGCGTCAACAATGACCGGCGAGCAACTTGTCCCGTTGAGATCGCCGAGGACGATGTCTGCCAGTTCGGCCGATCGATGGTTAAGGCCGCCCGGCGATGACGGCATGGAATGCGCGTCGATCAGGAGGCAAGTCCCGAAACGCTCGTGTGTTGCCTTCAGCAGTCGCTCAAGGGCCGCATGATAGGGTTTGTAAAGTCGCTCGACCCGAGCCTCTGCTTCGGCGAACCGAAGCTTACGGCGATAGATCGCGACGCCGTCGCTCACGATCCGGGCGATGGTACCCAGCCCGGCGGCGACACGGGGCGAGCCGCGATTAACCCAGGCAGGCAGTTCATCCTCGAACATCGTGGGGTCGAGCTCCCACGGCTCGCGATTGACATCGACATAGGCGCGCGGAAACAACGCGCGCAACAACGGCGCGCCGCAATCGACGGCATCGCCGAACAGTTCATCGACAAAGCAATCCTCGGATCGCCGCAAGCTAAGGGGGTCCAGACGCGCGGCAGCGATCAGGTCGGCAGGGTAGCAGCTACCGCTATGCGGCGACGCCACCACGAGCGGCACGGCCTGATCGAGGGGCGACAGGATTTCAAAGGCTGTCAAATCACGTTCACACTTACGCATAGCCTGTTGTAGGGACAGGCTTCGACGGCTGCAACACGGCCGCGCCTAACATGTGCCCCGAGCCGTGATTTTTTTCTTGCTCGGAAGGCCCGACGGAATTAGGTTCCGGCTCCCGATCGTGGGGCCACGGCGTAAGACTGGCCCAGTCGCAAAAATTCGGGGTCATAGCTCAGTTGGTAGAGCGCTACAATGGCATTGTAGAGGTCGACGGTTCGATTCCGTCTGGCTCCACCACTTGAAACAAGGGCTTAGCTTGCAAAGGCTAAGCCCTTTTGTTTCGCGGGCAGGTTTCGCAGGGGCGAGCACTCCCCCTCCCCCCCGACTGATAATCCGAAGACCGGGCTATTCGCCGATACCGGAACATGCTTTGGTCTCCGATTGCTTGAAAAGAGCCGAAGCCTTTGCCTGGGACGCGCGACCCGAGGCGACTTTAGTCTACCGTTCGGAACACTCGCACGACGCGCGATGATTGCGGTTTCAGCACTCGCCAGACGGATTATTTCGAACAGAACCGGCCCCTTAGCGTCAGATCAGGTTCTGTCTGAGAAGCTCCGTAATTTTCAATCAAAATATGAATAATCTGACGGTAAGTGTTTCATAATTACCTTACATAAAATAAATAATCCCTGAAAATCGGTAACAATTAAATATCTTGATAATATTTATTGGATACCCATTTGGATAATACCGATAATTACATCGATTTTATTTAATATCGTTTTTTATAAATAAAAAGATAATATATAAAAAAACCGACATATATTATAAAATACTAAAAATTTATTGTTGAATTTTAC
>CAIXXC010000302.1 GCA_903923205.1 uncultured Rhodospirillales bacterium | reverse complement strand
GCAACCGCAACATCGCGGGCCGAACCGGAGGATCGAGCAAGCGGGCGATCGCGGGATCCTGAAGAGAGAGGCCGAGACCGGTCGCTATTGCAAGCGGCGCCTTGGGGCCGCCCCACATCAGCCGCCGCATGCCCGGCGTCAGGCGTTCATCCTCAAGCACTTGAAGATGGCGTCCATCGCTTCTGCCGTGATCGATCAAGATCGTCTGATAGAGCGAATATCCGGCATCGGGCGCCGGCGCACAGGAGGCAAGGCCCAGCAAAGATGCCAGCAGCCCCAGAACGATAACCCTCATGCCCTGAGCTTCACCGCTGTTTCACGGTTGCCAACGCGCGCATCTGACGCGGCACCCTTTGGTGTGCCTGCCGGATCCTCAAAGACCGCAATCAATGCCTCGCGAATCTTAGCCAGATGGCGTTCCGATTCAACCTTTAGACCGAAAACATCCTTGACGTAGAAGACGTCGACAACTTTTTCGCCATAGGTTGCAATTTTAGCGTTCGATATCTGCAACGCCTGGGACGTGATCGCCCGCGTCAGATCGAACAGGAGACCGGGGCGGTCGCGGCCGTTGACCTCGATGACCGTATGGGTGCCGCTGGCCTTGTTGTCGATCAGCACGCGCGGCGCCACGGTAAAAACACGGGACCGGCTCGGAAATGGCGGCGGGCGTTTCAGCTCAAGCTGTGGCCGGATCGTGCCCGACAGGACATGTTCGAACAGCACCGAGAGCTTTGCCAGACGGTCCGGGCGCGCGAACGCGCCGCCGGCAGCGTCCTGGATCCAAAAGGTATCGAGCGCCATGCCAGTGGCCAATGTAACGATGCGCGCATCGACAATGCTTGCGCCTGCAAGCGCGAGGGCACCAGCGATGCTTGAGAACAGTCCCGGATGATCGCCGGTATAAATCGTCACCTCAGTAACACAGCGAACCAGATCAACCCTGGTGGATACCGAGAGCGGTGCGCCGCTGCGATCGGCCTCCCGCATCAAGATCGCCTGGCGTTCCACCATCGCCACGTCGGTCGACAGCCAGTAATAGGGATAGGTTCGCCCGACGAGCCCGGCGAACTCTTCGTCGGAGAATTCCGGCAAGCGGGCGCGCGCGGCTTCCTGAGCTTTTGCGATACGGGAGTCACGGCCATCCGCGATCGCGCCGCCCGACATCAGCTCCAACGACCGTTCATAGAGGCGCCGCAGCAATGCCGCCTTCCAGCCATTCCAGACACCCGGTCCTACCGCATAGATATCGACCGTGGTGAGAAGCAGCAGCAGCTTCAGACGCTCTGGCGATTGCACCACCGCGACGAAATCGTAGATCGACTTGACATCATCCAGGTCGCGTTTGAACGCCGTACGGCTCATCAGAAGATGAAAGCGAACAAGCCACGAGACAGTCTCCGTCTCTTCCTCGGTCAGGCCGAAGCGGGGCCCAAGGGTGAGCGCGATCTTGGCACCCGTTTCGGAATGATCGGTCGGCCGTCCCTTGGCGATATCGTGCAGCAGCACCGAGACGTAAAGCGCGCGCCGGGAAATCACCGAGCCGACGAGGGATGCCGGGAAGGCCAGTTCCTCACGCAGTTCGCCCGACTCGATCCGCGACAGCACCCCGATCGCATAGATCGTATGCTCGTCGACGGTGTAGACGTGGTACATGTCGTACTGCATCTGCGCGACGACACGGCCAAAATCCGGCACAAAGCGGCCAAACACCCGCGCCTCGTTTAGGCGCCGCAACGTGGTCTCGGGCTCAATCCGCGAAGTCAGCATCTCCAGAAAGAGGCGATTTGCCACCGGGTCCTGGCGCAGCTTGGGGTCTATCAGCTTCAGCGATTGTGTCACCAGCCGCAACGCATTGGGGTGAATATCCAGCTTCTGCGCCTGCGCCATATGAAACAGGTGAAGAATATTGACCGGATCAGCCGCGAATACACCGGCGTCCGAGACCGTCAGGCGGCCACCATCCACGACGAACTGTGCCGCTGTCGACCGCCCGGTGAAACGGCTCGACCGCTTGCGGGCAACCATCTTGCGCTTCTGTTCGGATTCGAGCGCGGCAATGAAGATTCGGGTGAGATCGCCGACGTCCTTCGCGATCAGGAAGTAGTGCTTCATGAAACGCTCGACACCGCGACTGCCGGCGTGATCGGTATAACCCATCAGTCGCCCGATCTCGGCCTGAACATCGAAGGTGAGCCGCTCCTCAGCCCGCTTCGTCAGGTAATGAAGATGGCAGCGTACGGTCCAGAGAAAGCTTTGCGCCCGCTCGAAGCGATGCGCCTCATCCTTCTCCAAAAGCCCCAGTTCGACCAGTTCTTCCAGAGTTTCAATATGGAAGAGGTATTTTGCGATCCAGAATAGGCTATGGAGGTCGCGCAATCCCCCCTTGCCTTCCTTGATGTTGGGCTCAAGAACGTAGCGGCTATCACCCATCCGCAGGTGGCGCTTCTCTCGCTCCAGCAGTTTGGCATCAACGAACTCGACCCCTGTGCCGTCCATCACGTCTTCGCGGAAACGGTCGCGCAGGGCCTGGGACGAACCCTCGTCACCGCAAATGTGGCGGGATTCGACGAGCGTGGTCCGGATCGTCATGTCGGCCTGCGCCTGCCGCAGGGTCTCATCGACCGAGCGGGTCGCATGACCCACCTTCAGTCCGAGATCCCACATGACATAGAGCATGAATTCGACGACCTGCTCCAGAACCGGGGTCTGTTTGTACGGCAGCAGGAACAGGAGATCGATATCCGAATACGGCGCCAGTTCGCCACGGCCATAGCCGCCAACAGCCAGAATCGCCAGCCGTTCGCTCGACGTCGGATTGGGCACAGGATAGACAAATTCTGTCGTCGCCCGGAACAGCGCCGAGATGATCGTATCCATCAGGAAGCTGGTTGCCGCGACCGCTGCCGCGCCGTCATGGCCCACCATGAAACGACGCTCGATTTCGGCCTTGCCGTCGTTCAATGTCGACTTGAGGAGGGCGACAATCGGCCCTCGCGGTCCCTCGGGGCTCCGCGACTTGTTCGCCGCCTTCTCGTAGGCCTCAAGCGACGCAGCGAGTTGCTCGTCGAGTCCGGCGGGATCGACGATTTCCTGAGCGCGGACGGGCACCGGTGCATGCATCAACATAAGAGATATATCGTTTGTAATAGCGGTTGGGACAACCATGTTTTTCACGTCCCACCCACCAGTAGAGCTAGACTTGATTAAGTCTTCGTCAAGATAGAGACCAAGCGATACAGCAATTCCAGCGCCTCGCGCGGCGACAGATCGTCGGGATTGATTTCGCCCAGCATTGTTTCAACGGCTGAAGGCTTGGCGATGGCCTCCGGTTCGCGTCGCATCGCACTGAACAAGGGCAGATCATCCGCAAGCCGGGCAAGCGGCGAGCCTCCGGTGGCGGCACCGCGCTCCAGCAAGGCCAGCACCGCCTCGGCCCGCCGGATCACAGGCTTCGGTAGGCCCGCGAGCTTGGCGACGTGGATACCGTAAGAGCGATCGGCGGCGCCGGGCGCGACCTCATGCAGGAAGACGACATCGCCCTGCCACTCCTTCACCCGCATCGAATAGCAGGCCAGATCGTCCAATGTCGCCGCGAGCGCGGTCAGTTCGTGATAATGGGTGGCGAAGAGCGCCCGACACCGGTTGGCCTGATGGAGATGCTCGACCGCCGCCCAGGCAATCGACAGCCCGTCATAGGTGGCCGTACCGCGACCGATCTCGTCGAGGATGACAAGCGCTCGGGGCCCAGCCTGATTGAGGATCGCGGCGGTTTCGACCATCTCGACCATGAAGGTCGAGCGGCCACGGGCGAGATCGTCGGCTGCGCCCACGCGGCTGTACAAGCGATCAACGACACCGATCCGGGCGCGATCCGCCGGCACATAGGCACCGATCTGCGCCAAGACGGTGATGAGCGCGTTCTGCCGAAGAAAGGTACTCTTGCCGGCCATGTTCGGGCCGGTCAGAAGCCATAAACGGCGACCGGGCTCCAGCACGCAGGCATTGCCCACAAACCGCGACCCCGGCGGCAGGTTCGCCTCCACCACGGGATGGCGGCCATTGTCGATCTCGAAGGCGACACCGTCCTCGATCACCGGGCGAACATATCGCTCCGTCACTGCGAGATCGGCATGGCTCGCGGCGACATCAAGCGCGGCCAGTGCCGTCGCGGCGCGCTGGATCGCATCCGCATGGCCGGTGAGTTCCGCCGACAGCATGGCAAAATGTTCCAGCTCAAGGGCAAGGGCACGATCCCCGGCTTGCGCCACGCGGGTTTCGATTTCGCTAAGCTCGACCGTCGTAAAGCGGATCGCGCTCGCAAGGGTCTGGCGGTGGATGAAGCGGCCACCCGGTCCACTATCGATCCGCTCGCCTTGGCCCGGTGGCACCTCGATATAATATCCAAGCACATTGTTGTGGCGGATCTTAAGGCTGGTCACGCCGGTTTCGCCGACATAACGGGTCTGCAGATTGGCGATCAGGCGACGGCTTTCATCCCGTAAAAGCCGCCATTCGTCGAGATCGGCGGCATAGCCGGTCGCTATGAAACCGCCATCTCGCGCCAGCAGGGGGAGTTCTGGCGCCAGTGCCTGCTGCAACAGCGATATAAGCGTCTCGTGCTCGCCCAGTTGGGCCTCGATATGGGGCAAAAGCGGCCCGCCCGCGCCGCTCGCGACCGAAGCCAGCAGCGGCCGCAGGCGCGCCGCCAACGCGAGGCCATCGCCAATCGCGGCCAGATCACGCGGGCCACCACGACCGAGCACCAGCCGGGAGAGTGCCCGCTGCATGTCCGGCGATTGCCGCAGCATCTCGCGCAACTCATCGCGCAGGCGCTGATCGCGCACGAACAGCTCGACCAGATCAAGCCTTGCGTCGATGGCCAGGGCATCGGTAAGCGGACCTGCAAGATCGGATGCCAGACGACGCGCGCCCGCCCCGGTGATCGTGCGGTCGATGGTTGCCAGCAGACTGCCGCTGCGGTCACCATTCAAGGTGATCGAAAGTTCAAGATTGCGCCTTGTCGCGCCGTCGATTTCCATGACGGCACCGGCGATCAACCGCCGTGGCGGGGCCAAGTTCGGCACCCTGCCCTGCTGGGTCAACTCGATATAATCAACCAGCGCGCCGCCCGCCGCGTATTCCGCCCGCCCGAACACGCCGAAGCCGTCGAGCGTGCCGACACCATAGAGCTTCGCAAGACGGCGACGACCGGCCTCGCTGTCGAAGCGGGGATGCGGCAGCGGCGTCATCACCGCGCGCCATTCGGCCAATATCTCCGCCATCGCCGGCTTTTCGGCGAGGCGTTCGGAGATCAGGATCTCCCCCGGCGACAGCCGCGCCAACGCCGCGCCCAACCCTTCGGTGGCGACGGCCTGGAATTCGACCTCTCCTGTCGACATGTCGACGGACGCAAGCCCGATCTCTCCTGCCACCTCGGCGACGGCGGCAAGGAAATTATGCCGACGGGCGTCGAGGAGATGATCCTCGGTCAGGGTGCCCGCGGTGACGATGCGAACGACGGCGCGGCGCACCGGTTGCTTAGCCCCGCGCTTCTTGGCTTCCGCCGGATCTTCCGTCTGCTCGCAGATCGCCACCCGATAGCCCTGGCGAATCAGCCGGGCGAGGTAATTGTCGGCGGCATGGACCGGGACGCCGCACATGGGGATGTCGCGGCCGTCATGCTTGCCGCGCCGCGTCAGCGTGATATCGAGGGCGGCTGCTGCCTTTTGCGCGTCCTCGAAAAACAGCTCGTAGAAATCGCCCATCCGGTAGAACAGCAGTTCATCGGGATGCTGGTTCTTGATGCCCAGGAACTGGGCGATCATCGGGGTGGATGGTTCAGCCAGCCCCGGGGTGGCGACGAGGTCGGCTGTCATGTCTCAAACCGGACGGCCGGCGCTCACTTCGGCGCCTTGGCCTCTTGCATCGACGCCCGCAGCAGGGCGCCCAGCGGCAAGTGAAGATGATCATTTGCGGCCAGCACATTGCCGGTCTTCAGAATATCGCCGGAGCCGAGCAGCTCGCTGGTATAACCCCCAGCCTCGCGGACCAGCAGCAGGCCCGCCGCGATGTCCCAGGGTTTCAGGTTGAATTCCCAGAACCCCTCGTATTTGCCGGCCGCAACATAGGCAAGATCGAGCGCTGCCGACCCGAAGCGACGAACACCGGCGGTCTGCGCCATCACGGCCTGCAGGGTCTTCAGGTATTTCGGATGCTCGCCATGCTCACGGAAGGGAATCCCCGTCGCGATGACGGACTCGCCCAGACTGCGCCTGCCTGAGACGCGCAGGCGGCGATCGCTGACGAACGCGCCGCTGCCCTTTTCGGCCCAATATTCCTCGTCGGTCAGTGGCTGATAGACGACGCCCGCGACAATCTCGCCATCGCGCTCAAGCGCGATGGAGACGGCGAAATGCGGAATGCCGTGAAGGAAGTTCAGCGTGCCGTCGAGCGGGTCGACAATCCAGCGATTGCGGCCATCGCCGACCGTCGCCGCGCTTTCCTCCATCATGAAGCCGAAGCCCGGACGGGCTTTTTCAAGCTCCGTCCGTATCGTCTTTTCCGCCTTCAGATCGGCGGTCGAGACGAAATCTGACGGGCCTTTCTGCGACACCTGCAGGTTTTCGACTTCGCCGAAATCACGAATGAGACCGCGCCCGGCCTTGCGGGCGGCAGCGGCCATGACGTTCATCAGGGCCGAACGAACCGCCATGAAGATTAGTCCTTCGCCCGCTCGAGATAGCTGCCGTCGGTGGTGTTGACGACGATGCGGGTGCCGGCTTCCATATGGGGCGGGATCAGAACGCGGCGGCCATTGGCGAGCTTGCCGGGCTTGTAGGAAGAGGACGCCGTCTGGCCCTTGACGACAGGATCAGCCTCGACCAGTTCCATAATGACGGTCTGCGGCAGCTCGACGGAGAGCGCCTCGGTCTCGTGGAACAGCACGGTCACGACCATGCCGTCCTGCAGGAAGTCGGCAGGCTCGCCGATCAGGTCGCGATCGATCTGGACCTGCTCGTAATTTTCCTGATCCATGAAGGTCGCCTGATTTTCCTCGAAATAGAGGAACTGCATTTCCTTCTCATCAAGCCGGACCCGCTCCACCGTCTCCTGGGTGCGGAAACGCTCGACGATCTTGGTGCCCGTGCGGATATCCTTCATTTCCACAGCGGCAAACGCGCCACCCTTGCCGGGCTGCACGGTTTCGCGCTTGAGGACGACGTAAAGACGATTGTTCAGCTCCAGGACGGTGCCGGGCCGGATATCATTGGCGATAATTTTCATAGGTGGTGCAGCCGGTCTATCGATAGGGACGTTTGGGATGATGGCGCGTTACCTATCAGCTTGGCCCGGTAATGGGAAGGGGTGAAGGCTGAGGCGGCCTGATTGGGGCGGGTGTGGGGGGGCAGCGTCAACCGTGCCCTCAAAACATTCCCATGAACCTGGTCTCTCTTGGTCGTCCGGAAGGGGTCCTTTAGGTCGGCCCGTCTTTTTCCCCGTACCTCTTAGTGGATCGCGATGGCTCGCGCTTCCTCAGCGATCCTCAATACCGACGCGGCCTCTTCCCCATAAAATTCCGGGGCTGCAGCGAGACGGTTGCGCGCGCGCTGGCGCATTTTGTGGGTGGTTAGCTTCGACCGCTCCTTATCGATTAAAGCGACAATAGAGCATTCGACTTTGGCTTCATGACGCGCCGCCATTTGCATCAGGATCGCTTCGTATATCCGCTGATCCGACGTGGCGATAAAGACCGCTACAGGGGTTTTCCCCGGAGCCAACAATAGAATATCAGGCTCGTAATCTGACAAGGCTGGGCTAAGCGATTCATTCTCCTTGATTCGGAAATCAGCACCCAAGTCCTGCTTTATTCGTGCAACGGCGTCTTCTTGGAAATTCGCACTCACGATTTCCGGGCGAACAATGGAAAGGTTGGCAACACGCATAAGCGTTGCCACAAATCGCATTGCGGCAGCGGGGACATCCTCTTCTCGGAGCCAGTGGGTCCGTAGTTCGCGACTATCGTCATCGAAAATGACGCGCCCCTGTTCCAGAATTTGTTGGAACAGTTTCTCGCGGGTTCCCTTGGTCAGATCGACCCCAGATGCCATCAGTGTGGGAACGAGAGAACCATCGTCCTCGATCCGATACATGTCCGTGTCGTCATCTTTGGTCAGATAGAAGCCAATGCGGTCGCCCGAAGCATCCTCGAAGCCTGTGGACACGGCAAATCCTGCGGGAACCGCAGAGACGGTGATCCCATCACAAAATGCCGTACAGAGGGTTTCTTCGATGTTCATATCCCCAATAATCCGACTTCGGCGGTTTGAGCCCGGAAAAACTCCAACGCCTTTTCCCAAGCATCCGTTTCCGACTTTACCTCTTTTTTGCGGCGGTGTTGAGCTTTGTGGCGAGGAAAGAGAACGCCTTTCGGCGCAATCACCCCAACCTCGACACCTTGATCTGGGCATTGAAGGTGGCAGTGCAAGCCGGCGTGAGGGTGAATTTCCAATCTAGCTATCGTAGCCCAATCTAGGCCGATCAACACAGCAAGCCACGCCTTGTAGTTCGGTTTATCCCAGCGTACTTGCACCAACAAACGGTATTCTGTAGTGGCGGATTTCAGAACCGCCGCGCGCCATCGCCAAGCTGGACCAAGCTCGCCCTTCATTTTGAAAAGCGGGTAGTGCGCTTTTGGGATTGCCCCACTCGCCCACTGGGTCGCTGAGACCATCTTCTTTTTGTCGCGGATATACGTGCGAGAATTCATGGGGCAAAAGTTTCGCAACTTTATCGAGATTTGTCTTTAAAAAAACTATCTGAAGTATTTGCTAGTTCAAAGCGACAAACTTCTAACAAATTCCGCAAAAAAAGTTCCTAAAATGTTCCATGTGAAACACCCGGTTTCATAGTCGTTGCCGACGTATGGCACCGATGCCCAATCGCGTCTTGTCCGGGGCGTGCGGGGTCGATAGGGTTTGCTGCAAAATCGAACGGAAGAACAACAGCGTCCCATGGTCGACATCACCCAAGACCTCCGCGCCTATCAGACCCGGAAACTTTCGCCCGTCAATTGGCTGGGCTTTTGGACCCTTTATCAGCGGGAGGTTCGCCGCTTCCTGAAGGTCTATACCCAGACCCTGCTGGCCCCGGTGGTCACCACGCTGCTCTATCTGGCTGTCTTCACCCTGGCGCGCAGCGGCGCGGGTGCGGGTCCGCGCGGGCTGCATTACAGCGAGTTTCTGGCGCCCGGCCTGATCATGATGTCGGTGACGCAGAACGCCTTCGCCAACACATCCTCGTCGATCATGATCAGCAAGATGCAGGGCACGATCGTCGATCTGCTGATGCCGCCGTTGTCGCCCGCCGAAACCATCCTCGCGCTCTGCCTCGGTGGGGCGACGCGGGGCGTCTTCGTCGGCTTCGTGGTTGCCCTGTCGATCATGCCGTTCGCGCCGGTCCATATCTTTTCGCTCGGCTTCATCCTGTTCAATGCGGTCTCGGCTTCGCTGATGCTGTCAACGCTGGGCGTGCTCGCGGGGTTGTGGTCCGAGAAATTCGATCACATGGCGGCCGTCACCAATTTCGTGATCCTGCCGCTGTCCTTCCTGTCGGGGACTTTTTATTCGGTCGAGAACCTGCCCGGCTTCGCCCGGATCGGCGCCCATTTCGATCCGATATTCTATCTGATCGACGGCTTTCGCTACGGCTTCATCGGGATCAGCGATGCCGATCCCATGCTGGGCGTCGTCGTCACGGCGGCGATCAATACGGCCCTCCTGATCCTTGCCTGGCGCCTGTTCGCCACGGGATACAAGCTCAAAGCATAGGTAAATCGGGGTAAAACCGGCAAAAGCCGGGGGTTATACGCAATCCAATGGTTGACCGCCGGGGCCGGTTTCCATAGTTTCGCTCCTTTGCTGAAAATGGCGCGGCAGCGAAGCCTGCCGTCGGGAGCGGATGATGACTTGGGCTCAGGGTCAAAAGGTGCTGCAGGCGCAAGGTCGCGGTCAGCACGCCGTCACACGACGACGATAGAATAGCCATTCGTCGCGGCCTCTGGCCTGCCAGATGCGCGGCTTCGGCGAAGCCGATATTCGCCCCTGTATTCGTTGTTTTTCAGCCACCCCGATCGGGAGGTTAGACCCGTGATTCCCGCCGTAATGCCGACATATTCCCGCTTCGACCTCGCCTTTGAGCGTGGCGAAGGCACCGCGCTCTTCACCGTGGACGGCACCCGCTATCTCGACTTCACCGCCGGGATCGCCGTTTGCGCGCTGGGCCATTGCCATCCTCACCTGGTGGAGACTTTGGTCGCACAGGGCCATAAGCTCTGGCACACCTCGAACCTCTATCAGGTACCGAACCAGATCCGTCTGGCGGAGCGCCTTATCGCGACTTCTTTTGCCGATACCGCATTCTTCGTGAATTCCGGGGCGGAGGCGGGTGAACTCGCGATCAAGGTCGTGCGCAAATATCACTCAAACAAAGGCAACCCGGAGCGCTACCGGATCATCGGATGCGAGGGCGCGTTCCACGGTCGCACGCTGGCGACCCTGGCGGCAGCGGGCAACGAGAAATATCTGAAGGGCTTCGGTCCCCCGGTCGCAGGCTTCGATCACGTCCCCTTCGGCGATCTGGACGCCATGCGCGCCGCGATCACGCAGGAGACCGCGGGCATTATCGTTGAGCCGATCCAGGGCGAAGGCGGTGTGCGCGCCGGGTCGCCCGCCTATCTGCGCGGCCTGCGCAAAATCGCGGATGAATTCAGCCTGATGCTGATCTTCGACGAGGTTCAGTGCGGCATGGGCCGCAGCGGCAAGCTGTGGGCGCATCAATATGCCGGAATCTCACCGGATGTGATGATGGTCGCCAAGGGCATCGGCGGCGGCTTTCCGCTGGGCGCGGTGCTGGCGACCGAGGCGGCGGCTGCGGGCATGATCGCGGGGTCCCATGGCTCGACCTATGGCGGCAACCCACTGGCGACCGCGATCGGCAATGCCGTTCTGGATGTCGTGCTCGCCCCCGGCTTCTTCGATCATGTGGCGGAGCGCTCCTCCCAGTTGCTGGCGGGGTTGCAGGGGTTGGTGCAGCGCCATCCGACGATCCTCGCGGAGGCACGGGGCGAAGGACTGCTGCTCGGGATTCGATGTGCCGTAACCAATACCGACCTGGTGCGCGAACTGAATTCCCAGAAGCTGCTGACCGTGGGTGCCGGCGACAATGTCGTCCGCATGGTCCCGCCCCTGACGGTCAGCGAGGCCGAGGTCGAGGAAGCACTGGCAAAGATCGACGCCGCGTGCCGGGTATTGGAAGGATAGATGGTGGGCCAGCCTCGTCATTTCCTGGACCTCGATCAGGTCAGTGCCGCCGAGTTGCGGCGCATCCTCGATATCGGGCACGCCTATAAAAACCCGGGCTCTCCGCGCGCACAGGGGGTCCTGGCGCCACATCATCCGCTTGCCGGCAAGACGCTGGCGATGATCTTCGAGAAGCATTCAACGCGCACCCGCGTTTCCTTCGAGGTCGCGATGAAACAGCTCGGCGGCGATACCGTGATGATGACCCATGGCGACAGCCAGATGGGGCGCGGCGAGCCGATCAAGGATACGGCCCGCGTGCTGGCACGCTACGTCGATGCGATCATGATCCGGACGACGGAGCAGTCCAAGCTTGAGGAACTGGCGCATTATGCCGGTATTCCGGTGATCAACGGCCTGACCGACCAGAGCCATCCCTGCCAGATCATGGCCGATGTCATGACCCTGGAGGAGCATAAGGGCGATCTTTCCAAGCAGATCGTCGCCTGGACGGGGGACGGCAATAATGTCGCGACCTCCTGGATCCACGCAGCCGCCCGTTTCAATTTCGAGATCCGCCTTGCCTGCCCTGAGCCTTATCAGCCCGCGCCGGAGATCCTGGCCTGGGCGCGCAACGAGGGGGCGAAGGTCCATGTCACGACTGACCCGGTTGAGGCGGTGCGCGGCGCAAGCTGCGTTGTCACCGATACCTGGGTCTCGATGGGGGTAGAGGCGAGCGTGACGCGCAATGCGCTGCTTCAGCCCTATCGCGTCGATGAGGCGCTGATGGCGCAGGCGGCGAGCGGCGCGATCTTCATGCATTGCCTGCCCGCAAAGCGCGGCGAGGAAGTAACAGGCGAGGTCATCGACGGGCCGCAATCGGTCGTCTGGGACGAGGCCGAAAATCGGCTGCACGCGCAAAAGGGCGTGCTGTTCTGGTGCCTGACGTGAGCCTGCACGGCGACGATCTCGTCCGCCCCTTCCAGATAGACGCCTCCGCCCTGCGCGGCAGGCTTGCCCGGCTCGGCAGCGCCGTGGATGAAATCGTCAGTCGCCACGACTATCCCGAACCGGTTGCCCAGATGCTGGGCGAAGCCATCACGCTCGCCGTGCTGCTGGCGGGCGCGCTTAAATACGAGGGCGTGTTCACCCTGCAGACCAAGGGCAATGGGCCGATCAGGCTCATGGTCGCCGATGTGACATCCGAAGGTGCCGTGCGCGGCTATGCTCAGTTCGATGCCGAGGCGCTCGCGCGGCTGGAGGCTGGGCCCGGCCCGGTTAACGCGGTGCCCCGCCTGCTCGGCGCCGGATACCTCGCCTTCACTGTCGATCAGGGCGAGCACACGGAGCGTTACCAAGGGATCGTCGATCTCGATGGCGCGACCCTGGCCGAATGTGTCCATCATTATTTTCGCCAGAGCGAGCAGATCGAAACCGGCGTTCTGGTCTCGGTCCAGCGAATGGCAGGGGTGCAATCGCCTGGGCCGTGGCGTGCCGGCGGTTTGATGATCCAGCGGCTGCCGCCGTCATCGCTGGAGATCGATGGCGAGGAGGCCCCCCATCGCCTCGGCTTTGGCGGGGAGTTGGCCTTGGAGGCGGACGAAGACGGCTGGCGTCGCGCGTTGCTGCTGATGAGCAGCTGCAAGCCGTCGGAGTTGACGGACGCCAGGCTTGCGCCCGACACGCTTCTGTTCAGGTTGTTTCACGAGGACGGTGTCAGGGTGTTTCCCGTTCACCCGATCGCAGCGCAATGTCGATGCTCTAGCGCCAGGATCGAACGAGTGTTGCAGTCTATCCCACGGGAGGAACTGGCCGACCTCGCCGTCGATGGCGAGATCTCGGTCACATGCGAATTCTGCGGCGCCCGTTATGGCTTCGATGACGCTGCGATCGAGAAGCTATTCGACACCTCGATCCACTGAAGCCTCCCCTCTCCGCCCCGAACGAGGCAGAGAGGGCACCGGCGTTTGATGCCTGCACAGGCTTCAGGTAAAGCTGCTGTCGTCGTCACTGAAGCCGCCAGTGTCGAAATCGGAGCCCGGATCGTAGCTCGTATCGAGGAAGCCCCCCTGATCCGGCGCGGCGTAATCGCTGCTGGCATAGCCGCTGTCGGACGGCGACGTGCCATCGTAATAATTATTCACGACCGTCTCGTTGATGGTCTCCTGCGGCATACCATTGCCCCAGGCGGCATCGCCGAAGCCACCGCCAAAACCGCCTCCGCCGAAGCCATGATGGCCGCCGAACAGCGAGGAGACTCCTTCGAACAGCAACGCACCACCGGCAACACCCATCGCCGTCTGCGCTGCACCCTGGAGAAAGCTTGGCTGACCCCCGCCTGCGGGATACTGCGCATAGCCAGTCTGCGCGCCATAATTTGGCGGAGGTGGGGGCGGCGGTGCATAACCTTGCTGGGCATAGCTGGCGGCGGCCGGACGCCCCCCCCATGGTCCGGCGGCTGGCGGCGGCGGCGCAGCGGCGGCGGCACCCCCGCCGAACAAGCCAGAGAAGAAGCCACCGGACCGAGGCGCCTGGGCCTGCTGGGCCGCGAGCGCTTGGGCATTATTCAGTTGGTTCTGCAAATCGTCCAGCCTGGCTCGGGCCTGACGCAGCGCGTAATCCTGCATGACCACGGTCTGGGCGAGGATGTAGGCTGCCTCGGGCTTGGCGGCGGTGAGGTCGCGGATCATCCGCTCAGCATCGCTATCGGTATGCAGCAATTGGGTTGAGCGCACGCGTTCGACCAGCGCGGACAACAATTGGGTTTCTTCGGGCGTCATCAAGACCTCCTGGGGTCAAGGGCGACAAGGGTTGAGGCCCCGCCCGGCAAGAGCGACCGAGTTCTGGAGCCAATGCGCAACATTTGGTGATTGCCTGGTTCTTTGCAACCACCCAAGGGATTTTGCCTTTATAACGTCATAATCTCGTCCGAACGGTAGCCTTGGGCATAGAGCAAAGTGGTCAGATCGCCCTGATCGATCCGCCATTTCGCCGCCGCCGCCACGCTGGGTTTGGCATGAAAGGCGATCCCGAGCCCCGCCGCCTGCAACATCGCCAGATCATTCGCGCCATCGCCCACCGCGATTGTTTCGGCAAGCGGCAGCCCGAGTTCTGACGATATCCGCACCAGGGCATCGCATTTCGCCTGCTTGCCAAGGATGGGCCGCATTACCCGCCCGGTCAGTTTACCCTCCGCGATCTCAAGGGTATTGGCGTGATCGCGGTCAAGACCCAGGGCTTCCCGAATGCGCGCCGTATAAAAGGTGAACCCGCCGGACACCAGCACGGTTAGGGCACCATGGCGGCGCATCGTTTGTACAAGCGCCCGCGCCCCCGGCATCAGGGTGATCCGCTCGGCCGCTCTCTCCAGGACGTCGACACCAAGACCGGCGAGCAAGGCGACCCTCTCTTCCAGTGCCCCTTCGAAATCGAGCTCGCCATTCATGGCCCGCGCGGTGATTCCGGCGATCTTCTCACGCAAGCCGACGAAATCCGCGAGTTCATCCAGCATCTCATTATGGATAAGAGTCGATTCCATATCTGCCAGCAGCAGCTTCTTGCGACGTCCCGTCTGCCCTTGAGCAATCACATCGACGGGCGCGCCTTCAAGCACGACGCGGGCGACAGCATCGGCCTGATCGGTGTGGAGATGGGCAAAGCCGATATCGCAGGCCCGGCCCGGCGCCAACCAATCAGCCCGCTCAACATCGGCGCCAAGGGCATGCAGCCGCTCTCGGACCGACACGACGGTCTTCTCGGCGAGAGTGTAATCATTCGGCCCGGCGATAAGCGTGAGAACATGGTCAGACATGAAGAGCTCCCCAAGGCTCAGCTAAGATAACGCGGCGAGGCTTACCCGCCCCACGCGCGAACGGCAACCCCGGTCTTTGGCCGCATAAGATAGGTTTCGGTTTCGGTAAAGGATAACAAGCTTGACCTAGAATCCCACGGGTTCCATCTATTGCCCCCGTGAGGCCACGCCCTCCCCCCGACAAGGGGTGAAAGTCCGGGACGGCCCGGCTCTCGCACGGGGAGAGCCTGCATGGCCTGGGTCTATCTGATCACTGCCGGATTTTTCGAAATCGTGTGGGCTTATACGATGAAGCAGTCGCATGGTTTCACGCGACTGTGGCCTTCGGTCTTTCTGGTCCTATCGATCCCGCTCTGCATCGGGTTTCTAACCCTGTCGCTGCGGGAGCTGCCACTGGGAACCGCCTACTCCGTCTTCACCGGCATCGGCACGATCGGCGCATTCGCGGTTGGCATCACGCTCCTGGGCGAACAGGCCGGCGCTGTTCGCTATTTCGCCGCCGGGCTGATCCTGTCGGGTATCATCATCATGAAGCTCAGCAGCACTGAATAAAGTGAGCTGAACACCCAGCTCTGACCTGCTATCCAGAGGGCATGAGCAGACCTATCGTGATTATCGCCGGCCCGACGGCATCCGGGAAGTCCGCGCTGGCTCTCGAGATTGCCCGTACCTTGGATGGCTGCGTCATCAATGCCGACAGCATGCAGGTCTATCGCGATCTCGCGATACTGACCGCGCGCCCCGATGCCGATGCCCTGGCACAAACACCCCATCGGCTCTACGGCGTGCTCGATGGGGGCGAAGTATGCACAGCCGCGAGCTGGGCCGAGATGGCGATAACGGCCATCGAACAAGCACAAAGAGACGGCTTGATGCCCATCCTCGTGGGCGGCACCGGTCTTTATCTGCGGGTTCTGGTCGAAGGCATCGCGCCTGTGCCCGAAATCTCCGAGGAGGTTCGTGCCGCCACACGCGCCCTTCATGCCGAAATCGGCGGGGCTGAATTCCACGCCCGGCTCGCATCACTTGACCCGGCGATGGCGGCGCGGCTGCGCCCGAGCGATGCGCAGCGGTTGATGCGCGCACACGAGGTTATTGCCACGACCGGTCGTTCACTTGCCGTCTGGCAGGAGGAAGGCCGCGGTCAGCGGCGGATCGAACCTATCGCCTTCACCCTTATCCCACCGCGCGATCAGCTCTATGCCGCCTGCGACGGCCGCTTTGTCCGCATGATAGAGAGCGGCGCGCTGGACGAGATCGCCAGCCTCGCCGACCGCAACCTTCCACCCGATCGGCCGATCATGAAGGCGCTGGGTGTGCCGGAATTGCTCCGTCATCACGCGGGCCAGCTCGACCTTGCCCAGGCCATTACCCAGGGACAACAGACGACGCGAAACTACGCCAAGCGCCAGGCGACCTGGTTCCGCCATCAGATGCCCTATGCGAATCCGATATCCGCGCAATATAATTACAATATAGCCCCATTAATTTGTCAGAAAATTGTTTCAACCGCTTGACCGAAACCCGAACCGCGGTTAGGTTCCGCGCCTTCCGCTGGATTGGGCGGGGGTCAGGAGGCTTCATGACGACGACCACATCAGGCGCGGCAACTGCCGGCGCAGAGACCAGCAATGCAAAGATGAAGGGCGCCGAGATCGTCCTGAAGGCGCTGGTCGACCAAGGTGTCGACGTCATTTTCGGCTATCCCGGCGGCGCGGTGCTGCCGCTCTATGACGCGCTGTTCCAGCAGAATCATATCCGCCACATCCTTGTGCGCCATGAACAGGCTGCTGTTCACGCTGCCGAAGGCTACGCTAGATCGACCGGCAAGGTCGGCGTCGTCCTAGTCACCAGCGGCCCCGGTGCGACCAATGCCGTCACAGGCCTGACCGACGCCCTGATGGACTCCGTACCGATCGTCTGCCTGTGTGGCCAGGTGCCCACGCATTTGATCGGCAATGACGCGTTTCAGGAAGCCGATACCACAGGCATCACTCGGCCCTGCACCAAACATAATTACCTGGTCAAAAACGTCGACAAGCTCGCCCGCACGGTGCACGAGGCGTTCTATGTCGCGCGCAACGGTCGCCCGGGCCCCGTCGTGATTGACCTGCCCAAGGATATTCTGGTGACGGAAGGTTCCTACCTGCCACCGCAGGAGATCGCCCACCGCACCTACCGTCCGCGCACGGAGCCCGATATCGCTGCGATCGACGCCGCAATTGACCTGCTTGAGACGGCCAAACGCCCGATCATCTATGCCGGCGGTGGCGTCATCAATGCCGGCCCGGAGGCGAGCCGCCTGCTGACCGAACTCGTCGAACTCTCGGGCTTTCCCTGCACCTTGACCCTTATGGGCCTCGGTACCCTGCCCGCGTCCGATCCCCGATATCTGGGTATGGTCGGGATGCACGGCACCTACGAGGCCAATCTGACGATGCATGGCTGCGACGTCATGCTTGCCGTCGGCGCGCGTTTTGACGACCGCGTGACCGGTCGCACCGACGCGTTTTCGCCGGGCTCGAAGAAGATCCAGATCGATATCGATCCGTCCTCGGTCAACAAGAACATCCGTGTTGATCTGGCCATCATCGGTGACGCCGGTCGCGCGCTTGAACTCCTGGTGCAGCGCTGGAAGGCGCGCAAGGTCAAAATCGATCGCGAGGTGATCGGTCGCTGGTGGGAGCAGATCGAGTGTTGGCGCGCGGTTAACTGCCTTGCCTATGGCAAGTCGGAAAATATCATTAAGCCTCAATACGCCATCGAGCGGCTGTATCAGATGACTCGCGACCGCGAGGTCTTCATCACCACCGAGGTCGGCCAGCATCAGATGTGGGCGGCGCAGTTCTTCCGCTTTGACAAGCCAAACCACTGGATGACGTCGGGCGGGCTCGGCACGATGGGCTATGGTCTGCCGGCGGCCTATGGCGTGCAGATCGCGCATCCCGACGCGCTGGTCATCGATATCGCCGGTGAAGCATCGATCCTGATGAATATCCAGGAAATGTCGACCCTGTGCCAATATCGCCTGCCGGTGAAAGTCTTTATCCTCAACAACCAGTACATGGGGATGGTGCGGCAGTGGCAGGAGTTGATGCATGGCGGTCGTTACTCGGAAAGCTATTCGGATTCACTGCCCGATTTCGTGAAACTCGCCGAAGCATTCGGTGCGACCGGCCTTCGTGCGGAAAATATGGGCCAGCTTGACGACGTCATCCGAAAAATGCTGGACACGCCGGGTCCGGTCATCGCCGATATCTGCGTCGATCAGCTTGAGAACTGCTTCCCGATGATCCCCTCGGGCGCGGCCCATAACGAGGTGCTGCTCGCGCCGCCGGACCAGAGAGCGGGCGACAGCTTCGCCTCCGAGGACGGCATGGTGCTGGTATAGGCCGGCATCGAGACCAAAGGACCTGACCATCATGGCCGACAAACACGCGCCGCAAGAGCGCCATACTATCGCCGTCATCGTCGACAACGAGCCGGGCGTGCTCGCCCGTGTGATCGGGTTGTTCTCGGGCCGGGGCTATAATATCGAAAGCCTGACGGTCGCGGAGGTTGATCGCGAGGTTGGATTGTCGCGAATCAACCTCGTCACGATCGGCACGCCGATGGTGATCGAGCAGATCAAGGCCCAGCTTGAGCGGCTCGTCCCGGTCCACTCGGTCCGCGACCTGACCGAAAACGGCCCCCATGTCGAGCGCGAACTTGCCCTGATCAAGGTTCATGCGGTTGGCGAAAATCGTGCGGAAACGCTGCGTCTGGCCGAAATCTTTCGTGCCCGCGTCGTCGATACGACCGCTGTGTCCTTCATCTTCGAATTGACGGGACCAGCAGAGAAGCTTGATACCTTCATCGGCTTGATGAGGCCGCTTGGCCTGGTCGAACTCGCCCGTACCGGCGCCGCGGCTATGTCGCGCGGCCAGGAACCGTTTTAACACCCCCGACGCCCGCGAGCCGGGCATTTGTTACGAGAAAGAAAGGTCACGAACCATGCGCGTCTATTACGACCACGACGCCGACGTCAATCTGGTCAAGGGCAAGAAGATCGCCATCATCGGTTACGGCAGCCAGGGCCACGCCCATGCCGCCAATCTGAAGGATAGCGGCGTTGCCGACGTCATCATCGGCCTGCGCCCCGGCTCCGCGACCGTCAAGAAGGCCGAGGCTGCCGGCTTCAAAGTCATGTCCGCCGCCGAAGCGGCGCGCGTTGCCGACATCATCATGGTCCTGGCCCCGGACGAACTTCAGGCCGATATCTGGAAGGATGATCTGAAGCCGAACATGCGGGAAGGCGCGGCAATCGCGTTCGCCCATGGCCTGAACATTCACTTCAAGCTGATCGAGCCCCGCCCCGACATCGACGTGTTCATGATCGCGCCGAAGGGTCCTGGCCATACCGTTCGCTCGGAATACCAGCGCGGCGGCGGCGTCCCCTGCCTTGTCGCCGTTGCCCAGGATTCCTCCGGCACCGCGCTCGACATCGCGCTGTCCTATGCCTCCGCGATTGGCGGCGGCCGTTCAGGCGTGATCGAAACGACCTTCCGCGAAGAATGCGAGACCGATCTCTTCGGCGAGCAGGCCGTGCTCTGCGGCGGCCTGACCGCCCTGATCCAGGCCGGCTTCGAGACCCTGGTCGAGGCGGGCTACGCCCCCGAGATGGCCTATTTCGAGTGCCTGCACGAGGTCAAGCTGATCGTCGACCTCATCTATGAGGGCGGCATTGCCAATATGCGCTACTCGATCTCGAACACGGCGGAATACGGCGACTACGTCACCGGCCCACGCATCATCACGGCCGAGACCAAGGCCGAGATGAAGCGCGTCCTCGAGGACATCCAGTCCGGCCGCTTCGTGCGCGACTTC
>CAIXXC010000301.1 GCA_903923205.1 uncultured Rhodospirillales bacterium | reverse complement strand
TGCCAGATCACCGGGCTTCACTTCGCCAGACACGAGCTCGGTCGTGCTGTCGTCATCGAGCCCGGTCACGACCGCCACTTCGACGGGCACGCCCTCGCGAAGCACCCATAACCGAGAGGCTCCTGGCTTGACAGGGGCCGCACCGGCCGGGACGTAGCGCAACGCCTGATCCGCCACTCGGAGCACATCTGCGCGCTCATCGGTCACGATCTGGGTTGACGCCGTCATGCCAGGTTTGAGCGTGAGATCAGAATTGGCGACGGCAACGACGACATCATAGGTCACCACGTTTTGAACGGTCTGCGGCGATTGCCGTACCTGAACGACGATGGCTTTAAAGACGCGCCCCGGGAACGCATCGACCGAGAAACGCGCCTTGTCATCCTTACTGACGGAACCGATGTCGCTCTCGCTGACATTGGTGTCCACCTGCATCTTGGTCAGGTCGCTGGCGATCAGGAACAACGTTGGCGTCTGAAACGTCGCCGCTACCGTCTGGCCGACTGTGATGTTGCGCGACACCACGGTGCCGTCTACCGGAGAGACGATGTTGGTATATCCAAGATTGACGGTCGCCGACGCCAGTTCCGCCTTTCTCAGGTCGATACTTGCCGCATCGAGTGCCGCCTGAGCGCTGGCCTGCTCGAAGGCGCTCCGTGCGAGGTCTGCGGTATCGAGGGCGACCGAATCGAGGTTAACGAGGTGACGATTTCGGGTATCGTTAATCTGAGTGTAGCGGACGACGGACCTGTCCTTCTGGAACTGAGCCGATGCCACGTCAAGGCTGGCCTTATCCTGGTTGACCACGCTTTGGTAAAGCCTCGGGTCCAGTTTCGCGCAGATCTGGCCTTTCTTAACCTTTGTGTTGTAGTCGCAGGAAAGTTCCTGGATGACACCGGAAACATAACTGCCGACGATGATCGTCAGCACCGGGTTTACGGTTCCAGTTGCCGTGACCAATCGAATAACCGGTCCGCGAGACACCGCCTCCGTAACATACCGGACGGAAGGTGACCGATGCGTCGCCCACCAACCAATGCCGGCTAGGACTGCAAGAAGGACGATCCCGCCACCAGCCAGCCAAAGGCGCGCGCGGTGCTGCTGCGGGGGCTCGGGTCGCTTTGTCTCTGGTGGTGGCGGAGCGTTGTCGGGTTGCGGTGCTTGCATCGGACCAGGAAGCGCAACGGGCTGATCGTTGGAGGGTGGGATCGCCGGTATCGCATTCGCCGAGCCTGCGTTCTCCGTCATTGCGCCGGACCCAGCTCGCCCCACTCGGCTCCCATGGCTTGCCACTTAGGCGAGGACTGGCAAGTGCGCTTCCGATCCGTGGTCAGCATCAGTCGTCGTCCCCTCGTTCGCCGGAACTTCCCTCGCCATGTTCGCCGCCGCCGCTTCGATGGCACTGCACGCAGTTCTCGAAATTGGAGATGCCCTCCCGAAGATGCCTTGCCCGGATCGCATCCGGCTGATGCTCATGGCATCCGAAGCAGGTGAACCGGCTGTTGTCATTGTTGGCGTGGCAGGTAGCGCAGGCGGTCCTATGCGGGCCTTCAAGCAGGAAGAACTTGGTGTGATCGAAATGGGTGGGCTTCCAGCCATCCTGGCCGTGGCACAGTCCACAATTCGCGCTCGCGCCGCGGTGGATCGGAGTCCCGGGCACTTTGTGGCACGTGTCGCATTTCGCGCGGGCCTCCGGCAGCAGCAATTCGTGGGAGAAGGGAGGGCGATGACCCAGCGCCTGCACCGAACCCGCGTGGCCCGTGTGGCACGATAGGCAGTTTTGATTGGTCAATTTTTGATGGAAAGCGACGTTCGCGGCGGAAGGGGGCAGCTTGACGCCCTTGGTGGTGAGTAACCCGATCGTTGCGACCACGTGGCAGCTAACGCATTGCTCGGCCGCCGCCCCTTGGAACGGCTCGTGGCAGGCAAAACAGTTCTTGGCCAGTGTGGCGTGCGCGGGCGCCAGCGGGCCGGGAGCGATCATGAAATTCGGCCAAAAGAAGATCAAAACGCCGAGCCCGAGCAGAATGGCAGTGATCAGGCCCAGGACCCAACGGCTCTTCACCTCCAGCTCCAGAACACGAATACGCTGACAATATGGGCGGTCGCCAAGACGGCAAACGCGAGCGTGATGGGGTAATGGACGGCCCGCCACTGTTTGACGACATCAAACGTCAGACTGTCCCAGTACAAATGTTCTTCGAGCTCATGTCCCGATAGTCCCTGCCGGCGTAACGTCTCACCGGTCGCTGCAAGTCGCAGGCGAGCACGCTGCAGCAGATATTTCCCCGTAAGGCCGCTGCCGACATTGATAAGCAATGCCCCTACTGCAAGCCATCCAAGGATCGCGTTGAAGTGGATCCCGGCATGAACGAGAACCATCAGACACCCGATCCAGGCCATACGTTCGTGCAACCGAAGCAGCGTTGCCGGATTCCCCTGGGCGATCAGCTTCCGCTTCCGCAGCGAATATCCGAATGAACCGATGATCAGCAGCACACCGGGAATTCCAAGGTAACGGCCTACCCACACGAGATCGAGGGCGTGGAGCAACCCATCGACCAGCAATGCCGCGACGACGAGTGCCAACAGCGCTAGAAGGAACGGCACGACCTCGCGCGTGAGGAGCGTTAGCGTCATCTCGTCATGTGCCTACCAGTAAATGAGAGGCCAGAGCGCCTGAATATACCCAATACCAGCGCGCTCCATGTTCGGCGCTAACACTAATGTCGTGGGGTGATAACGTAAGGTTCGGAAACTACGTAGTTATGCCGGAAGACATATCTTCCGATCCTCAGGGCTTGCCGGCAGAACGGTTGAGAACGATCGCCCGGGGTTCGCGCCACCGCGATGTCCGTGGGTAAATGTGATCGGCTGGCGTCACACTGCCGTTCCAAAGAGCGCGCCGATCACGGTCGTCGTCGCCATTGCGAGCGCTCCCCAGAACGTAACCCGTAATGTCGGGCGCAATATCGCAGCGCCACCAATGCGTGCGCCGATCATGCCAAGCACAGATAGACAAAGGAGCGAACCAACGGCCAAGATCGGCAACAGGAAGGGTTTCGGCGCCGCAAGTGTCAGGAGCAGCGGCGCCGCCGCACCGCCGGAGAATGTCAACGCCGAGGTCAGTGCCGCCTGGATAGGCCGCGCCTCGGTATGGGACGACATCCCGAGCTCATCGCGAAGATGAGCGCCGAGAGCATCCTTCTCCATCAGCTGCCGGGCCACATTTCGCGCGAGTTCAATGTCGAGGCCGCGTTCGACGTATATTTGAACCAACTCCTCTGTCTCGCTTGCGGGAGATACTTCCAATTCGCGTTTCTCGCGGGCGCGGTCGGCGATCTCGGTATCGGCCTGTGAACTGACAGAAACATATTCGCCCGCTGCCATGGCCATCGCACCGGCAACCAACCCCGCGACACCCGCCACGAGCGCCTGACGAGCCGGGGACCCGGCAGAAATCACGCCGAGGATGAGGCTGGCTGTCGAGATAATCCCGTCATTGGCACCGAGTACTGCAGCGCGGAGCCAGCCGATACGTTCGATGAGATGAGTCTCGTGATGCTTTTTGACCATGATGGTCGCTGCTCCCGTTGATGCCGCCTGACCCCTCAGCGAGGCGCCGTCGCCAGTGGCAACGGAGTTGTAGGGTCTTTTGGCGGGCGCGCTAATCGAGATCGCGATTACCGAGAAATCCAAATGACGTTGAAATCTGCCCGCGGGTCCGACGGGCAAGCCGAAAGGCGAACAATCGTCGCAAGCAGGCGTGCCTGCGACGCCGTGCTTGGAGAAGCGGCGTTTCGCGTAATCGCTCCAGCATGGATCGGATCAGGGGCTGAGAAGATCCCGCTGGGCTGGCGACGAAAAGGGCGACGATGAAGGACGCGTTCACGGCAAAAGCCAAAAAGCGGACATTAAAGAACTCCAAAGTGCTTGACCCGAGCCAATTCATTCTCGAGCTGAACGCCGACGAAAACGACCGCGCCGGCAGCAATACGCAGTAGCAGCGAGTTCTGACAACAGCCTGACATCCGTTGGCACGACCTCCTAGATTCCTGGCTTTTGATATGGAGAATTGTTGAGCTACCTCAACGCTTCTTCGCTTGGGCCACATCCCAGGGTGGCGTGACTGAAAAGCCAGTGCCAGCGTCGGAAACTACCCAAGCGCCTTGTGCTGCGTAGTTTCCGAGCCTGCTCTGCTGGCAGATCGACAGGTATTGGTCTTTCTCAAGCGTTTGCTTTTGTGCGGCAATTCTCCCGGTAGCAATGGAGGCTCTCTACGCTCGTGATGGCCAATCCGTTCGACCTCACTCATCCAGGATCACCCGCACCAATCCGCGTTCCCAGATCGAAGGCCCGGTGGCCAACGGGATGGCAGGCTGCTGCCCTTATTCATGAGAGACATCGCTGATGCCGATCGCGCAGCTGATTCGGCGTGCCAGACAGCCCAGCATAGAAGCGACGACGCTTGCCTCATTCACCGCACGATTGCTGATCATTCTCGTCCTGGCCGTACTGGCGCTTGCGGTCTGGCGGCTGAGCGAGATTCTCGTACTTCTATTCGGCGCGATTCTTCTCGCCATCGGACTGTGCGCTGCGACCCAGTTGGTGTCCCGTCATACCGGTATCCGGCGCGGGCTTGCTCTAACCGGCGTCTTCATTCTGGGGCTCTGCATCCTCGGCGGCGCACTTTGGATATTCGGCTCGACGGTAGCGGCCCAATTGGACGAGGTGATCCAGGTGGCGCCTGCTGGGTTCAAGCTGTTCATGGCCTGGATAACGAGGCACCCCTACGGCCAGCAACTTCTCGACCAGGTGCGAGGCACGAACGTGATGAATGCTACCGGTTGGGCGACGTCCATCGTCACCGCCACTGTCGGCCTTATCACACGCGGGATCGGCTTCGCCATCATCGCACTCTTCGTCGCGATTTATCTGGCCGCGCAGCCGGAACGATACCGGCATCTCTGCCTGCGGCTCGTCCCCGCGGGTCATCGCCCCATCGCCGAGCACCTTGCCGGTGTGATCGGGCATGTGCTCCAGTATTGGCTCGTCGGGCAGTTGGTCGTCATGGTCACGATCGGTGTGTTGACCGGCTTTGGCCTTTGGCTCATGGGCATCAAGGCGGCCTTCGCACTCGGCCTCATGGGTGGCCTGCTCTGCTTCATCCCCTTTGTCGGCGCCATCTTGGCTGCGATCCCTGCGACATTGGTTGCCCTCACCCAGGGGCCTATCTACGCCGCGTCGGTGATCTGCATGTATGTCGCGGTGCATTTCGTCGAGGGCAATTTCATCACCCCGATGGTGCAAGCTGAGGCGACCTCGTTTCCACCTGTTCTGGCCATTCTGTCGACGGTCTCGTTCAGCATGCTCTTCGGGCCCGTGGGAGCATTGCTCGCCGCGCCGTTGACGCTCACCCTAATGGCGGCCGTCGAAGTCCTCTACGTACAGCAGGGCCTTGGCGAGGCACCGGAGACTGATGCAATGGACAGTGGGTCGAACGAGGCCAGCTTGGCGCAAACACGATGAGTACCAAACGCGATCATCGCGTCGTGGCTGCTGCGCCGGAGCAGGGATTGACCTCAGCCGATGCAGCCGAACGCCGATCCCGGGACGGACCCAACGAACTGCCGCAGGAGCGTCAGCGCGGCCCATTCCACATAATCCTGGAAGCGGTTCGGGAGCCTATGCTCCAACTCCTGCTCGGCGCTGGCGTCCTCTACCTGTTCGTGGGCGATCTTGCCGAGGCGCTGATCCTGCTCGCCTTCGCGGTGCTGAATGTCGTCCTCGTTGTCGTCCAGGAGAGTCGGACCGAACACGCACTTGCCGCGCTGAAAGATCTGACCAGTCCGAGCGCGTTTGTGGTCCGCGACGGTGCACGCGAGCGGGTGCCTGGGGCAGACGTCGTTGTCGGCGACATCATCGTTCTCGTCGAGGGTGATCGGGTTCCAGCGGATGCCAGCCTGCTCGAGGTCGACGGTCTGCAGGCCGATGAGTCTCTGTTGACGGGCGAATCCGTCCCGGTGACCAAAATGGCTGGACACGCTGAAACGGCAGACGCGCGGCCCGGCGGAAATGATAGCCCAAATGTGTGGTCGGGTAGCCTGATCGTGCGTGGAAGCGGCCTCGCCCGGGTGGTCTCGACCGGTGTGCGTACCGAAATCGGCCGCATTGGAACGTCGCTCGGCGCCGTCGAAAGTGCGCCAACACCGCTTCAAATTCAGACTCGCACTCTCGTCAAGATATTCGCAATCCTCGGCATCGGGTCGTCGGTTGTGCTGACGGTCGTCTACGGCTTGCTGCATGGCGATTGGATCAAGGGCGTCCTCGCCGGCATCACCCTCGCCATGGCCACCTTGCCAGAGGAATTTCCGCTCGTCCTGACGGTATTTCTTGTTATGGGTGCATGGCGCATGTCCCAGAACAAGGTACTGACCCGCCGTTCGGCCGCCATCGAAGCGCTCGGCGCCGTAACCGTGCTGTGCACGGACAAGACCGGGACCTTGACAATGAACAGGATGAGCGTCGCAGCCCTCGTCGCGGCCGGCGAGTCCTGGGCGGTTACGTCGCTGGCCAATCCCGAACTGCCGGATACATTTCATCCCCTCGTCGAGCTAGCCATCCTGGCGAGCCGGCCCGATCCGTTCGATCCGATGGAACGAGCGCTTTTCGACCTCGGCAACCGATTCCTCAAACAAACTGAACGTCTTCACCCCGACTGGGTGCTGCGGCATGCCTACCCGCTCCAGTCCACGCTCCTGGCGATGTCGCAGGTCTGGCAGAGCAGCAGAGCAGCAGCCTTCCTCGTCGCGACGAAGGGGGCTCCGGAAGCTGTGGCAGGTCTGTGTCATCTGGCGCCTGCGCGTATCGACGAGATTCGCGCCAATGTGGTGACTCTAGCGGCCCAAGGTCTGCGCGTGCTGGCCGTCGCACAAGCAACCTGGCCTTCGGAGCCCTGGCCAGAAGCCCAAGATCGTTTCGAGTTCGAGTTCATCGGGCTCGTCGGGCTCGCCGACCCGTTGCGTCCGGAAGTACCTGCCGCCGTGCACGCATGCGAGGGCGGCGGTATTCGGGTGGTGATGATCACGGGCGATCACCCGGCAACGGCACTCACCATCGCCAGACAAGCCGGCATCCCCAGCGGGCCGGTCCTGACCGGCATCGAAATGGCACGACTGGACGATGCAGCGTTCAGGGCCCGGCTGTCAGAAACAAATGTATTCGCCAGGATCATGCCGGAACAGAAGCTTCGTTTGGTGCAAGCCTTTGCCGCGTCGGGTGAGGTGGTCGCCATGACCGGCGACGGCGTGAATGACGCGCCCTCCCTGAAGGCCGCACAAATCGGTGTCGCGATGGGCGGTCGTGGTACGGACGTGGCCCGCGAGGCGGCGTCCCTGGTTTTGCTCGACGACAATTTTGCGAGCTTGGTCACCGCAGTGCGGCTTGGTCGCCGGATCGACGACAATTTGCGCAAGGCAATCGGCTATATCCTGGCAGTACATGTCCCGATCGCGGGGATGTCGCTGCTGCCGGTCCTGTTCGGCTGGCCGATCATGCTCGGCCCGATCCATGTGGTATTTCTCGAACTCGTGATCGACCCGGTATCGTCGATCGTTTTCGAGGCCGAACCGGAGGAACCCGGTATCATGGATCGCCCGCCGCGCAAGCCGGACGCGCCCTTGTTCGATACCGTACTGATCTTGCACGGGCTGATGCAGGGCGGAGTCGTGATGCTGGCGGCACTCGGCATCTTCCAACTCGGGATACACGACCTGCATGGCGAGCAGGTCGCACGGTGCATGGCCTTCGTTACCCTGGTGATCGGCAATCTCGGTCTCGTGCTGACCAATCGTTCGATGACGTCGAGCGCTTTCAAGGTGCTCTCCCGCCCCAACCACGCTCTGGTTTTCGTCATCGTCACCACGATGACGGCTTTGATCCTTGCGATTTCCATCCCTTGGCTGCGTGGGCTGTTCGGCTTCGCGCCTCTCGGCTGGCCGCGTGTGGCGGAAGCGGCGGGTGCCGCGTTGGCGTGCATCGTGGTGAATGATCTGATCGGCATGATCTGGCGGCGGCTTGGCAGCAGGCTGCGCCCCAGTTCTTGAGAGACTGGCCGGGTTCGATCCCAATTTTGGCACAAACACAGGAGTTGGTCTGATGCGTAGAATGATGGTGCTGGCGACATTTCTGGTGTTGACGGGGACTCCGGCAATAGCGGCATCCACGCTCGACGACGGGTTCCTTCGCTACGAGGCGCGGGGGAGCGCCTATGAATTGGCGTTCGCACGACTTGGCGTGGGGCGAGCGACACGAACAGATGTGCGCGCCTATGCGGAGACGTTGGTGAAGGACCATTCGGCCTACAGCGAAGCCCTGAGAGCCCTCGCCCACACGAAGGGTATCGGTGTGCCCTCGGGTTTGGAGAGAAAAGCGCAGCGCAGGCTGGACCTTCTGTCTGCGACCCAAGGCTCTGCATTCGACACCTCGTTCGTTCGTGAAGCAACGCGGTGCAACAATGATGACGTGCGTGCATTCCGCAAGGCGGCAAGCCGGACGGCCGATCCGGATATCGGAGCCTTCGTACGACGCTTTTTGCCGATCGATGAAAAGCATGAAGCGGACGCTCGGGCTCTGACCAATAAGAACCTGACACCGCACGGCGTGATCTACCCACCAGGCACGGGCGACTCCATGTCGGTCGCAGCGCCGCCCATTAGAAGCGCGATGCCCGTAATTCGGCCACCTGCGGCATCCAATTAGATCAAACGTAGGACCCCAATCCTAAACCTCCAAGAGGCGTCGCAATCTGGCGCCGACTAACAGAAATCTGCGAAATGATAGCCCACCGAGGGTGCGAACGAGGAAACCCCAAAGGCAGGCTGAGCGGCAGACATGATCCTCGCTGAATGTTCAACCCCACGGGAATTTCACACATCTGTGAGCGACGCTGTCGAAGCAGTCAGTCGAGCCGGAGGCTGGATTTTATCGCATTAGTTCTTCTCGAACACACTTGCGATGATCGCCTTCCGTATCGAAGGGAACCGTCTGGACGCTCTGTTATCGGGATTGGCTGAGGTCGGCATTACGCCTCATCGACGGCTTGTCGAAACAGAACACGTTGAGCTCTCGGTCCAACTATCAATCAGCTTCCTTCTTACCCGAGGCGAAGTGCGAAGGCCTATCCCCGCTTTCGGTTCACTCTTCGGAAGCCGCTTAATTGTCCCGGTGTCACCGACAGGCAGCCCTCAACAGGGCGGGGCTTGGTTGGAAGCGTAGTTTCCGAGGGTGTCTCTGACGGGCTTACAGGACCCATACTCGATAGTCAGTCATGCAGGACCGCAACACGGTAGGGACAGTTCCAATGGCTGCAAAGACAACCCCGTCAATGAACCCACAGAAGCGTGGAGAAGACGAATCCTACATGCGACAAGCCTTGCTACTTGCTCGATTCGGGGCGGCGGCGATCGGGTGCGTGATCGTCCGGAATGGCCGGATCATTGGAAGTGGTCAAAACGAAGTTGATCTCCGCAATGATACGACCGCGCATGCTGAAATGGTGGCGATCCGCCTAGCCTTATTTCCGCCCCGGAGACAACCCGCCGCTCGACCAGCAAACCAATCCATGAATTCGACTATTGATGCCTCTGGCGCCCTCACCTCACGCCCCGCCGAATTGACCTGATCGAAGCCGACAATACTGTCAGTTGGTCGCTGTCAGGCAAGCTCGTAGGCCGGAAAACTTTCAAAAGATGAACTCTCCAACGCCGAAGGACCCTGCGACGATTGAAATCACGGTTCAGGGGATCGCTCAACTCCACGCACGGCATCATGAAACGGCGTCATTGTTGCGACGGGTTATCGAACACACCACAGCCTTGATCGCGCGTCCGAGATTCGCTGGGGTCCTGACCGTCATCGCGACTGGCTGGATTGGTTTCAACCTGCTGCTCATGGCCTTGAACCGCCATCCACTGGATCCACCACCTTTTATCGCGCTGGCAAGCGCCGCGTCACTGCTCTCGCTCTATGTCGCAATTCTGATCCTTGCGACCCAGCGCCGCGAGTATCAACTCGCCCGCTCACGCGAACAACTGACGCTCGAATTGGCACTTCTGGGAGAACAAAAGACCACAAAGGTGATCCAGCTCCTCGAAGAAGCGCGGCGGGACAACCCCTTCCTCCGCGACCGGGTCGACCATCAAGCTGAGGCGATGGCACGATCTTCAGACACAGATTCCGCGCGTAACGCGATAAAGGAAACCCAGGCCGAGGCTGCGCGAATTCATGGAAAACTTTCACCTTCAGATTAAAATCGACGTCAGCCATCAGTTGCTCGAAACGCGCCAGATGAGGCTACGAGCTTGATGAAACCAATCCCTGTCACAAAAGATTTTCCGGTGGTTTGTGTCGGAGGCTCCGCCGGCGGCCTTGACGCTTATACGAGGTTGCTAAAACACCTGCCCGCAGACCTTGGCATTGCTGTCGTGATCGTCAATCATCTCAGGGAAGTCGCAACACAGCTGCACAAGATTCTCCCGCGCTACACCCCCATGCCGGTCGAGTTGATCACGGAAGGATTGGTCATTCGCCGCAATCACGTGTTCATCATCCCGGCGCAACGTGATCTGCATGTTCTCGATGGCGAATTTCGTCTCTGGCCCATATCCAAGCCACGCGGATGGCCCGACGTGATTACGGTATTTCTGCGGTCCCTCGCCAGAAATTGGGACGGCAAACTCATCGCTATCATTGTCTCGGGCTATGATGGCGATGGAGCAGCAGCACTCTGCGAAATCAGGGAAGTTGGCGGTATTACGATCGCACAGGAACTGCAAACCGCGACCCAGCCAGAGATGCCCGCGAGCGCGATCGCCAGTGGATGTATCGATTTTGTTCTCTCTCCAGAGAATATTGCCCGGCAAATCATAATACTCACCCAAAACGATCCTATGGCGCAGATCATGGCCTGACGGAGCCGTCAGGTCATATAGCGGCCTGCATTCAGGTGGATGGTCTGCCCGGTCAGGTATTCCGTGTCCAGTATCATGCGGACCGCCGGCCAGACCTCGCGCGCTTCGCCGAGGCGACCCAACGGCAGGGTATCGAGAGGTGGCAGGGCCAGCCCCTCGGTCATGTCACTGGTGATCAGGGCGGGTGCGATCGCGTTGGCCGTGATTTTGTGGCGCATCAGATAGGTCGCGTAATAATGCATCAAACCCTCCTCTCCGGCTTTCGATGCCGCGTAGGCTGCCGAGACAATGCCGCCGGTCCGCGCCGCAAGGGACGACAGGAAGATGAGTCTGCCCCCACCGCTCGTGATCATATGCGGGATTACCGCTTGCGAGACCATGAATGCCGACGTCAGGTTGACGCGAAGAGTTCGCTCGAAATGCGCGGTAGTGATCGTCTGCAAATCGACGATCTCGCCAACGCCAGCATTATTGACAAGACAGTCGATCCGCCCGAACCGCGCTATAACCGAGGCGACCATCGCCGTTACATCGGTCTCGACACTCACGTCGGCATGGACGAGTGTGGCCTGGCCGCCCATGGCCAGGATTTCGGCTTCAACCTCGCGCGCGGGCGCCTCGTTCTTGCAGTAGTTGATCGCAACGGCGAGGCCATAGCGGGCGCAATCGAGTGCCAATTGCCGACCGATGCCCCGCGAAGCCCCCGTGATGAGGACCGTTTTGACTGCTTCCATCCTTTATCCCCCGCTCAACGATAAACGAAGGCCCGATCATCGAGATCGATCGCCGGGATTTGGTCCTTTTCGGCCCAGTAGTTCTGGGTGTGCTGCCATTCCACCTTGTCGCCTCGTTTGGGCATCAGATGCACACCTCGGGCGAGATAGCCGGGGTTGAAATTTTCGAGGTCGATCCAGGACAATATCGCCATGTCGCGGTCCTCTGGACGCAGCGAAACCTCGACCTTATTGGCGTTCTTTGCCCCCATATGGGCCAGCAGCCGGCAGACGAAATCGGCGACCAGATCAACCCGCAAGGTCCAACTGGCACGGAAATACCCGAACACCCAGACGAGGTTGGGGATACCGGTGAACATCATGCCGCGATAGGTCACCGTCTGGGCGAAATCCAGCGGCTGGCCGTCAATGACGAAATCGATATCCCCAAGGACACTGAGATTGAAGCCGGTTGCCGCGATGACGACATCTGCGGCAAGCGTCTTGCCGGATTTCAGTTCGATGCCATCTTGGCTGAAGCGATCGATCTCGTCGGTCACGACCGAGGCCTTGCCGCTGTTAAGTCCGGCGAATAGATCGCCATCGGGTACGAAGGCGATGCGCTGCTGCCAGGGGCGGTAGCGCGGTGTGAAATGGGTTGCGAGATCGTAGTTCGGCCCCAGCACGTCCCTGATCGGCGCGAGCAGTTCCTGTGTCACCTGTTCCGGCTCATCGAAGCAGCGCTTTGACAGGGCTTCCTGTTCGAACAGAATCTTGCGGCGCACGATCTCGTGAATCCAGTCCTCTCGGACCTCGAGCTGCCGCAACTGATCGGCAATCTCGATGGCATTGCGGCCCATGCGAAAATAGGTGGGCGAGCGCTGCAACATCGTGACATGCGCGCATTGAGGGGCGATGTTGGGGATCAGTGTTGCCGCGGTCGCGCCAGAACCAATGACGACCACCTTCTTGTCGGTAAGGTCTAGGTCGCTGGGCCAGTGCTGGGGATGCACGATCCGGCCGGAAAATGCCGCCATGTCTGGCCATTCGGGGGTATAGCCCACGGTGTGGTCATAGTAGCCCTGGCACATCCAGAGGAATTTGGCAGCCAAAATGACCAGCCCTCCCCCTTTCCCCCGTTCCGCCGTGATCGTCCACAGATTGGTTGCGCTCGACCATTCCGCCGACAGAATTCGGTGGCCATAACGGATATGTCGGGCGAGATCATTTTCGGTGATCACCTCATTCAGGTAGTCGAGGATTTCCACACCCGAGGCAATCGGGCGGCCCACCCAGGGCTTGAAGCGATAGCCGAAGGTGTAGAGGTCGCTGTCAGAGCGAATGCCGGGATATCGATGGGTCAGCCAGGTCCCACCGAAGCTTTCCTGGGCCTCAAGGATCGCGAAACGCGTCGCCGGAAGCTGCGTGACAAGATGGTAGGCGGAACCAATGCCAGAGATGCCGGCGCCGACGATAAGCACATCAAAAGGTTCGTCGGCCGACCCCGGCGAAGCGGATGTATCTTTCACCATGCAGTTACCACTCCTCCAGGCGCGTTGTCTTAGGACGACGTCATCATGACGACCTTACCGATGAATCGCCTGGCGCAGAAGAACCGATGTCGCAACTATGGCCGTATCTCCCGATGCTTGTTGCAGATCAAGGCGGTCATCGCAGAAATCGTTGCTGATACGCGCGGGCCGAGCCACTCGCCTGTCAGCAGTGTTGGCTTCGACCCGGCCAGGAGACGAGCCATGGGCGCCAAGGTCACAACAGCGGAACGTCCTGCGGCATCGGCGCCTGTCGCTTTGCTGGCGGAGATCCAAACCCTTGCGCGCGCGGTCGCCGCCGAGGGTCGGGTGACCTATAGAACGTGGAGGCCACACCTGCGCCGGCCCGGAATCGCGGCAAGCATGCTGAATTTCGCGCAATACCTGGCCCTGCGCCGGCGCGATTTACGGCCACTTCAGGAACATCTGATGCGATATGGTCTGTCGTCACTCGGGCGTCTGGAAGGCCGAGTCATGGTCACGCTCGAAGCCGTGGAGGGAGCGCTCACGGCCGCGATCGGCGCCAAAATGTCGCGGACACGACCTTGGCCGCCGGCAGAGCGGCGCTTCATACGTGGCCAGCGCAGTCTTGTCGACCATACCGATAGTCTCTTCGGGCCCGCGCCGACAGGTCGGCGCACGCGCATTCTCGTAACATTGCCGTCCGAGGCAGCTGAGGATCCGAGCTTCCTTCATAACCTCGCTCGACACGGCGTCGATGCAGTCCGCATCAATTGTGCCCATGACGGACCAGAAGCCTGGATTGCTATGGCGCGCCATACCCGAGCCGCGAGCAGCACCCATGGTCGTGATATCAAGGTGCTGATGGACATTGCTGGACCAAAGCTGCGCACGGGCGCTGTACGCCACCCTGAGGGCGAGAAGCGACTTAAACCGGGAGACCGCCTGCTTCTGGTTCGGAACGCGGGTGACCTCGACGCCCCGTCGGATATCGGATTTCGTGCCGTCTGCGAGCCACCGGAGGTCCTTAACGCGCTGAGCCTGGGCAAATCCGTCGCCCTGGACGAT
The DNA here is from genome assembly GCA_903923205.1 of uncultured Rhodospirillales bacterium. Taxonomy (GTDB): domain Bacteria; phylum Pseudomonadota; class Alphaproteobacteria; order ATCC43930; family CGMCC-115725; genus CAIXXC01. Next base: position 11,160 of record CAIXXC010000301.1, on the reverse strand, counting down.
GGTAAGCTCAGGACGATCGTCGAAGCGCTGGGTCCCTCCGGATCGGTGATCGTCCGGGTCGAACATTCGCCGTTGGAAGGATTCAAGCTGCGACCGGAAAAAGGGCTCAATTTCCCGGGTGTCGAACTCGGCCTGCCTGCCCTGAGCATCAAGGATCTGGAAGATCTGTCCACCATCGCCAGGCATGCCGACATGGTCGGTCACTCCTTCGTCCAGAGCGCGGCCGATGTATCCAGCCTGCAGGCAGCCCTGGCCGAGCGCCAGTCAGCTGGCACTGCGCCACTCGGCATCATCGCCAAGATCGAGACAATCCGGGCAGTGCGGAACCTGCCCGAGATCATCGTCGAGGCGGCCGGGCGGCAACCGTTCGGAGTCATGATCGCGCGCGGCGATCTGGCGGTGGAAATCGGCTTCACCCGGCTTGCCGAAATTCAGGAAGAAATCCTGTGGCTGTGCGAGGCGGCGTCGGTACCGGTGGTCTGGGCAACCCAGGTGTTGGAAGAGATGGTCAAATCCGGGTTGCCGACGCGAGGCGAGATGACCGATGCAGCCATGTCCGGGCGCGCCGAATGTGTGATGCTCAACAAAGGTCAGAATGTCGGCGCGGCGATCGATGTCCTTGACGCCCTGCTGCGCCGAATGGCCGAACACCAGACCAAGAAAACCTATAATCTGCGCGCCTTGCACAGCTGGTAGGGCGCCGCGCGAAAATCGCGTCGCTATCCCGATTTCTGGCGACGTTCGGAATCGAGCAGTACACGTTTGCGCTCTAACCCCCAGCGATAGCCGCCGAGGCTGCCATCGCCACGCAAGACCCGGTGACAGGGTATCAGCACCGCGATCCTGTTCGCCCCGCAGGCGGTTCCCGCAGCGCGCACAGCACGAGGAGAGCCGACGGCATTGGCGAGTTCGCCATAGCTGACGACGTCGCCGGCCTTGATGCTGAGAAGAAACCGCCATACCCTGATCTGAAATGCCGTGCCACGAAGGTCAAGCGGCAGATCGGGCCTTGGCGCACCCCTGGAAAGATGGTCGTTCAGGGCATCGATCCAGGCGTCGAGTTGAGGCTCGCACTCTGGCCCGGCAGGCAAGCACGCCGCCGCCGGGAACTCGGCCAGAAGAATTTCCCGCAAAGCATCGGGTTCGTCACCGAACTGGACAAAGCAGACGCCGCGTGCCGTCGCGGCCATCATCAATGGACCCAGGGCAGTCTCGCCCACGGCATAATGGATGATCTCTCCCGCACCTCCGGCACGATAGGTCGAAGGGGTCATCCCGAGCCCGCCGTCAACCTGTTCGTAAATCCGGCTGGTCGAGCCATAGCCGGTCTCGAACGTGGCAGCGAGCACCGAGTCACCGGCGCGCAGACGGCTCTTGAAGTCGCGAAGGCGCTCGGCCGCCTGATAATCCTTGGGCGAAACCCCGAACACCGCCTTGAAACACCGTTGGAGATGAAAGGGGCTGATCCCGGCATGTTCGGCCAGTCGCGCCAAGGGCAGGGCCTCGTCGGCATGGTCGCGGATATAGCCCGCTACGGCCTGCATCCGGGCAGTCATCGGGTCTCTGCCCTCAAGCGCGAGCGGGCGACACCGCAGGCAGGCGCGAAATCCTGCCGCCTCTGCTGCCATCGTGGTCGCGAAGAGGCGAACATTTCCTGGCTTTGCGGGCCGCGCCGGACAGGAGGGTCGGCAGAACACACCGGTTGTCGTCACGGCATAGACGAATGAACCATCGGCCGCGGCGTCACGCGCCCGCAGTTGCGCCCAGCGGGGATCCGCCTCGATCTGGTGATGCTCGCCCTGTTTGCTCATACTCGATCTCCGACCTTTCACCGGCCCCTCGGGCCGTCAACGGGGGTCAGATATAATTGACGGGACACGACCCGCGCGCTCCGATCCTTGCGGCACAATTCGTTGTACGGCAATCCCGATCGGCAATAAAAAAAGCCCCCCGGATTTTCCGGGGGGCTTCGAGTGTGACCGAGGTCGGGGAGGACGCCTCGATCAGTTCACCGAACGCAGATTGTCGACGGTGAAGTCCTTCACGGGGGACAGGGAAGGATCGACCTGACCCTTGAACTGCCCCGTCGTGCAATGCATGGCCTGCAGATCGACCATCGAGAAGCTGTCATCAACGACGATGCCAGAGCCCTTGTTGATCGGCAGGTGATAATCGGCGCTGGTCTTGCCGATGGTGAACGTCTTCCAGAGCTTGCCGCCGCGATCATAGATCAGGGTGCGACCCGACAGCATGGTCTGCGCATCGAAATAGAAGATGCGCTTCGAGATCGGATGGTTCGGATCAACCGGAACCGCCTCGACTTCGTAGACCTTGCGCAGCTGCCAGGTGATCTGCGGGAAGCACGAACCCTTGCCACCGAACGCGACGAACTTGTAATCCGGCTGCGCGTGGGCGTCGTCGAGCTGCAGTTCGTTGTGATGGTAGTAGGGCATCAGGATGTTCTTGGTGCCCAGGAACTTCCACGTCATGTCGCGCACGCGGCTGTTATAGCCCTCGATATCCTCGATCATCAGATCGGAGCCGAGGAACGAGTCCGTGATCTGTCCGGTCGAGAGCTTGCGCACCCGGCGCTGGAAGCCAAGATAGAGCCAGGCTTCGTCGCGCTTGGAATCGTCCTCGAAGCGATGGATCAGTAACTGGGTGTTGGCGACGTCTTCGGGTTCGCGAACACGGACATAGATGGCGCGATACATCTGCGACGGGTTCGGCGTGATATCGGGGATCGGGTCAAGCTTCGTGCGATGCATGAAGTTGATGAAATGCATATCCATCTTGAGGATCCGCTCGACGGTGCCGTCGTTCATGTTCCGCAAGGTCCAGTAGAACGGCGTAATCGTCGCCGTATCACCCCAGTTGATGCCGTATTTGAAGTTCCAGGCGAGCTTCTCACCGGCGGTCGGGTCACTGGCGTCGGGTTCCTGCGGGAACGGCCGACCGGCGATGAAGTTGGTAAGGCCCGTCGGGCCGCCGAGAGAGACCGTCTTGTAGTTCTTCTCGGTGGCGGCGACGTAGTTCGGATTAATGTCGTACTGCTCGGTCGGCACGATCTTGATCGTGTACCAGCCGTTCTTGATGATGTTGTACATTGCTTCATCAAGCACGCCCTTGGCCTGATCGACGTTGCTGGCGTCGATCACGGTGCCGGGCTTGGCAAACGAGTCGGTCGGCACGGCACCGCCGGCGTAGGGGAAGAATGATTTCTGGACGACGTCTTCCGCCTGCGCCGCACTGGCGGCACCGAGGGCGGTTGCGGCCAGCGCCGCGATAAGTTTGAGTTTCATGTCGATCTCCCTTGTCTTCTCTGTCTCTTAGAAGCGGTAGGACGCGTTGGCAAAGAGCTGCGTCTCGTTATGCGCCATGCCGAGCACGCCCGTGCGGAACATCCCGAGCGGCAACATCCCGCCCCAACCGGCAGATGCGCCCTGCGGCGGGCTGCCCGGCATATTCGGATACGGCGCGGCCGAAGAGTTGTCGTCGAACGAGTTCGCATCCTTGCCGAATTTACAGTTGGCGCCAAAAGTGAACTTCCAGCTGTTGCTCGGCAGGTAGTCGATGGCTGGCTCGATCACGCTGGCATTAGCCTTGAAGTCATGCGCGAACTTGATTTGCGGGCTGATGGTCTGGCCGCGATACCAGCCCTTGACCAGCAAGGTGCCGATCCAGTTGTCCTGGAAGTCGGGCATGCCAACGGGACCGAGCGGGCCCTGTCTTAACTCGTAGTTCATCAGATGCGTGCCGAAGATCTGGCCGCTGATCAGGAACGCCGTGTCCGGGTTCAGGAAACGGATGAAGGTGTTGCGATCCGCGCCGATGACATAACGGAAGACATTCGAGGCCGAATAGAGCGTGGAGCGCGCCGTGTTGGCGAATTCCTCACCCTGGGTATAGGCGACCTCAAGGCGGAACGCCGTCGCGAGACGATCAGACGCGTAGTCGAGCGATGCGCCCCAAAGGGTGACACGCGGGAAGTGGATATCGAAAGCCAACGCATAGGGATAGACCGCTGCAGCGTTGGTCGGGTTGCCGGCAGGCGGGCCGAACGGATCGACCGATGCGATGCCGCCGCGCAGGCTGGGCATCTGCGACTGGTACTGCAGGGCATTCAGCGAGAAGCCGACGCCCTTGAGCTCACCCTCGATCTTGCCACCGAAGGTATCGTGGGCGATGCCCGTCGGCACCACCGCCTGACGGATACCAATTTGATGCGGGCCGAAATTGACCGGCAGGCCGTTGGGCGTGAAGTTGTTGACGGTACAGCCATTCTGCCAGCAATTGGCGAAGGCGCGGAACACATTGGCAGCATTCAGCGGGGTATTGGTGCCGCCGGCCTGGCCAAGATTGTTGGGACGGAAATCTTCGAAGGTCCAGACACCCTGGATGTTCAGATCATCGAACGGTCCAATCGCGCCCATGCGATAATCGGCGCGCAGCATCCCCATCGGGATGCGGATATCTTCGAGTTCGTCGTAGATATTGTTGCGTGACAGGTCGACCGGGTTGACGACGTCAAGCACGCGGAACAAATCGGTACGACCCCAGACCAGCTGTTGACGGCCGACGCGGATGGCCAGCGTCTTGTCGCCGACAGGCAGCTCGAAATCAGCGTAGAGTTCGCGCAGGAAATCGAGGCGACTGTTGAATTCTGGCGACCGCAGCTCCTGGGCATTGGCATCCATGTAACCGGAAATACAACCGCGGCTGTCGAGGTTGCAGGGTCGGACCGGCACGGCGAGGTCGATACCGTTGACGCTCTTGCGATATGTCTGCGACAGCGGAACAACGCCGAAATTGCCGCCACCGGGATTAGCCCCCGCGCCGAACAGATTAACGGGCGCCGCGCCATTGGCATATTTCAGGCCGTTGAACGCCGAACCAGGCGTGCTGCCCGTAAAGCTGATCCCGCTACCCGCATGCGCGCCGTACTGGTCCGAGTTCAGCTCTTCGGTCGCGTCATACGAGGCGCGCAGTGTCGCGTGGAGCTTGACCGAACTGAAGATGCTCCTCTCACCCAAATCCTTGTCGATATCCGACTGGGCCAGCGAGCGGAGCTTGGTCAGACCGGTGTAATCGCGGAACTGGACATCTTCGTCGATCTTGTTGCGGGTCTGCAAGGTGTCGTCATCGGCGCGGGCCGGATGCATATAAAGCCCGCCTGAGAGGGCGCCCAGCACCCCCACCATGGCGATAGCTTTCTTCCATTCCTTTTTCATCGTGTTTCCCCCCTTTGTTACAAGCGCTAGCTATAGGCACCCGTGTCCCGCTCCCCGCGAGATCACGCCTGCCCGTGTGAGACTCCCGCCGCTGCCGTCAGGCTTGCAGCGGCTGCGGATTTACTGCCGTGGGACGTGAGGTTCTTGAGCAGAAAGCTCGGCCGAAAGACCGCGATCCAGGCCGGCACGAACACCAGGGCCGAGATGGCGCAGACCGCGATCATGAAGATCAGCAGCTTGGCGGCATCGGCCTGGAAGCGCAGATCAGAGACAAAGACCCAGGCGATGATCCCGCCGACCAGGGTCGTGAAGGTACAGGCGACCGCAAGCCCGGTGGTCGAGATCGCGCGGCCGATCGCCTTGGACAGATCGCCATCTTCCTGCAATTCGTCACGAATTCGATCAATGATGTAGACCGAGTAATCGATGCCGATGCCGAGTCCGACGGAGATCAGCGGCACCGTATTGATGTTGAGGCCGATCCCGTTCAAGGCCAGGTAGGCGTAGCTGAGGCTTGCCGGGATGACCATCGCGCCAAACATCAGAAATCCCGCACCCCAGGAACGATAGGAGAACCCGACCAGACCGCAGACCAGCAGGAACACCATCGGAATGACATGCATATTGTCGAGGAAGATATCGTGGTTGACGGCGGCGGTCACGCCGAGCACGCCACCCGCGAGATCGATCGCGACGCCCTTGTGCAGGTCGGCGACCATCTGCTGGCCTTCCTTCGCCATGGCGATTGCGCGATCCACGGTGCCGCCCTTGTGATCCTTGTAGAAGAACGCAAGGTTCGCCTTGGTGTAATCGGGCGACAAATAGCCGTTCAAAATGCCTGGTATCGGCGCCGACGTTGCGTACGCGAACAGGATGCCGCCAACCAGATTGCGGGTCGGCGGGACCTGCTGGAAGCGTTCGTCACCGTTATGGATCAGCTTGTTGACCTGACGCACCAGATTGGGAACGGTGCGAATACCACCAAGCGCCGGATCGAGCAGCATGTGGTTCTGGAACTGCTCGATCGCCTTCAGGACTTCCGGGTCCTTGATGCCTTCCGGCTTGTCCGTGCGCGCCACCAGCAGCAACTCTTCCGAGCCTGGGAACAACTGGTTCACGGCGGTCGAGGAGACATTGTAGTCGTGGCTGCGATAGAGCAGCGGCGAGCCGGGCTCGGCCTCGCCGATGGTGATCCCGCGTGCGATCACGACCGAGCCCCCGATCAGGGCGAGCGCAACCACGGTCAGGATTTTCGCCGTCTGCGGCCGCGATACGAAACCGCCGAGCGCGGTCATGATGTTGCGCAGGCCGGTGTGCTGAACCACGGTCTGCTTTGGTGTCGGCAGGAAGCTCAGCAACAGCGGAATCGTGATGAGCACGTTGAGCATCCCGGAGATCGCCCAGAGCGCAGTGAAAATGCCGAGTTCGAAGTTGATGCGAACCGATCCGGTGACGAGCAGGATCAACCCGATCGCGTCGCAGGTGATGCCGAGCGCGCCGGGATGGAACATCTCGGCGAGGGTCGCGTGGGCAGCCTTATTGCCGTCACCGTACCGCGCCAGTTCCTGATACCAGCGCTCCACCAGTTGGATGCCATGGGACATCGCACGCGCGGCGATCAGGAAGGGAATCACCAGCATCAGCGGGTCAAGATGGTAGCCGAGCAGGACGATATAGCCGAGCCCCCAGGTCGTCGATACCGTGATGCCGAGCAACGGCAGCAGAACACCGTAGAAGCGGCGGAAATAGGCGATCAGGATCAGAAGGATAATGACGGCGGTGTAGCCGAATACCTGCAGGCTCTGCGGCAGGTAGGAATAGACCCAGCCGATCAGCGCCGGCTGGCCCGTCGCATAGATGCGCACACCGGGGTGGTTTTCGACCCCCCGAAGATCCTGCAATCCCTTGAAGATACCCAGATAATCGAGCCGGCCATCAACGAATTGCGCCTTGATCAGCGCCGCCTTCAGGTTCGGCGAAACGAGCAGCCCGTAAACCCGGGGATCAATCAGAACCTTGCCCTTCATCTGGGCGAGCTGTGCCGGCGACAGGGTCCCCAGGGACGGGTTGTAATAAACCTCGGAGCGGACATTGCCCTCGTCGGTCAGCGAGATGAAGCGTGCTGTGCGATGGGTGATCGAGCTCACCAGGTTATGGTTCACGCCCGGCAGGTTATCGACCGCATTGGTGACCCTATTGATCAGGGCAAGGTTCTCGTTCGAGAAAATATCGCCGTCCTGAACCTCGACCGCGACCGACAGCACGTTCGCACCCCCAAACAGGGAGCGGATCTCGTTATGGACCTTGATGAACGGGTTCTTCTGCGGCAGCAGGCCCTCGAAATCCGTATAGATGCGTAATGCAGGCAACTGCAGGGCGAAGAAGATCGTAATCGCCGCCACCAGCCCAAGCAGCGGCACGCGCAGCTTGAAGAATTTTTCCGGCAGGGATTCGATGAGACTGGACATGATCTATTCCAAGAATTCGGTCGGGCCCTAGAGGCCGGTATGAGACGGGGGGAGCGCTGTCAGAAGACCGGCGCCCGAGACAACCACGGTCGATACGGCACCACCGGAGGCCGAAGACAGCCCCCGCAAATCAGTCAGAGGCAGGCCGGGCATTGCAGTCCACTGGTCGCCAAGACCGCTGAAGGCCGTCCCTGCGGCACCCACCACGAAAGCCTTGCCCGATTTGGCCAGGATGACGCCATAGAGCGGCGCCTGGGTCGGCACATGATGAACCTTCCAGGTCTTACCGCCGTCAACGGTCTCCTGTTCGACACCGTTGAGGCCAACAACCACGCCGCGATTGTCATCGGCGAAATTCATACCCTGGGGGTAGAAGGTATCACCGAGCGCGCCGCCATCAGCCCAGCTCTTGCCGCCATCATGGGTTACCATGACATGGCCGAATTCTCCGGCGATCACGCCATTGAGTGCGGACGTGAATTGGATATTGAGAAGCTGGGCGTCCTCGTCACGGGACTGGTTCGTCCAGGTCTTGCCGTCATCTACGCTGCTGAAGATCGCGCTGCGGGCACCGATTGCCCAGACGCGATTGTCGCTGGTGCATGTCAGATCGAGCAGCGCGTCCTGCGCCGGAATGGGCGCAACGCTCCACGTGGCGGCATCGGCACCGGCGTGCCAGAGTTGCCCATTCATGTCCAGGGCTGCGAAATGACCATCGCCACACGCGGCGACCTTGATCAGTGCGGGCGCGTCGGGAAGTTCGCGCCGAACCCAGTTTGCCCCGTTATCGCTCGACGTCTCGACGACGCCATAGGCACCGACAGCGACCATAAGACGGCCGTTCTGCGCCACAGATTGCAGCACATCGTAACGCCGGACCGCTTTGGCCTGCTCGGCGGCAACGGCGTTAGTCGTCTGATCATCATCGCAGCCGGCGATCGTCGTTGCCACAATCGCAAACGTCAGAACGGCTGCCACCGAGCGGCACCGGGAACCGTTCGGCAATGTGTTTCGATAGAGCATCTTGGTCATTCTCTACTACCTGCAACGCAGGCCACGGGCGCGACCCCGCAAGCTGCAGTCACGATTCGCCGCGGCGATTGCGGTGTGTGTTTTCAATCGTCGATACCGGCGGTCGACGGGGCGAATTTGGCTTCGCCGCCAACCGCGAAATGAGCCGTCGGAATTTCGCGCAGAATAATCCGTACATTGCTTTGCGGAACGCTCAACGAGCCGACGATCGCGTCCGTCACGGAACGCAGCAGCGCCTTCTTCTGATCTGCTGTCCGTCCTTCGACCATCGTAATCTCGACTATCGGCATACTACTCTCCACCCGAACTAAACGCGGATATTACATTCAATCTAAGCAGCGATCCGTCTTAGACACAACACTTCCACCTGAAACGCACAGGGCATTAAACATTAGAACAATGATTTACTTTATAATGAATCTAAAATCTTGCAGCGCGCGTTTGGATAACATGCGACACGTAGACATCCACCCCATGGATATTTCTTAGCATCCGAACTTTTTGTACGATTCGGCTTACCAATATTCATCTGTTCCGTGCAGAGTTAGCTCTTGCTGGAACGATGCGTCAAATACCGATTTATGTTTGAAATGATACGGAAACTGTATCAATTCTCCTTCCCAACCTGTCAAAACCGCAGATTCCCGTCAATTCTTGGTGCACGCGCCTACCCGATAACTTACTTCCAACAGCCAATAATCACCGAACGAGGGACAAAATAAGAAGCCAATATGGAAGTTAGAATGATTATCATTTGCTTCAATTACGTAGAAATCCGTATTCCCATCAAAATACGGACAGCTTATCTCCGTCAATAAATACAGTAACGGAGGAATTATCGTGGCAATTTCTGGCGTCTTGCGCCCCGGCTTCGTGCAGTTGCGTGTTCTCAACTTGAACGCCGCGCTGAAACACTACGTCGATCACATCGGCCTGAACAAAGTTATGACCGGCCCAGACGGTCGGGTCTATCTTAAGGCCCCTGACGAGTTCGATCACCACAGCCTGGTCCTCCGCGAAGCCGCTGAGGCCGGCGTCGACGTCACGGCGTTCAAGGTCGCCAAGGATGCCGATCTCGACCACTTCGCCGCCCGGATCGAGGCTTGGGGCCTCGCAGTCGGAACTGTCGCGCCCGGCGAGCAACCGGGGCTCGGTCGCCGCATCGGCGTGACCCTCACGACCGGCCATCGCATTGAACTCTACGCCCACGCCGATCTTGCGGACGACCATCCGGAAATCTCGAACCCCGAAATCTGGAAGGCGGAGCCGCGCGGCATGCGGGCGCAGCGCATGGATCATATCCTTCTCTACGGCCCGGGTATCGGCAAGGCTCAACGCTTCTTCGAGGAATGCCTCGATTTCGCGTTGACCGAAAAGGTCGAAACCCCGGATGGGTTGCTGGCAATCTGGCTGTCCTGTTCAAACAAGGCCCATGATGTCGCCTTCGTCGAGCATGCCGTACCCAACAAGCTTCACCACGTGGCTTTCCAGCTTGAAGACTGGAACGATATCGGGAACGCCGCCGATCTGATCGGGCGTTATGATATCGCCCTCGATATCGGGCCAACTCGTCACGGGATCACCCGCGGCCAGACGATCTATTTCTTCGATCCGTCGGGCAACCGCAACGAGGTCTTCAGTGGCGGCTACACCTATTATCCCGACAACCCGACCCGTGGCTGGGACGCCGATCATATCGGCAAGGCGATCTTCTATTACGAACGCGCGCTCAACGAGCGCTTCCTCGGTGTTGTGACCTGATGCATGAAGCACGATTTTGCCCGCCGGATCGTCCCGACACTCCTGTATAAGGTCGCCGTCATGGCATCGATAAAGGCGGAGTGACGGGTTATGAGCATCACGATACAGCAGGCGACGATCGCGGCGGATGCCGCGCATTTGGCGGTTCAGGCGGCGATCGCCCATGGCCGGGGTCTGGGCGCGCGGATGGTGGCGGCAGTGGTTGATCCAAGCGGCAACCTTGTCGCCTATCTGCGCGAGGCGGGCTCGTTCCTGCCCTCGACCACCATCGCTCAGGACAAGGCCTATACCGCAGCGGGCTTCGGCCTGCCGTCGGCGGCGCTCTACGGCTTGGTCAGGGACAATCCGGCCCTGCGCGAAGGCATCGCCCAGCGTGACCGCGTGGTCATGTTTGGCGGCGGCTATCCGATCATGGCGGAAGGTCGCCTGCTCGGCGGCATCGGCGTCTCGGGCGGCTCGGAGGAGCAGGATTGCGAATGCGCACTGGCCGGACTCGCCGCCATCGGCGCGACGCCGTAACAGCCTAGGAAGCGCCCGCGCGGGCCGCTGCATCGGCGGCGCGATGGCTCGCCCGCATCGACTCCAGGAAGGCATGGAGGATCGGCGAGCGATCATCGCGCCGATAAAGGCAATGCAGTTCGACGCTGGTCGAGGGCAGCGCCTCAAAC
>CAIXXC010000300.1 GCA_903923205.1 uncultured Rhodospirillales bacterium | reverse complement strand
CTGAAGATGCGGGGATAAGCGATGAATGGGCCGTCGGCCAGTTTGGGGAGCTGGCGATAATACCCCGGTGGCAGATCTGTCCAGATATCGTGAATCTGCCGTTCGACAAGGTAGTAATTGTCAAGCAACCACGTCGCGGCCGGCGTAATCGCGCCGCCATCATCCGCCACCCGCAGGATCGCATGATGGGTGTTTAGGAGGACGCGGGCATTGTCGCGCAGCCTGCCGATCAGCCCGGTGCCACGACCGGGGGTGGTCTGCAGGTGCTGCGCCGCCGCTAGGCTGCGCGCGTGCTGTTCAAGCCGTTCAACGCCGAACAAATCCGCCCGGATCGCGTTGCGACTAACCCATAAAGGCTGTCGCCTCCATATCAGCCCGATCCGGCTCAGGAATGACTTCACTGTCACCTCGCGTAAGGATTTCCGCCAAGGCGGGCGATTACAAACTGGTGACCGCAACAAGGGGGCGACGCTGCGCAGTGGGCTTTTCGCCGCCGTTGGGCCCGATTTGAGGTCAGGTCATGGCAGATTGGGTAGCCTCGGAAACTACCCAGTGTCACCGGTTGGCTGCGTAGTTTCCGGGGCTGCTGGAATGGCCAGGGCACAGGCAGTATCCGTCGTACCGCCGCCAAGGGGCCGGCCAAGGAGTCTTGGCCATTGAACCGCCACCCGGTGATTCCCTGCCCCCGCGACGCGACATAGGACATTGCCATGATGATCACCGTTCGCGCGGCAACACCGATCCGCGCATCACAATCGTCCCCGACAGGACAAGCCCGCCTCGTCGGGCTCGTCGTTTTGCTGGGACTCTGCGGTTGCGGTCACAGCACGGGCGACCGCGCCCTCTCAGGTGCGGGGATTGGCGCCGCCGCAGGCGCGGTCGGCGGCATGATGGTCGGAGCCCCGGCGCAAGGCGCTCTGATCGGCGGTGCCATCGGTGCCGGTACCGGCGCATTGACCAGGCCAAGCCAAGTCAATCTCGGCAAGCCCGTCTGGCGATAACGGGTTGACTTAAACCACGCCTGAAACTTCTCCCGTCAGGGTGCCTTGGCTGCAGTGGCTATCGATGTCACCGCGGTCAGGGATATCCCCAGGGGGACGTCGTGACCAATGGCGCTGACGCGTTGCACCGGTTTCACCGTCACGCGATCTGGCGAAATATGGGCATCGCGCAGCGTCGCGACGGCAACTTCGCCCCGGCTTCGGGCGAGGTTTTCGAGCACCGAATCCGGCATGTCCTCGCCATTGCGAAGCTTCTCATATAGCAGAGCATAGAAATCCACCCCCTTCATCCGCGCGATCTCGCCTACGCTCAAACTCGGCTTGGTGCCGAAAAGCCCGGTGAGAACCGACAGCCCCCGGTCGGCCACGCTTTCTTCAAGCTTGCCCGCATTGGCTGCGCGGTACCCATCCTTGAGCGCGCTTAGGCGACCCTGGCCATAAAGGTCAGTGTAGAGGGTTTCCAGCACCGGCTGAACCTCTGGCTGGGTTGGCGCGATCACGCGCAGATCGGCCCCGACGGGCAGCCCGAGTGAGTCGGCGATCGTGCGGCGCAGGCGCTGATCGCGCAGCGCGCCGCGATCAGCCTCGCTCCAGGTGCCATGGATCGAGACGGCGAGGTTCGGACGGCTGTTCAACGAGGCCGCGACCTGCCCAAGGCTGTGCTGCATGGGGGGCGTCAGGCTCGACTGCCCGGCGACGAAGAGGATATTGCCCCCATCGCCAATGCCGCCCCCGAACAAGGAACCGAGCGCGTGAAAGGGCGAGG
>CAIXXC010000299.1 GCA_903923205.1 uncultured Rhodospirillales bacterium | reverse complement strand
GCCGCCAATGGCAAGCGGACTTTTCGGATATCTCGGCTATGGCATGATCGGTCAGGTCGAGCGTCTGCCCGACGCGAATCCCGATCTGTTGGGAATTCCCGATGGCGTGTTGATCCGGCCAACAATCATCGCAATTTTCGATACCGTGCTGGATCGGCTCAACATCGTCACGCCCGTCTGGCCAGTGTCGGAAGAATCGGCGCAGGAGGCCTGGCAGGCTGCGTGGCAGCGTCTTGCGACGACCGTCGCGGATTTCAACGCCAGCCTCGTCCACCCGGCCGATCGGGTAACCGGGCACGCAGCGCCAGAGCCTGTCCCCAACATGTCTCGGAGCGACTACCATGCGATGGTCGAGAAGGCGAAAGAGTATGTCCGCGCGGGCGACATCTTCCAAGTTGTACCGTCACAACGGTTCCGCGTGCCTTTTGCCCTGCCCGCCTTCGCCTTCTACCGCTCGCTCCGGCGTCTCAACCCTTCGCCGTTTCTGTTCTTTCTGGATTTTGGCGACTACAGCGTCGTCGGTTCAAGCCCTGAAATTCTCGTCCGCCTGCGCGACGAGACCGTGACGATCAGACCCATTGCGGGCACGCGCAAACGGGGCGCCACGGCCGAAGAGGACGCGGAGCTTGCCGCTGATCTGCTTGGTGATCCGAAAGAGCTCGCCGAGCACCTGATGCTGCTTGATCTTGCCCGCAACGATGTCGGACGGGTGGCAAAGATAGGCTCCGTCCATGTCGCCGAGAAGATGGTGATCGATCGCTACAGCCACGTCATGCACATCTGTTCGACAGTGGAGGGCACCTTGGACCCGGCTCATGACGCCCTCGACGCCTTGATGGCTGGCTTTCCCGCCGGGACCGTCTCCGGCGCCCCGAAAGTGCGGGCAATGGAAATCATCGACGAACTCGAACCAGAAAGGCGCAATGTCTATGGCGGCGCCGTCGGTTACTTCGGGGGTGGCGGCTCGATGGACACCTGCATCGCCCTACGGACCGCGGTGGTCAAGGACGGGATGATCATCCTCCAGGCTGGCGGTGGGGTCGTTGCCGACAGCGACCCCGAATCCGAGTATCAAGAGACGATCAACAAGGCCAAGGCCCTCGTGCGTGCCGCAGAAGAAGCGGTGCGTTTCGCGAGCGCGGCAAAAAACCTATAGGTCGGCGCGATCTTCCCCCGCCCGCCCCGGGACTGCTATATCGATCACTCCGTTGCGCAGGTACAGCCGAGGCCATGTTTCTCCTCATCGATAACTACGACAGCTTCACCTATAATCTCTGGCACTACCTGTCGGAGCTTGGCGCCGAAGTCGTCGTCAAACGCAATGACGCGCTCACCGTCGTCGAAGCGCTGGCACTGAAGCCGCAAGGGATCATCCTGTCGCCCGGCCCGGGGACGCCGACCGAATCCGGCATCACCGTGCCAATCGTGAAGGCTGCCGGCAACCTGCCGATCCTGGGCGTCTGCCTGGGGCATCAGGCCATCGGCGAGTCATTCGGCGGCAACGTGATCCGCGCGCCCGCCCCAATGCACGGCAAGCTCAGCGCGATCCACCATGACTCGACCGGCGTCTTCGCGGGTCTCGATAATCCCTTCACGGCGACGCGCTACCATTCGCTGATCGTGGAGCGGGAGAGCTTCCCGACCGAGCTTGCAATCAATGCCTGGACGGAAGATGGCCTTGTCATGGGCTTGCGACACAAGTCGTTACCGATCCATGGTGTTCAGTTTCACCCGGAAAGCATCGCCTCCGAGGCGGGCAAGCCGTTGCTGAAGAATTTCCTGACGCTTGCCGCGCGGTCATGACCGAAACGCTTCCTTTTACCCACTGGCTGGCCGAAATAGCCAATGGTCGCAGTTTGTCTGAACAGGACGCCGAGACCGCCTTCGGCACGGTCATGTCCGGCACCGCAACCCCTGCCCAGATCGGTGGTTTCCTGATCGGCATGCGGGTGCGGGGCGAGACGGTCGCCGAAATCACCGGGGCCGCGCGGGTCATGCGCGCCAATGCCCTTAAGGTTATTGCTCCACAAGGGGCGATCGACACCTGTGGCACCGGTGGCGACGCCTCGGGAAGCTTCAACATTTCGACCGCCTCGGCCTTCGTTGTCGCGGCATGTGGCGTGCCTGTCGCCAAGCACGGCAACCGCAAGCTCAGCTCTCGATCGGGCTCGGCCGACGTGCTGACGGCACTTGGCGTCAACATTGATGCAGGCCCGGAGTTGGTCGGGCAGGCGATCCGAGAGGTTGGTCTCGGCTTCATGATGGCACCCTTGCATCACGCCGCCACCCGCCACGTGGCTGGTGTCCGGGTCGAACTGGCGACGCGCACAATCTTCAACCTTCTCGGCCCCCTATCCAATCCAGCGGGCGTCAAACGCCAACTCATGGGCGTCTATGCACCGCAATGGGTTCGCCCGATAGCCGAGGTTCTTCAGCGTCTGGGATCGGAGTCCGCCTGGGTAGTCCATGGCGACGGCATGGACGAGTTGACCACGACCGGGATCAATCAGGTGGCGACGGTTGATGGCGACCGCGTGGAGAGTTTCACACTGGACGCCCAGGACCTTGGCTTGGCGCGGGTAACCGCGGATGACCTCGCTGGCGGGGACGCCCAGGAAAATGCCCTGGTGATGCGAGATCTGTTCGCCGGGACAACCGGACCGATCCGCGATATCGTCCTGTTGAATTCCGGGGCCGCACTGAAAGTTGCCGGCACAGTGTCGAGCCTTGCCGCAGGCATCACCCTTGCTGCAGAAGCAATCGACAGCGGTCGGACGACACAGGTGCTCAATCGGCTGATCGCGATCACCAATGAGGCCCCATGACCGATATTCTGGCAGAAATTTGTGGTCGCAAGCGGATGGATGTCGCCGCATCCAAGATCGCTGTCCCCATTAACAGCGTCATTGCCGCCACGCGCGCGGCGCCGCCTGCCCGAGGCTTCGCAGCGGCGCTGCGCCAGAAACATCAGGCCGGAACCTTCGCACTGATTGCCGAGATCAAGCGGGCCTCACCCAGTGGCGGCATGATCCGTCCTGTCTTTGACCCGCCTGCGATTGCGCAAGCCTACCAAAGAGCAGGGGCCGCCTGCCTTTCCGTGCTTACCGACGAGCCCTATTTTCAGGGCACCGTGGCCCATCTGCAGGCCGCGCGAGCAGCATGCTCGCTGCCCACCTTGCGCAAGGATTTTATGGTCGATCCCTATCAGGTCATCGAAGCCCGGGCCATCGGGGCGGACTGCATTCTGATCATCATGGCGGCACTCGACGACGTCGAAGCCGCTGAGATCGAAGCCACGGCAATCGAATATGGCCTCGACGTGCTGATCGAGATCCATGACGGTGCGGAACTTGAGAGAGGGCTTCGGCTGAAGAGCCCGCTGCTTGGCATCAACAACCGCAATCTGAAAACGCTGGTAACTGATCTTGGTACGACGATCGCCCTGTCTCGGGACGTCCCCGCTGACCGCGTTCTCGTTTGCGAAAGTGGCCTCAAGAGCCATAACGATCTGGTGCGCATGGCAGGTGCGGGTGCCCGGAGTTTCCTCGTGGGTGAGTCGCTGTTGCGCCAGCCCGACATCGAAGCGGCGACAAAGACGTTGCTGTTCGGGGCCGCGTGACCCGGCTTTCCCATACCGACGAAGCCGGCCGCGCCGCCATGGTCGATATCGGCGCGAAAGCCGAGAGTGAGCGCGTCGCCATTGCGACAGGCACGGTCCAGATGCTCGCGACGACGCTCGCCTTGATCGAGGCCAACGCCGTCACAAAGGGTGACGTCATCGCGACAGCTCGGTTAGCCGGCATCATGGCCGCCAAGCAGACGGCCACGCTTATCCCGCTGTGCCATCCACTCGCCCTCTCCTCGGTCGCGCTCGAATTCTGCTTCGACGCAGATCCGCCTGCGGTAACGATCGAAGCAACCGCCCGACTGACCGGTCGGACGGGTGTCGAGATGGAAGCCCTGACAGCGGTTTCGATCGCGGCCCTGACAATCTATGACATGTGCAAGGCGGTCGATCGCGGCATGACGATCACGGCGATCCGTCTCCTTCATAAATCCGGCGGCAAATCGGGTCGCTGGGACGCATCACCATGATTTCCGTGGCCGAGGCAAGGCAGCGAATTCTCGCCGCGCTGCGACCCGTTGCGACGGAGACCGTTGCGCTTGACCAAGCCTGGGGACGCGTGCTGGCGAATGATCTCATGGCGCGACGCACCCAGCCGCCCTTCGCCGTCTCGGCAATGGATGGCTACGCGCTACGTTCCCTAGACATCGCAGACGTGCCAATCCGACTGCACTGTGTCGGACGAAGCCAGGCTGGAGCCGGTTTTACCGGCTCGGTCGGGGTCGCTGAAACGGTCCGGATTTTTACCGGCGCGCCGATCCCGGCTGGGGCAGATACCGTCGTTGTCCAGGAAAACACGACGGTCGAGGACGATCACGTTACGATCCGGGAAACGGCACCGTCAGGAACCAATATCCGAGCCACCGGGATCGATTTCACGGCTGGTGATCTTGGATTGAAGCGAGGCAGAAGACTTTCTGCGCGCGATATAGGGCTTGCCGGAGCGCTGAATCATCCTTGGATACCGGTTCACCGTCGTCCTCGTGTCGCCATTCTCGGCACCGGCGACGAGGTGGTACTTCCTGGGGAGCCCGTCGGCCACGATCAGATCATCGGCGCGAACGGTCCGGCCCTCGCCGCACTTGTGCGAGCAGCAGGCGGCGAGCCCATGATGCTGCCGATCGTGGGCGACGATGCGGATGCCATTCGCAGTGCCTTCGCGAGCGCCCGCGGCTGCGACCTGCTCGTCACGATCGGAGGCGCGTCGGCGGGTGACCATGACCTTGTCAGGATAGTGGTTGGTCAGCCCGGCACTCAACTCGATTTCTGGAAGATCGCGATGCGCCCGGGCAAACCGCTGCTCTTCGGGGCGATTGGCGACCTGCCGATCCTTGGTCTTCCCGGCAATCCCGTCTCTGCCATGATGACCGGGTTGATCTTCCTTCGTCCAGCGATCGCCCGCCTATGCGGCATGTCGAACGTCACGGACGAAACCGAGACGGCTCTTACCGATCGGGACCTTCCTGCGAACAGCGTCCGCCATGATTATATTCGCGCGACCCGGACCGTTGATTCCGATGGCGTAGCGCGGGTGGTTCCCTTGGCCTCACAGGACTCTTCGCTCTCGCGTGCCTTGGCCGACGCGGATTGCCTTATTCTTCGTGCACCGCATGACCCCGCGTTACCCGCTGGCAGTCCCGTGAGGATCATGCGCCTGGAAACATTTTGACGCGCATTCTCGGTTTCATATCTGCCTCATTTTTTGCATTGATAAATTGTGCTACCGCCTTGACCGGACGCGTGAACTAAACTAGAACATCATTTTATGTTTTTGCTTTGTTCTTGCGCGGAGCGCTCCCTCTCATGCTAACCAAAAAGCAACACGAACTTCTCCTGTTTATCGATCAGCGACTGACCGATACCGGCATCTCGCCGTCATTCGACGAGATGAAGGAGGCTCTTGATCTAAAATCAAAATCAGGCATTCACCGACTGATCACGGCGCTTGAAGAGCGCGGTTTCATTCGGCGCCTGGCTCATCGCGCCAGGGCGCTGGAAGTCTTGCATCTGCCCGGCAAGGCTAGCGTTGCGTCGGCCTCCAAGGTTGGTGCCAAGCCCGGCTCGGGGTTTGCGCCCAATGTGATCCGCGGCGATTTCGGCAATGCCCTCCCGACCGCGACACTGGGGGGAGAAGCCAAGGCTGTGGAATTGCCACTCTGGGGCCGCATCGCGGCCGGCACGCCGATTGAGGCCTTTCGCGACTCAAGCGCGAGCGTCGACGTTCCAGCCGGATTGCTTGCCAAGGCTGGCGAACATTACGCCCTCGAAGTCGCCGGAGACAGCATGGTCGAGGCGGGCATCCAGGATGGTGACACGGTTATCATCCAACGCTGCGACACGGCTGAAAACGGCACAATCGTCGTGGCTCTGGTCGACGAAATGGAAGTCACCCTGAAGCGCCTGCGCCGGAAAGGAGCGTCCATCGCCCTTGAGCCCGCCAACATCGCCTATGAGACACGCATATTCGGTCCGGACCGGGTCAAGGTGCAGGGTCGTCTCGTCGGTTTGATGCGTCGTTACTAACGGGTATCCAGGGTCGGGTGCCACGCTCGATCCCCGTGCCCCGGACCCGCAACGGGTCGCCAAGCCAGACGGTTTGCGCCCCCGAAGCGGCTTCTAATGTCGGATCGATGACGTTTTTCCCCATCCGGCACCGATCGGGAAGCGCATATAGGGCGATGACCAGCCGGCCCTTGGGGCAAATTATATTCTCGTTGAGGCGACTGCGAACGATCACGACCAGGTTCGAGCCCGAGCCCCAGGTACATCGGTTCGGAGTGCAGGTCCAATTGCCCTGGCGTGACGCCACAATACCGGTTTCCGGCAACTCTGGCGTCTGGTCGACACCCGCTGCGGTTTCCCAACTCTCCGCCGTCATGCGCTCGCGTCGGCTCGACGACAGATAGAGCCGACCATCATTGCCACGCACGGCAACGAGGCGACCATCAGGGGCGACGAAAATATCTGGTGGGCGAACCAACGGGATCGCCAGGAACCCGGCAATAATCGGGACCACCCCCCATGACCGCCATTCTCCTCGCCAGAGGCAGAACCATAACCCACCCAGCGAAATCGCCAGCAGCGCGAAATCAGGCATCGCCGGCAGGATGACAACATCTTTTGGCAAGCCAGCGGTCCAGCCGGCGACGGTCTCTACAATCCCTATCCCCCAGCCCATGGGCACCAGCGCGAGTGCCTCAAGATGGAAGGGCATGAGCAGGCATGCGGAAAACGCCCAGGGCAAAATCCAAATCCCGGCAAGAGGCACGGCGATCACATTTGCAAGGACCGAGTACAGCGCAAAACGCCCAAAATGATAGATCGTGAAAGGAATCGTGCCGATCGTCGCGATCAACGTCGTCAGTGCTATCCCGAGCAAATCGAAGGCAAAACGACGAACTACCCCGCTCCCAGCGCGGAGTCGCGATAGGTGGATTGCAAAGCTCTCATAAAATGCAATCAACGCGACCACCGCAGCGAAGGACATCTGGAAACTCACGCCCATCAAGGCCACGGGATTGTCGGTCAGGATGAACACGGCGGCAAGAGCCAGCCCGCGCATCGAGAACACGGCCCGATCAAATAGGATCGCGAGAATACCAAGGCAGCACATCATGAACGCGCGTTCCGTCGGCACGGCACCGCCAGAGATCACGAGATATGCGGTCGCGGCCGCAAGCGAGGCAACGGCTGCTGCCTTCTTGATCGGAAACCGCAACGCCAACCATGGGACCAGGGCCAGCACGGCGCGCGTGATGAAGAACACGAATCCGGCAACCAGGCTCATATGCAAGCCGGCGATGACCAGCATATGGGCAAGCCCGGAGTCGCGGAATTCCTGCGCAACATCTGGGGGAATCCCGGCCTTTTCGCCGGTAATCAGCGCTGCCGCTATTCCGCCCTTCGCCCCTGGCAATGTCGCCATGATCCGAGCGGTCATGCTGTGGCGCAAATCCAGGACGAGATCACCGCCCTGTGCGACAGGCGGCGCTATCTCGTACAGCGAGCCAAGAACGAAGCCTGTGCCACCAACGCCTTGGAAGAAGGTCTGTCGCTGGAAATCATAGCCACCCGGAAACATTGGGGAGGGTTCCGGAAACATAAGGGCGCGCCCGCGCACAATTGACCCAATCGCGCCAGGACACGTCTTGGTCTTCAAGCGAAGTCGTTTTGGCGTCTCAACAGGAGATATTGCCTCGATCACCGGAGCGACAAGTTCGATCCTGCAGCCTTGCGGCAGGATCGAGATGTCCCCGACCTTGCCCTCAATCCGAAGCGGGGGTGTCGGCTGGGTCAGCAACGGCCCGGCAACCCGAGCGGTCTGCCACTGCGCGCACAGCCATCCAGCACTCGCGATCGCCAAGATGAGGCTCAACATGGCAATCAGTCGACGCCAACCAATCGCTGATCTGTCGCGCGATAACAGGGTCCAGCCAAGGGCTCCGCCCCCCAAGGCAACAATGCCCGGCCACCACGATGGTTCAGCGGTCCGGGAAAAATAGGCACCGATGCCGCAAGCCTCAATCACCGGCAGCCACAGGACCCAACGCTGACGTTCCGCATACAGGGCGCGCGCAACGCTTGCCAGCCTCCGTTCGAAACGAAGCGCGGTCTCAATAATCCAGGAGGTCCGGCGAGCGGCAGAGTCAGCGGCAAACACGGGGACGAACATTGCGCGCATTGGCGTCCTGCGGCAATGGGCAACGAAGCTTTATGGCAAGGGGCGCTTCAGGTTGCTATGGTCCAACCTTGCTCCGATCCCCTGATTGTTGGACCCATGACCGTCACCGTTCGCTTCGCTCCCTCACCCACCGGCTTTCTCCATATCGGCGGTGCCAGAACCGCGCTGTTCAACTGGCTGTTCGCCCGCCATCACGGCGGCACCTTCCGTCTCCGGATCGAAGACACCGACAAACAGCGGTCGACCAAGCCGGCGATCGACGCAATCATCGAGGGTATCAAATGGCTCGGTCTTGAATGGGATGGCGAGATCGTCATGCAATCCGAGCAGATGGCGCGTCACGCCGCCGTCGCGGCCGAAATGCTCGCGGCGGGTACTGCCTATCGCTGCTACTGCAGCCCGACCGAACTAGAGGATATGCGGGCGCGCCAGAAGGCCGAGGGCAAGCCGATGCGCTACGACGGAACATGGCGGGACCGTGATCCAGCGGACGCCCCCGCCGACGTTGCCCCCGTGATTCGCCTGAAGGCGCCACGCGACGGCAGCACGACGATCGAGGACGGCGTTCAAGGGCCTGTCACGGTCAGCAATGATCAACTCGACGACCTGGTGCTTCTTCGTGCCGATGGCAGTCCGACCTACATGCTTTCTGTCGTCGTCGACGACCACGATATGGCGATCAGTCACGTCATCCGCGGCGATGACCACCTGACGAACACCTTCCGGCAGGCCGCGATCTATCGTGCCAATGGCTGGGATGTTCCCCATTTCAGCCATATCCCGCTGATCCACGGCGCCGACGGCGCCAAGCTCTCCAAGCGTCACGGCGCGTTGGGGATCGAAGCCTATCGTGAGATGGGTTATCTTCCCGAGGCGCTGCGCAATTACCTGTTGCGCCTTGGCTGGGGCCATGGCGATGCCGAGGTCATCTCGACCGAGGAGGCGATCGCCTGGTTTGATCTTGATGGTATTGGTCGCTCGCCGGCCCGTTTCGACTTCGCCAAGCTCGACAATCTTAACGGCCACTACCTGCGTCAGGCCGAAAACACCCGACTGGTCGGGTTGGTTGCCGAAATCCTGGGAGCCGATCACCCCATCTCCCAGACCGGCCTCGCCTGCTTGCATCAGGGTATGGACGGGCTCAAGGCGCGGGCGAAAACGGTCAAGGAATTGGCGGAAAATGCGCGGTTCTATGTTGCCGCTCGACCCCTCACACTCGATGCCAAGGCGCAGGCAGTGGCGACCCCCGAAGCACGATCCCTGCTGGCGACATTGCTGCCCGTGATCGCAGCTCAGGAAATCTGGGCCGCCGATGTGCTGGAATCGGCATTGCGGGGCCACGCCGAGCAGGCAGGCTTGAAATTCGGCTCGCTGGCCCAGCCGCTTCGGATCGCACTCAGCGGCAGCACCATGTCGCCGGGGATCTTCGATGTCATGACTGTTCTCGGGCGCGAGGAGACGCTTGCCAGAATCGCGGATCTCGCCGCGCCGATCTGAAGCCATGAGGACTGAAGATCGGACCCTAAACCATTTGACTTTGAGCCATGATTGATCTGGTGTGCGGAGCAGCATAAAGTTATAGCAGTGCATCAAGATCACCCGCCCGAAAGGACTGTACCTATGAGCAATACCGCCGCCGCTAAGCCAGAGACGGTTACCCTTACCGACAATCAGTCAGGCAAGCAGGTCGTCTTCCCCGTCTTGAATGGCAGTGTCGGGCCAAAGGTGATCGATATCCGGAAGCTTTACGGCGCTGTTGATATGTTCACCTACGACCCTGGGTTTACTTCGACCGGGTCTTGTGAATCCGCCATCACGTATATCGATGGCGATGCCGGGGTCCTGCTTTATCGCGGCTATCCGATCGAGGAATTGGCCGTCCATAGCGATTTTCTCGAAACCTCTTACCTGCTGCTGAACGGCAATCTGCCGAATGCGGCGGAGAAGGCAAAGTTCGAGAGCGCGATCACCCGCCACACCATGCTGCATGAGCAATTGGCTGCATTCTTCCGCGGCTTCCGTCGCGACGCGCATCCGATGGCGATCTGCTGCGGTGTCGTGGGCGCACTTTCTGCCTTTTATCATGACTCAACCGACATCCATGATCCGCATCAGCGCATGGTCGCATCGCATCGCCTGATCGCCAAGATGCCCACCATCGCCGCGATGGCCTACAAATATGCGATCGGCCAGCCCTTCGTGTACCCGCAGAACCGCCTCGGTTTTGCCGAAAATTTCCTCCATATGTGCTTCAGCGTCCCGTGCGAGCCATATGAGTGCAGCCCGGTTCTGTCCAAAGCGATGGATCGGATCATGATCCTCCATGCCGATCATGAGCAGAACGCCTCGACCTCGACGGTCCGTTTGGCGGGCTCTTCAGGAGCAAATCCCTTTGCCTGTATCGCCGCCGGTATCGCCTGCCTCTGGGGACCAGCGCATGGTGGCGCCAACGAAGCGGTGCTTAAGATGCTGGGCGAGATCGGCCACAAGAGCCGTATCCCCGAGTTCGTCGCGCGCGCCAAGGACAAGAACGACTCCTTCCGGCTCATGGGCTTTGGCCATCGCGTCTATAAGAATTTCGATCCCCGCGCGAAGATCATGCGCGAAACCTGCTACGAAGTGCTCAACCAGCTCGGTATCCAGGATGATCTCCTGGAATTGGCCATGGAGCTTGAGCGGATCGCGCTTGAAGATGATTACTTCATCGAGAAGAAGCTGTATCCGAACGTCGATTTCTATTCCGGCATCATTCTTAAGGCGATGGGCTTCCCGGTTTCGATGTTCACGGTACTTTTCGCCGTGGCGCGCACCGTGGGCTGGATTTCGCAGTGGAACGAAATGATCGGCGATCCGGAGCAAAAGATCGGCCGCCCTCGCCAGCTCTATACCGGCAGCCCGTCGCGCTCCTACGTACCGGTTGCGGCACGCTGATTGAAGGCTTCGGTGAACGGGTACGCGCGGAACGACGGAACTGAAGACGACCAAACGGTCGTCGCATTTCCGTCGACTGCGCGTGTGCGGCGGGTCAAACCCGCCAATGACAACAAACTTCCGCTGACCCGGCGCATTTTCCGGGTTGTTTGGTATGGCACTGCAGTGACGACAATCGGCTGGATCCTATGGGCCAATTGGCGCTGAGCGACCTCAGTTGAGCGTTTTTTCGAGCGTGTAAAGCGATTGACCACCCACGTAGTCGTGGAGCTCGCCGATCGTCACAAATCCGAGACGAAGATAGAAATGTCGGGGATGGTCACCCAACGCGGTCAACCACATCCCAAGGCACCCGCGCGACCGGGCCTCGGCTTCCGTGGCAGCCATCAGACGTGTGCCCAGGCCACGGCCCCGCAGGGATTCCGGCAGCCAAAGCGTTTTGATAAAAAGGCGCCGCCACATGATATGGCCGTCGACGCCACCCTGGACGTGGCCGGCCTGATCACGCAGAAATACCGCGAAATGGCTATGTTCCGGCGAACCGAGGCGGCCTTCCTCAAATACATAAAGCCCGCGCTCAATATAGGCGACCTCAGCGGCACTTGGTTCCTGTTCGACACGAATCGACACGGCATCACGGGACAACGGTACGCCCATCCTTCACATCGCTGAGGTGAAAAAAAGTTCAGGTCTCATCAATCGCGGCGATCCGCTTTTCCAACTCGGCGATCTTGTCCTTGATCGCCGCGAGTTCTTGCTTTTTATCGGCCTCACCCGGTCGCTGGATAGGTTCGATCTTGGGCGCCGAAGACTGAGCCTCTGCCAGTCGTCCCGACTCGAAGGAAATCAGGCGCCGGCAGGCACGCAAGGCGTTGTACAGCTTGTCGTCGCGAATCAGTTCTCGAATATGCTCGATAACCGGACCGGAATCAGGCTGGGCCAGCTCGAACTGTATCATCAAGGTCGCCGAGAGGCCGAGCCATTCATCGCGATTGGATTCGAAAAGATAGGCGTTCTGGACTGCGTGATAGATCTCTTTGGCCGGGGTATCAGCCTCTGACGGCGTTACGACATCCTTGTCCCGCAGAATGTTCGCCTTGTTGTGAACCGTCAGCGTGATATTCGCCGAACCGCTGTTCTCGATAACGGCGCCATTGATGATGATTTTGGCTCCAGCCGGAAGCGGAATGGACAGGGGCATCAGGACTCCTCGACGACACACTCGACCCCACTATACCCCAGGCGCCGTCCGGTGGAAGTATCATCAACCGCGCAGGGATTGGCACCAGCTTGGCAGGCGACACTACAACAGCGGTTCGCCAGAGCCTATCGTGATGGGCAAGGACGACCCGGCATTTTTTGCCGAACCCGACAGGAACGTCTGCCGGTTCGCGCAATCAAGCTCTGATTATAAAAGATAATTTCCTGGAACGCGCTTTGCGACGAACGCTTTGGCACAGAGCCCTCAGGAGGTTGAGATGAGTCTATTCGGAGCCCTTACCACCGCCGACGCCGGTCTTACCGCGCAACAGGCGGCGATCAGCAATATTTCGCAAAATGTCGCGAACTCGCAGACGATCGGTTACAAGGGCATCGGGACTTCGTTCCAGGAAATCGTCACCAACTCGAGTCAGAATTTCAATGCGCCGGGTGGCGTCATTGCCACTCCGGTCTATCAGAACAACATTGCCGGAACGCTGGCGTCGAGCCAGACGGCGACCAATCTCGCGATTTCAAATGCGGGCTTCTTTGCCGTGGCGGCGCCGACCTCCAGCGGCATAACCACCGGCCCCAATACGACGTCGACCTATTACACCCGGCGGGGTGACTTCCAGCTCGATCAAAATGACTACCTAGTGAACGGCGCGGGGTATTACCTGCAGGGCTATGCCGTGAACCCGCAGACCAACGTCGCCAATACTTCGTCGCTTGTGCCGATCCAGGTCTCACAGTTGATCAATTCACCGGTCGCCACGGCAAACGTGAAACTCGCGGCAAACCTCCCCGCAGGCGCGGCGGTTAACAGCACGTTCTCGCCGACGACCATCAATGTCTACGACGCACTGGGCGTTGCCCATACGTTAAGCGTGACCTTCGCGCCCGCCAACAACGGCGCCTCACCGCCGGTCGTGATTCCAAATCAGTGGACGGCAAATGTTTCGGCAGCCGGCGTTCAGGGCCAGACCGGCTCCTATCAGCTTTTGCTGAAATTCAGCGACGGCACCAACACAATTTCCGGCCAGACCGTCCCGGCGGGCACGCTCTACAGTGTGACGGATACGAGCAACATTGCCATACCACCGGAATCTGTCACGGGGGCGATGACCATCCCAACTGCAGCAAGCGGCGGGGCTGCCACGGCGACCATCCCCTTCAAGAGCGCTACCGGCGTTACCCAAAATATCGCGCTGAACCTTGGCACCTACGGCGGCAGCGCCGGCTTGACCCAGTATTCCGGCACCAGCGTCTCCGTGCAATCCTTGACCCAGGATGGCGCGGCACAGGGTACGTTCTCAAACGTCAGCATCGACAATAACGGCTTCGTGTCGGTCAACTACAGCAATGGCCAGTCGCTGAAATATTTCCAGGTCCCCCTGGCGCAGTTCAATGCCGCGCAGAACCTCCAGGCGCTTTCGGGCGAAACCTATCAACAGACCTCCACCAGCGGACAGGCTCAGGTTGGTGTCCCCGGGCAGAATGGCGCGGGCACCATCTCGCCATCCGCAATCGAGCAGTCGAACGTCGATATCGCAAGCCAATTCACCAACCTGATCGTCGCGCAGGAGGCTTACACCGCCAATACCAAGGTCGTCTCGACGACTAATCAGCTTCTGACCTCCCTCTTGCAAATCGTTGCCTAAGAGCCGCCGGCGGATTGACGCAAAGGCTAGCAAATGACGACGATCAACCCATTTTCCGCCGCCGAATCGGCGCTTTTCACCACCCAGCAACTGCTTGGCGTGGTCGCGGAAAATGTTGGAAATTCGCAGAACTCGAATTTCACGCAACTCAATGCCACGACCTCAAATCCGGACCCCCAGGCGCAGGGATTCACGAAGGTCACCGTCACGCGCGCGGTCAACCAGACCTTGCACAACGAAGTTCTCAGCCAGACCACCGCCTCGGGAAACGCCGCCTACGTCAATCAATTCTACGCACAGCTCGACGCGCTCAGTGGTTCGAACACGACAAGCCCGGTGCTCTCGACGGCGGTCACCCAATTGGCCAACGCGTTCCAGGCATTCCAGAGCCAGCCGGAGAACCAGACAGCACAGAGTCAGGTCTTGAGCGCGGCACAGAATTTGGTGCAACAGGTTCAGACCCTCACCAGCGGCATCACGAGCCTGCGATCCCAGACGCAGTCTGGGGTAACAGGCGACGTCAAGACGCTTAATAGTGCGCTTACCCAGCTTCAGACACTCAACAACCAGATCGTATCAACCCGAGCGGCTGGAGGCTCTTCGGTCGATGAAGAAAACCAGCGCGATCAGTTAATCGCTCAGGTCGCCAAGCTGGCACCGATCCGCCAGCAGCAGAATAATGACGGCACCACATATCTTTATACGCCTGATGGGGTAACCCTGCTGGACCAGACCGCCAGCCAATTCGGCTTCGATCCGTCGACCAGCGCGCCTGGCCAAACCTCAATTGCCGGCGAACCGACCTCTGGCGTTCTCTATCTGACAACGGATCCAAACAATACCGCGATCAACGGCAGCTTCAGCGGCGGCGAAATCGGCGCACAACTAAACATCCTTCGCGCGGACACAAGCGCGATCCAGTCGACCGATCCATCAATGGCGCCATTGGCGAAGTTGCAGCAGCAGCTTAATGCCTTTGTCGATCTCTTCTACGTTGCACCACCGGGAGCGCCAACCACGTTCCAGGCAGCCTATAACAATGCAAGCCCGACTAATACCAACGAGCTTGCGAGCAATCTGTTCGTCATCAATACGGCAACCCCGACGTCACCGAACGACGCCAACAATTTTGTGGTCAATCCCGCATTGACCTCGATCGTATCGCCGAACGCCGCGATTCAGACGATAAAGCAATCAGCCGCTCCGGCCGTGACAGCAGTGCTGGGACAAAGCCTCACGTTCGGTGGTGGCACCACCAACCTCAACGCGACGACCGGCACACTGAGCCAAATCGCGACGATCATCGCGGCAGACCAATCGTCTCGGTCGTCAGCGGCACACACTGCGGCAACCACGGCAGGCACTAATCTTTCGACCGCTCAGACCAGCTATCAGGCGCAATCGGGCGTCAACCTCGACCAGCAGCTATCGCTCCTGGTGGTTTTGCAGAACTCTTACAACGCTGCGGCCAAGATCATCGGCGCGGTCGATAAGCTGCAGCAAACGCTGTTCGCAGCTGTCTGATAAAGGACTAGCACCATGAGCGATGCAGTCACGGCCACCAGCACCCTCTTGCGGACGCAATCGTTGATGTCCGCCAGCCAGAGCCAGCTCAACAAGCTGTCCGAGCAATTGACGACGGGACAAGTCGGGCAGTCCGTTGCCGACTACGGCGGCAGCGCCTCGACACTGTTGAACCTGCAGGCGAGCCAAAAGACCGAGCAGGGTTACGTCGCCAATAATACAACCATTCAGACCTATCTTACGGCCTATGACGCGACCATTGCGCACCTTCAGAGCGACGCGACCACGTTGCAAAAAGTTCTGGGCAGCACCCAGACCAACAGCCCGAGTTCGATCGCGACACTAGCGGCGACGGTCAAGGGGCTGCTAACGGACATCAACGCGACCCTCAATACCCAGGTCGGCGATCGCTACATCTTTTCGGGCTCGCGCTATACCACAGCCCCCGTGGCCAACCTCAACACACTCACGCCGTTGAATACGCCCATCACCGTTTCCGGCGCCGCCAATAACGGGAGCGGACTGGTCAGACTGGCCCTCGCCTCGACGGCAGGCCTGACGTCGGGCCAACAGATCACGGTTTCGGGTGTCAACGGCACCACCGAGGCGAACGGCACCTGGACGGTGAACGTCATCGATGCGACCCATGTCGATCTCGTCGGCTCGGCTTTCAGCAATGCCTATACGTCGGGCGGCAGCGCCGTGGCCGCATCCACCCCGCCCATCACGCCGATACCGACTGCGGTTTCGGGTGCCGCCAATAATGGCAGTGGTCTTATCAGACTTGCCGTCGGCTCGACCGCAGGCCTGACCACGGGACAGCAGATCGCCGTAACCGGCGTGAATGGCACGACAGAGGCGAACGGCACCTGGACAGTCAACGTGATCGACGCAACCCATATCGATCTGGTCGGTTCGACGTTTACAAATGCCTACACCTCGGGCGGCAGTGCTGTCTCCGCCCTACCCGCTTACGATGCAGCCGCGCCTGGCTTCGGTACACCAATCGGCTCTCCTTACGCACAGCAGACTGCGGTGATCGCGCAAAACGAGCCCGCCATCAGCTATGGCATCAGTTCGAACGATCCGACCATCCAGTCCCTGATCTATTCCCTCCAGAATGCGCAAGCGGCAACCTCGAGTGGCCTCACGTCAACCCAGGTAAAAAGCTACCTCTCCAACGCCACCAATCTGGTAAGCGACGCCATCAATGGATCAACCACGAACAGTGCCGTCACAGGATTTTCCGGCTCCAGCGGGTTGCTCGCACAGGTTACAAATACGCAAGGTCAAGTCACCAACGCGAATGCGGTCCACACCCAGACTCTGGCGACATTGACGACACAGTCGACGAGCATCACGGCGATCGACTCGGCTACGATCGCCGAAGAGTTGAGCGCGCTGCAGGCGCAATTACAGGCGACCTACAAGGTCACGGCTTCGACGCTGAATCTGTCGCTATTGAATTACATTCAGTGATGATCAATTGTTTCCCAACAAGCGGATTGGCAGGGATTGTTTAACCGCTATTCGTGCATGATAGTCTGATCATGAACCCTAGAGACTTGGACATCACACCCCTGCCGCGATACCGCACG
The DNA here is from genome assembly GCA_903923205.1 of uncultured Rhodospirillales bacterium. GTDB lineage: Bacteria > Pseudomonadota > Alphaproteobacteria > ATCC43930 > CGMCC-115725 > CAIXXC01. The sequence continues at coordinate 19,989 of CAIXXC010000299.1, read as the reverse complement.
TCGCCCCGCCCGGTCGTGCGCGGCGAGGCCGCTATCCGACCCGAGCCCCATGGAGCGGCATTGCCAGATCCTTTTAGCGCCTTCGATGGCAAAACAATCCTGATCACAGGCGGCAGTGGCTCCTTCGGGCGCAGCTTTGTGAAGAATTTGTTGGAGCGCTCTACCGCTCGCCGCATTGTCATCTACTCGCGTGACGAGTTTAAACAATACGAGATGCAGCAGGAGCTCATCGATCCTCGTGGCGTGCTTCGCTTCTTCATCGGCGACGTCCGCGATGGCGCCAGACTCGCGCTCGCGATGCGCGAAGTCGACGTCGTCGTCCACGCCGCCGCGCTCAAGCATGTCCCGGCTGCCGAGTACAATCCGTTCGAGTGCATTCGCACCAACGTCAATGGCGCGGAGAACGTCGTCCAGGCGGCGCTGCAGAATGGCGTCTCCCGAGTATTGGCGCTCTCGACGGACAAAGCCGCAAATCCGATCAATCTTTACGGTGCTTCCAAGCTGGCATCGGACAAGATCTTTGTGGCGGCGAACAATCTCTCTGGCTCGGTTGGTACGCGTTTCGCGCTGGTCCGCTATGGCAATGTCGTCGGCTCACGTGGCAGCGTGGTTCCCTTCTTCCGCAAGCTGATCGCCCAGGGAGCAGATCATCTCCCGATAACGGACATGCGCATGACCCGGTTCTGGATCACCTTGCAGCAGGGTGCGGATTTTGTCGCCTCGGCTGTGGAGATGATGCATGGCGGCGAGATCTTCGTGCCGAAGATTCCGAGCACGAAGATTACCGATATTGCCCATTGCCTGGCCCCGCTCCTGCCGCTCCGGGTAGTAGGGATCCGGCCAGGCGAAAAGCTCCACGAAATGATGGTCACCGAAGATGATTCCCGACACACGCTGGAAATGGAAGACCGCTACATCATTGAACCGGCATTCAGTTTCTGGCAGCGGGACAACTATACCGAAACCGGTGCGAAGCCAGTAGCGGACGGATTTTCCTATACCTCCGACAACAACACGGAATGGCTTGTCGGCGACGAACTCTGCACCTATTTGGCGGCACATACGTGATGTCCCGGCCCTTCCTACCCTATGGCCGTCAGCAGATTGACGAGACTGATATCGCCGCTGTCGCCGAAGCGCTGCGTGGTGATTGGCTGACCACGGGGCCAAAGGTTGAAGCCCTTGAGGGCGCACTGGCAGAGCGCGTCGACGCCCGACACGCCGTCGCGTGCTCGAGTGGTACGTCGGCGCTGCACCTGGCCTGTCTCGCCGCCGGGCTCGGTCCCGGCGATACGGCGATCGTGCCATCGATCACCTTTCTTGCGACGGCCAACGCGGTTCGCATGACCGGTGCCGAGGTCGTGTTCGCCGATGTCAGTGGCGATACGGGGCTGATGGAGTCGTCGCATATTACGGAAGCGTGGAGCCGTGTCGAGGCCGCAGGCCGTCGGGTCAAGGCCGTTATGGTTGTCGATTTGGCTGGGCAGTGCCCTGATCTGGAGACGATCGCTGCAATTGCGCGCGGTCGCGGCGCTACCGTCATCGAGGATGCCTGTCACGCACTCGGTTCCGCGTATCAGGACGGTCGAGGGACCACGCGGCCGATTGGCTCAGGCCAGTTCGCGCAGATGACGGTATTCTCTTTCCATCCGGTCAAGGTGATCGCGGCTGGCGAAGGTGGTGCCGTTGTTACCAATGATGCGGCGCTGGCCCAACGCATGCGTGACCTCCGCAGTCACGGGATGACTCGGGACCCGGCCCGTTTCGAGGATGAGGAGCGCGCGTTCGATCGACAAGGTTCGGCCAATCCCTGGTATTATGAGATGGGCGAACTCGGCTGGAATTATAGACTATCCGATATTCACGCTGCGCTCGCGCTCAACCAGTTGGCCCGGCTTGACAGTTTCGTCACCGCGCGCCGGAAGCTGGTAGAAATATACCGCGCGCGACTATCCCCGCTCCGCGAACTCCTATCATCGATCCCGCACAAGCAGAACTGCACTGCTGCGTGGCATTTGTTCCCTGTACTGATCGATTTTCAACGTCTTGGACTCGACCGTGGCAGCTTTATGATGCAGCTTCGCGAGGCGGGCATTGGAACGATGGTTCATTACATCCCCGTCCATCAGCAGCCGTATTATCGCAAACGCTACGGTACGCTTGTCCTCCCGGGCGCGGAAACCTATTACACTCGCACCTTGTCCCTGCCTCTCTTCGTTGGAATGACAGAGGATGACATCATCCGCGTCGTTGCCGCCCTGGGCGCTGTCATGAACGGCGAAACAAGATCGCCCGTGACAGTGACGCCTCTACGAAGCTCGAGCCGTTCACCCGTCGTGGACCAGAAACTCTACTCAGCGCCAAGTAAAGTCATGAAGGTAGGAATGAAATGAGCACCGTTGGATACGCAAAACAGCATACCCTCGCGCTCGAAACCGCAAGCCCGCAGGAAACCCTGGCCTGGGGGCTGACGACCACGGCACGCAAATTGGCCCAGGTGCGGGTCGAGAGCAGCGCCAGAGACGTGGTCCTAGAAGCGGTACGCCTGAATTGGCGGCTGTGGACTATCATTCAGGCCGAACAATCCGATCCGGATTGCCCATCGCCGCGGGAAATTCGGGAGGGACTTCTGAATCTTTCCAACTTTGTCGACAAGAGATCGTTGGAAATTCTGGCCAATCCGGACCAGGAAAAAATCGATACGCTGATATCGATCAATCGCAATATCGCGGCGGGTCTTCTTGGCCTGGATCTGACACCCGAGCAACGTGCCGAGCGAGAGAAGATCATCGCGGCATCAAGGCCGACGAGTGCCGGAGAGGCAATGAGCGGTTGAAATCCACTGGCTGGGGCATGAATGACACGGCCTCCCGTTAGCTCGGGTCTGACGGCACCGTGTAAATGAACTCTCGACCATGTGCGACGAGAGTGAGGGTGCAACCAGGAAGCTCCGCGAACGCCCGACGACGGCGTTCAAATTCGACATTGCTGATATCAGCGTCAAATCGAGTAATCGCCTCAAGATCGGCACGGCGCCATTTGCGGCCCTCCCACACCTCGCTGTTCGGTGCCAAAGCCGCATCCTCGTCCGCAAGGCGTCCATACCAGGCAATCAAGAGATCAAGCGCCGCCTTGAATGCAGCTTCCGCAAGCACCCGCTGACCTGCCCCTGCCGGAACATCAAACCATTTGGTATCGATGATATCGCCTTCATCGACGCGTGCCACCATCCGGTGCAAGGTGGCACCGAACCGCGACGCTTCAAGATAGACCCCCCAGGACTCAGGATGTCTACCGGGGAACGTCGGTGGACCTGGGTGGATATTGTAGCTGCCGCAGCCGAAACGTTCGAGCATTGTGGTCGGCACGATCACGCCCGTGCAAAAACTGACAAGACGGGCGCTTGCCATATCATGCGATTCGATCGCTGCCGCCAGAGTCGATAGATCCTGGACCCAGACGAATATGGACCCCACATGTCGCTTCGCAAGAAAGCTGCAAAGGTCGCTTGCGTCGAAGTCACCGGTAAGAAAGACAATAGTCCGAGCCATGTGCATCCGGGCGAGTGTGGCACACCTTAAGTCTACGACACCGCTGAAGCAAGGCAGCCTTAGAACGCCCGCTCACCGTTGCGAGAGGGGGAAATCGCTATTGAGATGCCGCCGTCGAACTCGGGAGCCCTCGCGGCTCCGCCATGCGGTGCCAAATACGTCCGATCAGACAACAGTCGATGTCCCCGGCGCGCTCGGAGCCGCAGGCGCTGATGATGATGGCGCAGCTGACGACGAGCTCTGTTGCGGTTGAGTGGTCGTCGTCGAAGCCGTCGGAACAGCGTTCGACGTACCGACCGGGGTAGATGTTGGGGTTGTCAAAGACGAACGGTTATACGCGTCGATAGCCTGACGAGACGGGACCTGTTGGGTCGTCGCGCCAGTCTTCGGATCGCGGAAATCGTACACCACCTGGCCGTACTGCGGATCGACAAAGATTCGCGGGCTGGTGTAATATAACAACGGCACTGATGACGACGCTGAGCCAGCCGGTTCAACCGTCTGACCGGGCTTACCTGCAGCTGAATTATCACTTGCATTCGTGATAATCGAAACTCCAGCCCCCGCCGCCACGTTCGAAATGCTTGACATTTTGTCAACACTCCTAATTCGGGTGACATGAGTATAGATAGATCAACAAGATTGTCAAGCCTCGCTCAACCGGGCCGAGACATTTCCGGGTTGATTCCTGAACCCGCCCTTTTCCGTCGGATGACTCAACCCTGTCGAGATAGCCAGGCGCGTTGGCTGGCGCGGTCAGGACGACATCACTCATTTTCCTTTAACGATGACGACGCATAATGCGACGGATAAAGCTTCATTCGCCCACCTGAGGTCTCGTGGCAGAAGATAAAGACTCCAAAACAGAAGACCCAACAGCCAAGCGCCAGGGCGAAGCGCGAAGTCGCGGTCAGGTTGGTGTTTCGCGAGACCTTTCTCTCGTCGTCCTTCTGGCAACCTCGACAATCGTCATGTTGACGGTCCTGCCGTGGTCGATGCGGCCCAGCTATTTGTTGATGCGCGGGCTGATTGAGCATCCCCAACGGATCGAGATCGGCAGCCAAGAGGCATTTATCGATATGTTTCGCTCCATGGGCTTGACCATGGCGCTTTCGCTCGCCGCACCGCTTGCCATTCTCGTCGCGGCTGCGGTCGGCTCGACCGTTGCGCAGACAGGCCTTTTATGGGCGACCGAGAAGATCAAGCCAAACTGGAGCATCCTCAATCCGCTGACCGGGCTCAAGCGGTTGTTCTCCATATCTTCTCTGATCGAATTCGCGCGCGGCCTCGCGAAGACGGCGATCGTGATTGTCGCGGCACTTCTGTTGCTGAAGCCAGATGTCGATCGGATCGAGATTTATGTCGGCGTCGATCCCTTGAGCATGATGCAGGTGTTGCACGATAACCTGCTCTCCCTGATGGTCTGGATTCTCGCCGTCATGGGCGCAATCGGCCTGATCGACTATTTCTACCAGAAATGGACCGTCAACGAATCTCTCAAGATGTCCAAGACAGAGGTGAAGGACGAGTACAAGAATGCCGAAGGCGACCCCCACATCAAGGGCCATATCCGCAAGTTGCGGATGACACGGGCACGCCGCCGGATGCTCGCGGCTGTGCCAAAAGCATCGGTGGTCGTCACCAACCCAACCCATTTCGCGGTGGCACTGCAATATGATGTCGGCAGCGAAGGAGCGCCGCGCGTTGTTGCCAAGGGGGCCGATTTTATGGCCTTGCGGATACGTGAGGTCGCAACCGAGCACGACGTTCCGATTATCGAGAATCCTCCACTCGCCCGCACGCTTTACGCGTCTGTCGAACTCGATGAGGAAATCAAGCCAGAGCATTACAAGGCAGTCGCGGAGGTCATCGGCTTTGTGATGCGGCTTCAACGCGCCGGATTGAAGCGCGCGAGCTGACACAACACGCATCGATTGCAATATTCCTTATGAAATCTTTCGTCGCTTACCCGGAAGCCCTGCCGATCGCGTCGGTCATGGACGATATCCTTGCCAGCTTGGCGCGGTCTGCCAACCTCGTGCTTCAGGCGCCGCCGGGAGCAGGCAAAACAACGGGAGTTCCGTTGGCATTGCTCGATCAGCCTTGGCGTCGCGAGGGGCGCATACTGGTTCTGGAGCCACGTCGTCTGGCGGCGCGCGCGGCAGCAGCCCGCATGGCCGCAACTCGGGGCGAGACTGTCGGTGAAATCTGCGGCTATCGCGTGAGGTTCGATAGCAGGGTCGGGCCGAAGACGAGAATAGAAGTGGTCACAGACGGTCTCTTTACCCGCATGATCCAGGATGACCCTGGCTTGGACGGCATCGCTGCCGTCTTGTTCGACGAATTTCATGAACGTCGTCTGGATACTGATCTCGCGCTGGCGCTCTGCCTTGAAGCGCAGTCCGCGCTGCGACCGGATTTGCGGTTAATTGTGATGTCGGCCACGCTCGATGCCGGCCCGGCGGCGGCGATGATGGGGAATTGCCCGATCGTGACGGCGACTGGTCGTTCCTTTCCCGTGACGCTCCGCCATCTGCCAACTCCGGCGCCGGAGAGATTTGGCCAGGGCGTCACGGAAGCGATCGCCATGGCCCTGAAGGCGGACAAGGGCGATATCCTCGTCTTTCTTCCCGGGGTGCGCGAGATTCGGCAGACGCAACGTGCTCTTAGTCATCACGAGCTGCCCGATAACATTCAGGTGCTGCCGCTCTACGGCGATCTTGACCAGAAAGCCCAGGAGCGGGCGCTGAGCCCGCCTGCGGATGGTCAGCGCAAGATCGTACTGGCAACCGCGATCGCCGAGACGAGCCTTACCATTCCCGGTGTGCTGCAGGTCGTTGACGCCGGACTGGCCAGGACAGGGCACTATGACCCACGCAGCGGCATGACCCGGCTTGAAACCGTGCGTGTAACCCAAGCCGCAGCGACCCAGCGCGCCGGTCGAGCCGGTCGTACCGGGCCTGGAATATGCTGGAGGCTTTGGCCGGAGGCCCGACACCGCGCGCTCGAAGCATTCACCCCGGCTGAAATCGCGCAGGCCGACCTCGCGCCGCTGGTCCTCGAGCTTGCGCAGTGGGGGACGGACGATCCAACCCAGCTCAAATTACTCGACCAACCCAATCCGGGCGCGCTCGCCAGCGCGAAGTCGCTGCTGATCGCCCTCGGAGCACTCGACGACCAGGGCAGAATCACGCCGCATGGCCAGGCAATGAGTCGACTCGGACTCCATCCGCGGCTGGCCCACATGCTGCTCACCGGATCAACGCTGGGTGAGCCGTCTCTCGCGGCCGCAATTGCGGCCGCACTCGGGGAACGCCTGAGCCTTCCCGGGGGTCGCGACAGCGATCTGCGTGCCCAGATTGAGCTCCTGGTCAACCCGAAAGGGCATGAGACCGCCCGACGAGCCTGCGACGTTGCCAAACGACTCGTCCGTCAGATCGGGCAGACATGGCAGACGCCGACACCTGCTCGCGCGGGCCACATCCTTGCCCTTGCCTACCCGGACCGGATCGCCGAACGCCGCGGTGGCTCCGGACGTTTCAGACTATCGGGAGGGCGCGGCGCGTTCGTCCCCGAGACCGAGCCCCTTGCTGAAGAGCCCTATCTTGCGGTCGCCGATCTTGATGGTCAGGTCCCGCACGCCCGGATCTGGCTGGCGGCACCAATCACCAAGGCGGAATTGGAAGAGGTCCTGGGATCACGGATCGCGACAATCGAGGAGGTCATTTGGGATGAGTCGACCAAATCGGTTCAAGCACGACGACGACGCGTGCTCGGCGCTCTGGTCTTAGCCGAACAACGCCTCGAGGCACCGCCACGGGAGCGCGTTGTCGCAGCCCTGCTGGACGGGATCGTGAGGCACGGGATCGAGTGCCTGCCCTGGTCCAATGCCGCCCGAAGTCTGCAACAACGCATCGGCTTCATCGCGCGGGTCGAAGGCAATGCGGCGTCATGGCCCGCAACTGACGACGAAAGCCTTTGCCGCGATCTGGCCGGGTGGTTGGGGCCAGCGCTGACCCACCACCGCACCCTTGCCGACCTGCAGGGACTCGACATGGAGGAACTTCTGCTCGGACGGCTCGACTGGGGGCAGCGGCGCCGGTTGGACCAGGTCGCGCCGACCCACATCACCGTGCCAAGCGGCTCCCGTATCGCCATTCAATACGGGGGCGATGGCCCCCCGGTGCTGGCAGTCAAACTTCAGGAGATGTTCGGACTCGCCCAGACACCGGCAGTGGCCGAGGGTAAAGTGGCACTCCAATTACATCTGCTCTCGCCGGCGCGGCGACCGATCCAGGTCACCAGCGATCTCCCTGGCTTCTGGGCAGGCTCCTATCGCGCTGTCAGGGCCGATCTCCGTGGTCGCTACCCGCGTCACCCCTGGCCCGAGGATCCGACCTCGGCAGTGCCCACTGCCCGTGCGAAGCCCAGGGGAACATGAATAAAAAAAGCGCCCACTCCTGGGGCGCTTTTTCCATGGCTCGTGTCGCCCGGCACTGCCAGGCTAGAGGTTTATTTCTTGGTGACGAGAGTCTGGACCTCGTCAAGGCTTTCAGACAGGCGCTTGTTGAGAACCTCAAACGCCTCGTTCTGGGCCTTTGACACGATCTCAGCCAATTCGCGGGCATCGGCAATAGCCTTCTCGATGCCTTTCTTCGCGAGTTCCGTCTGCTTGGCGACACGCTCCTCTGGCTTCAGCGTTTGGAACAAATCGCGCATCTGCGCCGCGCTGTCGGTCAGCGAGGAGCGAATGATCTCGACCTGGCGCCGGCCGATCGCTTGCAGACCTTCAACGGCAACCTGATTGGCCTTGGTCAGCGCTTCGATGTTCTTGCGCTGAGTGGCTAGGATCGATTCGACATCGACGCCAGGGAGCTTGAACTGCGCCAACAAGGCAGCAGGATCAACGTTGAAAAGGGAATTCGTGGGTTTTGCGGACATGTATATCTCCATCGGGATAGTTAGATCGGGCAACCCCATGATGACCAGGAAACCGATCCCGCATGTGCCCGCATCATATTCGACGCGGACCATCTCCCGGAATGATCGGCATCGTCAAGCAAAATTGCTGCACCGCACAAATCAATTCGCGAATGCGTTTATTTCGGGGCCTGCCGAATCGGCTTCAGCACTCTCGTCACGGAACCTCATGAAACCGACAGCCCGACCAAGGTTCTTATCCAGCGTCGCCATAGTTTTCGTCAGATCCGGCGATTCGTCTTCAAGCCATGCGCGAAACGCCGATAAATAGGCGACGCTCAGAACCTTGGCGCGCAACTCATTTACGACGCAAGACCCCTCAAGCCCGGCGGCCTCCAATACCCAAATCATACTGCGGTGCAAACGGAGCCCACCGACCAGCCCCGCCTCAAGGGTCGCGAGCCGGCCACGCCGCAATTCAGCGACACCATTCTTGAACGCCGGCTTCAGCGGCGCCAGGGCATCGAAGCGCCGCATCAGCAAATCGAACAGCCTGTCCTTCGGGCTTCCCGCGTCGAGAGGCGCGGCCAGCATCTCGAGATCGATACGGCGATGGAGGCCGCACAGGACGGCCTGTCTTGAGCGGTAATGCCGATAAATGTCGGATATCGAGACCCCGGCCTCACGCGCAATATCGACCAGAGCGACCTTGCTCCAAGGCCGATCGGCGATCACCCGCACAGCCCCATCCAGAATTTTTGCCTCGACTTCCTCGGTCGCGGTCATGCCCTGCTCTCCTGCCAACATCGCCCAGAGACTCTTTCTACATGAGGTTGGTCCGCCGGTTCCGCCAGAGCCCAGGCGCGAGATTATCCAGCCAATTCGCGGGAGCGACGAGTCGCCGCATCAACGGCTCGAACCATCAGCCGCTCCATGCCTTCAGCGGCCATGAGCACACGCAAGGCGGCTTCCGTGGTGCCATGAGGGCTGGTCACATTGCGACGCAGCTGCGCTGCGGATTCTGGCGATTGACGAGCCAACTCTCCCGAGCCGGAAACGGTCTCCCGCGCGAGCCGCTCTGCCAACTCTGGGGGCAACCCCGCAGCAATACCGGCAGCCGTCATCGCCTCGATCAGAAGAAAAACATACGCCGGGCCACTTCCCGACACCGCGGTCACGGCGTCGAGCAATCCTTCATCCTCGACCCAGGACACGCTACCCACTGCCTCAAGCAGGCGGTGGGCAACCGCCTTCTCGCCATGGGTCGCCCGATCGTTACCAACCGCGACGGTGATGCCGCGTCCGATGGCTGCGGGCGTGTTCGGCATCGCTCGTACGATCGCGGCGGCACCGAGCAATGCTTCAAAACCGGCCATCGTCCTACCCGCTGCGATCGACAGCACCATCGCGCCCGCCGCGACAATTTCCCGATAGGCCGGAACGACATCAGTTATCGCTTGTGGTTTTACCGCAAAGACGACAACGGTCGGCCGCCAATGTGGATCAATAGTGGCAACAGTGTCGTGCAGCATGACCCTATCGGATAGCGGTAGCGCCGCATCCGGGGGATAGGGCTCAACGATTTTGACATGGCCGACCTGATCAGTCTGAAGCCACCCGGTCAGCAGAGCGGAACCCATCTTACCACACCCGACGAGAAGGATTTCCGCCGGGACTTCTCCCATTGTCATGAGTACCGAAATCCCATCACGCCTCGCCCATCGGCTCTATCATCGCTGCGGTCACAGCTTCCTCCGGGGTCTTCCCGCCCCAGATGACCAACTGAAACGCCGGATAAAATCGCTCGCATTCCGTGATCGCCATATCGACCAGATCCTCCACCTGTTCAACAGAGGCGCCGATCGCACCTCGGAGCAAGCACGCATGGCGGAACATCGGCAGGCAGGCATCGGAACAAACGTCGAAATGGCCAAGCCACATCTTTTCGTTGATCGTAGCCAGCAGTTCGTAAACTGCGGGGCGCCGTGCCTTGGGGACCTTCATGTCGAAGCTGCAGGAGAAATGCAACGCGCTGATTTCCTCCTGCCAGACGAACAGAAGTCGATAATCGCACCAGCGACCGGAGATTTCGACGACCATCTCCTCGTCGCTTGCCCGATCATGGGGCCATTCGTTCGCCAGAACGATCTCTTCGACGATATCGATGGGATTGCCCGCCGCGATTGCGGCCTCGCTGTGTGATAAAGCGGTCATGGCTGCCCTCCTTCAGGGAGCGGTGGAGGCCGAATGCGTTCGATCTCCAAGGGATGCCAATATCCTGTGCCATCGAACCGGATGACACCCAATATGGAGATCCTGCCAAACCGACTGGCGCAAAGCAAGCGCCGGGTGGCCGGAATACCATTATCGGCGCCGAGAATACGCCGAAACGCGAATTATTCTAGAGCCGACTCCGTAGTCGACTTTGAGGCACTGCCCTTGGACGCTCCGGCTCGGCCACTGCGACGGGCCAATTGTGCTTCGACGGCCTGGAGTCGGACCTCCAGTGCTTCTTGCGACTCGCGTGCTCGGACAGCCACAGCCTGTACGGCCTCGAACTCGTCCCGAGTCACCAGATCCATGTGGCTCAATATCCGCTCGAACTGCTCACGCAACCGCGCCTCGGCCTCTTCACGCACACCAGAAAATGCGGAGAGTGCGCCCGTCGCGACACGGGCAAGATCGTCGAAAAGCCGATTATCGAAGCCCATCCTGCACCTTTATTTGATCAATCTGAGCGTTGGCTATCACAGTTTGGTCAGGAACAAAACGATTCGCTGACACGACGGCAGAGGCAGCCCTGCTTGTAACAGGGGAGCCGTTCCGCCTATAACCACGAAACCTCCGGAGTGGATGGAGAATAAAGGCAATGATCGTAGTCACTGGCGGTGCCGGTTTCATCGGCTCCAACCTCGTCGCCGCTCTTGAGGCCCGCAAGAATTCGGCGCTGGTGGTCTGCGATCGCCTGGGCACTGACGACAAATGGCGTAACCTGGCAAAGCGCGAACTTCAGGGCATAGTGCCGCCCAACCAGCTCGTCGATTGGCTGACCGAACATCGGACCTGGATCGACGCCGTCTTTCATATGGGTGCGATTTCGGCGACCACGGAAACCGACGCCGACCTTATCATCGATACCAATTACAGCTTCTCTCAGAAGCTTTGGAAATGGTGCGCCGAAAACCGGGTGCGCTTTATCTATGCGTCCTCTGCCGCCACCTATGGCGATGGCGCACAAGGATTCGATGACGATTATTCGAGCGAGGCGCTCGCCACCTTACGCCCTCTGAATGCCTATGGCTGGTCAAAACACCTGTTTGACAGATGGGTCGTAAGGCAGGTCGAGCGGGGCTATCCCTGCCCGCCGCAATGGGTTGGCCTGAAATTCTTCAACGTCTACGGCCCCAACGAATATCATAAGGGGGCAATGCAGAGCGTCATCGCCAAGCTCTACCATCGTATCTCCGTAGGCGGACACGCGGAATTGTTCAAATCCCACCATCCGGATTACCCCGATGGAGGCCAGATGCGGGACTTCGTCTCGGTACAAGATTGCGTCAAGCTGATGCTTTGGCTGAACGATACGCCCAAGGTGAATGGTATCTTCAACTGCGGGACCGGCGTGGCCCGAAGCTTCCTGGATCTGACCTTGGCGACATACGCTGCGCTCGGGATGGAACCCGACGTCCGATACGTTGATACCCCCCTCGCGATCCGCAAGAACTACCAGTATTTTACCGAGGCTCGGATGGAGCGGCTGGTGGCCCTTGGGTTCCAGCACGAGCCGACCTCACTGGAATCTGGGATCACGGATTACGTCCAAAACTATCTCGCGTCATCAACAGACCGTTACAGCTAACGCAGGATGCTTGCGCTTATCCACTATCCCGAGATCAGCCCGATCGCGCTCTCACTCGGTCCTCTGCAGATCCGCTGGTACGCGCTCGCCTATATTGCTGGATTGCTCCTCGGTTGGCGCTATTGCATGTGGTTGGCCGCGCGGCCACCGGAGGTCTGCAAGCCGCTGGACATCGACGATTTCCTTATCTGGGCAACGGCTGGCGTCGTGCTGGGCGGGCGTTGCGGGTACGTGCTGTTCTATGACAGCACGCTCTACGCGTCGCACCCGCTGGAAATCCTGGAAGTATGGCACGGTGGGATGTCGTTTCACGGCGGCTGCATCGGGGTCATTTCCGCGATCATCCTGTTTGCCTGGCGTCGTCACATCCCCATTCGCGGGCTCGGCGATATCATTTGCTGCGCCGTACCGATCGGGTTGTTCTTTGGACGCCTCGCCAATTTCATCAATGGCGAGTTGTTCGGTCGCGTCTCCGACGTACCCTGGGCCATGATATTCCCCAATGGCGGCCCTCTCCCCCGCCACCCGAGCCAATTGTATCAGGCATCGATGGAGGGGCTCATCCTGTTCGCCACAGTGACCCTGCTGGACCAACGAGGCTTCCGACAGCGTCCCGGCGTGATCAGCGGCGCGTTTCTGGCCGGCTATGCGATTGCCCGCAGCATCGGCGAGTTGTTTCGTCAGCCGGATAGCCAAATCGGCTTCCTGTTGTTCGGCACCACGATGGGCCAGTTGCTGAGCCTGCCGATGTTTGTCGCCGGGGTCTGGCTGATCCTGACGGCCAAACCGCTGGGCACGCCCGCAGCCTGAGGCGAAGCGCTATGTCACTACTGGCCACCCTCAAGGCGACGATCGCGGCCGAGGGTCCGATCGGGATCGACAGGTATATGGCGCTCTGCCTTACCGACCCGGTCGACGGCTATTACACGACGCGAGACCCGCTAGGCCGCGCAGGCGATTTCGTCACCGCACCTGAGATCAGTCAGATTTTTGGTGAGATGATCGGTCTCTGGACGGCCGCCGTTTGGCAACAGTTGGGATCACCGGCGGCTTTCCGGCTGATCGAACTTGGACCAGGACGCGGCACCTTGATGATGGACGCCCTGCGTGCCTTGAAGGCACTGCCGCCCTGCCGCGCAGCCGCGGCAGTCGATCTTGTTGAGATCAGTCCAATCCTGAGACGGCATCAGCAAGAGGCTCTCGGTCGCCATCATCCTGACCTGCCTGTTGTCTGGCATACAGCTCTGGACGCTATCCCAAGCGACCTGCCGACGATTATCATCGCCAATGAATTCTTCGACGCCTTGCCGATTCGACAATGGGTCTACCGCTCTGGCTCCTGGAAGGAGCGATGCATTGGTCTGGACGGAAGCGGACTGAAATTTGTCGAGACCACCAGCCCTGGCGAACCTCAGCGGCCTGGGGCTGCGGAAGGTTCCATCATGGAAACTGCGGCGGCCGCCGCCTCAGTGGCGAGCGAGATTGGACAACGTGTTGGCCACACCGGCGGCGCTTGTCTTGTCATCGATTATGGCCACTGCAATTCGGATATCGGAGACAGTCTGCAGGCCATAAGTCGCCACGGCTATGCCCCGATCCTCGAAAATCCCGGCGCCGCCGATCTGACAGCTCATGTCGATTTCGCCAATCTCGGACAGGTCTTCACTGCCGAGGGCCTCGCGGTTCACGGGCCAACCACCCAGGGGCGCTGGCTCAGCGAACTTGGAGCAGGAACCCGGGCGGAGCGATTGATGAAAGGTCGGGAACACGCGGTCACGGCGATGATTTCCCAGGGTCTGCGGCGGCTATTGGACCCGATGGCCATGGGTACATTGTTCAAAGTGATGGCCACTGCATCGAACGATCTTGGCCCACTCCCAGGATTTACGGCATGATGGCACGATCATGATCACCCTTCCTGCCCTCGCCGGTCTCGCGAACATCTCCCACGGCTTCTTTACCCGCGCCGGCGGTGTCAGTGTCGGCCTCTACAGCGGGCTCAATTGTGGTCTCGGCTCCGCCGATCACCCCGAGCACGTGACGACCAACCGGCGCAGGGTCGCGGAGCATTTTGGTCTGGCCCCGGGTGCTCTGGTAACCGTCAATCAGGTCCATTCTGCGGTCGCGGTTACGGTAACCGAGCCCTGGGCTCGCAACGGCAGCCCGTCTGCCGACGCGCTTGTCACGACAACGCCGGGCGTCGCGCTTGGCATCCTGACAGCAGATTGCGTGCCGGTGCTGTTCGCCGATCCTTCTGCCGGGGTGATCGGCGCGGCCCATGCGGGGTGGAAGGGGGCGACCGGCGGGATCCTTGAGGCAACGATCTCAACCATGGTCGAAGCCGGCGCCACACCCGGCGATATCGCCGTCGCCATCGGCCCTGCCATCCAATCGACATCCTACGAAGTTGGCCAGGATTTCGTTGACCGTCTCGTCGGGCTCGACCTGGATTACAAAGACTTCGTCAGCCCGGGCGCGCGTACAGGCCACCACCAGTTCGATTTGCCAGCATTTGTCGAGGCTCGGCTGCGCAAAGTCGGCATCACCAGAATTTCGCGGGCCGCTGACGACACGCTCTCAGATGAAGAGCGTTTTTTCAGCTTTCGCCGCACGACCCTTCGCGGTGAGCCGGATTACGGCCGCCAAATTTCGGTGATTACGTTGACGAGAACACAGTCGTGACGGCGCCCGCGTTGCTCGAGCCCGCTGAACCAGCGCCCTTCCGCGTGCTGCGACCCCGGGGCAAGGCGCCTTTCGTCCTGACGGCGGACCATGCCGGTCGCCGAATGCCGAAACGGCTTGGCAGGCTTGGTCTGACCGCTGCAGATCTTGATCGCCACATCGCCTGGGATATCGGAATCGCTGGCGTTACTGAATTCCTGTCGGAATTGCTCGACGCACCGGCAATCCTGCAAACATATTCCCGCCTTGTCATCGATTGCAATCGCACCCCTGGGCAGCCGACCTCGATTCCGCTGATCAGTGAGGCTACGGAGATTCCGGGCAATCAAAAGCTCTCCCCGGCCGAGGAATCGGCGAGACGGGTCGCAATCTTCGAGCCCTATCATGCCGTGATTGGGCAATTGCTCGATGCCCGTGCCGCCGCCGAACAGCGGACAATTCTTGTCGCCATGCATAGCTTTACCCCGGTCTATCTGGGCCAGCGGCGCGCTGTTGAGATCGGGATACTTTATAACCGGGACCCGACCTATCCGTCGATCCTGCTGGACCTGCTGCGCAGCGCCGGCGATCTGGTCGTGGGCGATAACGAGCCCTACAGCGTCAGCGACGCCAGTGACTACGGCATCCCCGTTCATGGCGAGCGTCGCGGCTTGCCCCATGCGGAAATCGAGATTCGTCAGGATCTGATCGAGACGATTGCGGGCCAAAAGGCCTGGGCTTTGCGAATGGCCACCCTCCTGACCGAGGCCGATCGCCGACTTACCGCCGTATGATTAGGCACAACTTCGGATTGCGCGCGTTGCCAGTGGCGTTATGCTTGTCCGCCTGCCAACCGCTGCCGCACCCATTCGAGACCAGCCACGATCTGCCTGAAAACCGCTTGATGGCGCTGCCCGATGTTGTCGGTATCGCGATCGATCCGGTAAACGGTGTCCCGGCCCGCACCTCGGACACGATTCGGGCCACGCTGGCCAAGGCGCTGCAGGATGTCGATGTTCCGGCAAGTGCCGCCCCCGCCGGTGAACACGCCTATCATGTCGGCGGCAAGGCTGCAGGTTTGGGAGTACGGGGAACAACCAGCCGCATTTCGCTGACCTGGATTGTAACCAACGCGGCGGGGGAGGAAATTGGGCGCAAGATCGACACCATCGTCGTCGATTCGGCCAGTTGGCAGGTGGGCAATCCCGATGTGACCGGTCAAATGCAGATCGCCGCCCGTGAAATTGCAGAAATTCTGCACTTGCCGGGCGCACCGCCGCCGCCGCCGCCGAAATCACCCCCCCCGCCGCTTCGTCTCGTGCTTGAACCAGTCGTCGGCGCCCCTGGCGATGGCGACACCTCGCTCCCCCGCGCGTTGACTTTCGCCCTTCGGGATACCGGGGTGGAGGTCCTCGACCAACCTGATCGCGACGTCCCGCGGGTCGCCGGCACCGTGACATTGAGCCCGCTCGCCGGCGGCCAGCAGAATGTCCGGATCCTCTGGACAGTATTCGCTGCCGATAACAGACAAATCGGCACTGTGGCTCAGGAAAACGCGGTGCCACGGGGCAGTCTTGATGGGCCCTGGAGTGATGCCGCCGCTGCGGTTGCCGAGGCTGCGGCCGACTCTGTTCGCGGTCTGGTCGCGCAAGCGATGCAGCAGGGCCACAGCACCCAATAGAGTCCGCTCTCTCATGCCGCCCATGCATGCGAACGGGTTGCCGCGTCATCACAGCTTTGTTACAAGACGGCTCACTTGCATTGCATCGCAATCGTTGCGCGTGCAAGACGTATGTCGTAGCCCATTGGAACGACCGCTCCATGAAAGTACTCACCTGTAACAGCAATCGGCCTATCGCCGAGGCTATTGCCGCTTACCTTGGGCTGCCGCTGACGAAAGCGAGCGTTCGACGTTTCGCTGATCTCGAGATTTTCGTCGAGATCCAGGAAAATGTCCGAGGTCAGGACGTCTTCGTGATTCAATCGACGTCTTACCCGGCTAACGACAATTTGATGGAGTTGCTTGTCAGTCTCGATGCGCTGAAGCGGGGCTCCGCCCGCCGGATTACCGCTGTCATTCCTTATTACGGCTATGCCCGCCAGGATCGGAAATCCGGTCCGCGCACGCCGATTTCAGCCAAGCTGGTCGCCAATATGATCACCACAGCCGGCGCAGATCGCGTGCTTACACTTGATCTGCATGCCGGCCAGATTCAGGGTTTCTTCGACATCCCGACCGATAATCTGGTGACGGCGCCGGTATTCTCGGACGACATTGCCAAGCATTACGGCAAGGAAGAGATCATGATCGTTTCGCCGGATGTCGGCGGCGTGGTCCGGGCGCGACAGATCGCGCGGCGGCTTGACGCGGACCTCGCCATCATCGATAAGCGGCGCGAACGAGCGGGTGTTTCCGAAGTCATGAACATCATCGGCGATGTCAAAAATCGCTGGTGCATCCTTGTCGATGATATCGTCGATAGTGCCGGGACATTGTGCAACGCCGCCGTCGCCTTGAAAGAGGCAGGGGCGTCCGGGGTAAGTGCATATGTAACCCATGGCGTGTTGTCGGGGGGTGCTGTTGCGAGGGTGAGCGCGTCGCCGCTAAAGGAACTGGTGATCACGGACACCATCCAGGCGACCGAGGCCGTACGGATCTCGCATAACATCCGTCAGCTGAGCGTTGCCTCGCTGATGGGCGAAGCGATGCGCCGGATCAGCGAGGAGCTTTCGGTCTCATCGCTGTTCGATTGATGTTTGGGCTCGCCGGCAGGCGCTGACCCGGTTGAAATTCAGACAGGACCGGCCCTCCGGTCCTGTCTTCAGTTTGGGAACTACCGGCACCCCTGGAGGCCGGTGGTCACAAAGCGGCATTGAGGCAAGACACAGGGTCTTGCGCCGTAGAGTATCCTTGAGGAGAGGACGATGAGCGAAATTGTTATTCTCGAAGCTGAGCTTCGGGACCGGGCCGGAAAGGGGGCCGCCCGGGCCACGCGACGCGCTGGCCGGGTACCTGCCGTAATCTATGGCGATAAGAAAGAGCCGATCGCCATCAGCCTCGACCCGAAGGTCCTGGGCCGCGAGCTCAATCGTGGCGGCTTCTTTGGTCGACTGGTCGATATCAAGGTCGACGGAGCAACCCACCGCACCCTGCCGCGTGACGTGCAGTTCCATCCGGTCACGGATGTCGCTCTTCATGTCGACTTCGTCCGCGTCAACGCCAGCACTCGGATCCATGTCCGCGTGCCCGTCGTGATCGACAATCAGGACAAGGCGCCGGGCGTCAAGCGTGGTGGCGTGGTCAATATCGTCAGCCATGACGTCGAGCTTATCTGCGCCGCCGACAGCATCCCCGACCGTCTCCATGTCGATCTGACCGGGTACGAAATCGGCGATAATGTGCACCTGAGCAGCCTGAAACTTCCCGATGGTGTCACTGCGGCCCCAGGCGATGACGTGACCCTGGTCACGATCGCGCCACCGTCGGCCGACGAAGAAGCAGGCGCAGCCGCCTAAGGTGAAAAGCGCGGTCGATTTCCCGAATTGGGGATCGACCGCGCCTTTTGTCCCCTGGATTCCTGCGACCGAGGCCGTGGCATGAAAATCGTCGTTGGACTGGGCAATCCCGGACCGAAATACGAACAGACCCGCCACAATATCGGGTTTCTGGCGATAGACGCGCTCGTCCGCCGTCATCGCACGGGCTCCCCTCGCGAAAAATTCCAGGGCGAATTGATCGAAGGCGAGATCGGGCGGGATAAAATCCTTTACCTGAAGCCGATGACCTTCATGAATAATTCCGGCGTCAGCGTCGCGGCAGCCGCACGCATGCATAAAATTCCCCCTTCGGACGTGATCGTGTTCCACGACGAACTCGACCTCGCTCCCGGTAAGATCCGGGTGAAGCGCGGCGGCGGTGCCGCTGGCCATAACGGCTTGCGCTCAATCGACGCCCATTTCGGCCAGGATTACTGGCGCGTCCGCATGGGGATTGGTCATCCCGGCGACCGCGACCAGGTGTTGGGCTACGTCCTCAATAATTTTTCTGCCGAGGAGAACCTCTGGCTTGATCCACTGCTTGGCGCGATCGCCGAGGCCTTTCCCCTGATGATCACCGGCCAGGATTCCGCTTTCATGAGCAAAATTGGCCTCCTCCTCGACCCTCCGAAGCCCAAGGCCGCGACGCCATGACCGCGTCGGCCCGCTTTTCTCGAACAAGGTAGTCTCAGACGATGGGTTTCAATTGCGGCATTGTCGGCCTGCCCAATGTCGGCAAGTCCACGCTCTTCAATGCACTGACCGCGACGGCAGCGGCGGAGGCGGCAAATTATCCGTTCTGCACGATAGAGCCGAATGTCGGCCGTGTTGCGGTGCCCGATCCTCGCTTGGAGATTTGCTCCAAGATCGCGAAGTCGCAGAAACTCATTCCGACACAGCTTGAGTTCGTCGATATTGCCGGCCTCGTCCGCGGCGCCTCGCGCGGGGAAGGTCTTGGCAACCAGTTTCTCGCCCATATTCGCGAGGTCGATGCAATCGCTCATGTGTTGCGCTGCTTCGATGATGGCAATGTCACGCACGTCGAAGGCTCGATCGATCCGGTCCGCGATGCGGAGACGGTCGAGACTGAACTCATGCTCGCTGACCTCGACTCCCTGGAAAAGCGTGTCCCGGCACTGGAGAAAAAGGCGAAGACCGGTAGCGACAAGGATGCCAAGGCACAGCTCGAGGTCATGGTGCCGGTTCTAGCCGCCCTGCGCGAGGGTAAGTCCGCCCGTACCGTGAAATTCGATAGCGCTGATGAGCGCAAAATACTCAAAGGCCTCAATCTCATCACTTCGAAGCCCGTCCTCTACGTCTGCAACGTCGAAGAGGCCGCAGCCGCGACCGGCAATGCTCGCTCCGCCGAAGTTGCCGCTTTCGCGAAATCGCTGGGCGCCCAATCCGTCGTCATTTCGGCGGCAATCGAGTCCGAAGTAGCCCAACTGGCCGAGGAAGAAG
>CAIXXC010000298.1 GCA_903923205.1 uncultured Rhodospirillales bacterium | reverse complement strand
TGGATCTTCCTGATCAACATTCCGATCGGGATCATGTCGGCGACGATATGCTGGTATGGGCTGCGAAGCCGGGAGACACCGACGCGCGTCCTTCCCGTTGATACGGTCGGCTTCGCTCTCCTTTTGATCTGGGTTGGTGCCTTGCAGATCATGCTGGACCGCGGCAAGGACGCGGACTGGTTCGCATCGACGGTGATCGTGGCTCTGGCCATTACAGCAGTTGTCGCCTTCATTGCCTGGATTATCTGGGAGAAGACGGAGACCTATCCGATCGTCGACCTTTCTCTGTTCGCTTCGCGCAATTTTGCCTTCGGTACAATGAGTTATTGCCTTGGTTACGGCATTTTCTTCGGTAACCTCGTGTTGCTGCCGCTATGGTTGCAGACGCAGCAAGGCTATAACGCCACCTGGGCCGGCCTTGTCGCGGCACCGAGCGGTATCATCGCCGTGTCGCTGACACCGATCGTCACCCGAATCATGGCCAGGATAGACGCCCGGATCAGCACAAGTGGCGCGCTTATCGCCTTCGCCGCGTCGTATTTCATGCGTTCCGGACTGACGCCTGATTCCGGCTTCTGGGACTATGCGATCCCCAACATGGTGATGGGAATCGCTATGGCCACTTTCTTTGTCGCGATGATCACCCTGTCGATGACCGGGATACCCCCGGCGCGCCTGCCGGCTGCTTCAGGTCTCGCGAACTTTGCCCGCATCACCGCCGGGAGCTTCGGCGCCTCGCTGACGACGACATTCTGGGACCGTCGCGAGTCCATGCACCAGTCGCATCTGGCCGAGGCAACAACGCTCTTCGATCCAACAACCAATGCGACCCTTCACACTCTGCAGCATCATGGATTTGGCCATGAGCAAGGCCTTGGGGTGATGACCCAAGCCCTGGTGGGTCAGGCATATGTCCTTTCGGCCGTGGATTACTTTTGGCTGTCAGGATGGCTCGCGCTCGGGCTCATCCCCCTGATCTGGCTAGCAAAACGTACCACCAGCGCAGGAAAGCCGGTCGCCGCCGGGGACTAACCGTCAACACATCGCGAGTTTCAAATCGAAGTCACTCTCGTTATCCTCGAAACGATGCGCGATCGCGGCGAACTGATCCTGGGACAAAAGAAACGCGTCAACGATGTCGGGGTCAAAATGGCTTCCCCTGCCGCGGTCGATGATGCGTACCGCCTCGGCGTGAGGCATCGGCTCCTTGTACGGGCGCCGGCTGACCAAGGCGTCATACACATCGGCGACAGCCATCAGCCGCGCACAAACGGGAATGGCATCGCCGGCGAGGCCCTGAGGGTAGCCTGATCCATCCCATTTTTCCTGATGGGAGAGGGCAATCTCCTTGGCCATGGTCAGAAAGGCCACATTGGTACCCAGCGCCTTCTCGGCATGGGCAATCGCTTCGTAGCCGAGCGTCGTATGGGTTTTCATGACCTCAAATTCGTCGGGATCGAGTTTGCCCGGTTTCAGGAGGATGCGATCCGGAATTCCGACCTTGCCAATATCGTGCAACGGCGCCGATTTGAAGAGGAGCTGGATGATCTTGTCGTTCAGGTAATTCCTGAAACGAGGATGGTTTCGAAGCGCCTGCGCCAGTTCCTTCACGTAATTTTGGGTACGCCGGATATGATTCCCCGTTTCGGGGTCTCGGGTCTCGGCGAGGGATGCCATGACCAGGATGGTGACATCCTGAATCGCCGAAATCTCCTGGGTGCGCTTGACGACTTCATCCTCTAGATAGGCAGCTTTATCGCGCAGAAAATCGCTGGAGGCTTTAAGCGCGAGATGCGTCCTAACCCGCGCCAGCAGGATCGGCGGACTGACCGGCTTTGTAATGTAGTCAACCGCCCCAAGCTCCAAGCCCCGCTTTTCGTCTTCAATCTCGCTTTTGGCGGTCAGGAAAATGACCGGAATATCATGGGTCTTCTTATCTTTCCGCAGCGCTTCAAGAACTTGATAACCGTCCATCTCCGGCATCATGATATCCAGCAGAATAAGGTCGGGCGGCGCTTCGGATTGGGCAATATGCAACGCCTTCGGACCGGAGTTGGCGATCTTCACGGTGTAGGCATGCTTTAGCAACGTGCTCATCAGTGCCAGGTTATCGGCCGTATCATCAACCACCAGGATGGTTTGTTTGGCCAAAAAGGAGGTCGTGTCCAAACGTGAGCCCTCGTCTTTATTGTGCGAGCGGTTGAGCGGAAGCCGCAGTCTTCAAAATCACAAGCGCCTCATCGAAGTCGAAATTTTGCACGCATTCCTCAAGATTCCGATAATGTTCCGGGAATGCGGCCTTCAAAAGACCCGCATTTTCCTCGAGAACGTCTGTCGCCTCGGAATCGCTGCTGACAAGCAAGTCGGCAAGGCGCGAAACCGTTTCCTTGAGCCGCACGGCATCGATGCTTATCGGTGGCGCGCTCTGGCGCTCGGGAGCGGCGCCCAAGGCTTGATGAAGATCGATCACGAGGCGCATCAACGGACCGGAAAGGCCTTCGACGCGCGTCTTTATTTCAGATGGCGGGGCACGCGACTTGATTGCCGCTTCAAGACTGGTGGCGCGGTCCCTGACAATAGAGGCACCGATATTGCCGGCGCTGCCCTTCATAGTGTGAGCCACCCGCTCTGCCGTCTCCCAATCCTGCCGGTCCAGCGCCTCGCTAATCATCTCAGGCGCATCGGCCTGCCCGTTCATAAATTTCCGCAGTAAGGAGAGATACAAGCTCGGTTTCCCGAGGCAGCGCTTCAACCCGAGCGCCGTATCAAGACCGTAAATTCCAACCGGGATTTCTTCCACTCCTTGACGATCTCCTGAATGCAAGCCACCACCACCCGCAACCAAGACCCTTGCCGGTCGCGGTCTAATCCAGGTCAGCAGAGCGCGCCAAAGCGCATCTGGGTCGATCGGTTTGGGAACGTGATCCTGCATTCCTGCTGCAAGACAATCCGCCCTGTCATTTGCCATAGCATTGGCCGTCATGGCGATAATCGGGAGCTGTTCGAACTTTGGAATCTTCCGGATTTCCCGCGTCGCCGTGAGTCCATCCATCACCGGCATTTGCACGTCCATCAACACGCCATCGTAGGGGACCTGACGAATCATCTCGATTGCGACGGCACCGTTCTCGGCAACATCGACGATAAAGCCTGCGTCGCCAAGCAACTCTCGGGCAACGTCCTGATTCATCTCATTGTCTTCGACAAGTAACAGTCGGGCTCCGGCAATCGTGCCGAGACGTTCGATCGACGCGGACGTCCTACCCGGTACATGGAGCGCCCCTGTAACCTCCTGTGACAGGGTTCGAACCGTCGTATTGAAAAGGAGCGAGGCGGTAACAGGCTTGATCAGCACCTCATCAACGCCAACCCCCTGCGCCGATTTCATCAACTCTTCGCGGCTATAGGCGGTAACGATGATAATCCGCGGCGGGTTTGCCGATGCAACGGCACGAATCTCCCGTGCTGTCGCGAGGCCGTCCATGCCGGGCATCTGCCAGTCGAGGAAAACGATATCGTAATGCTCTCCAACAGCGAGCGCGCGCGCAATCTCGGCTACGGCCTCGGCTCCGGAGCCAACGGCGACTGCGTGATGGGTCATGTTGCGCAACATACCGGAGAGCACCTCGCGAGCATTGGCGCTGTCATCAACAACCAGCATCCGACGCCTCCGCATTTCTGGCCGGGGGAGCAGCCGCCAAGGTTTATCCTCGCCAATGCCAAGGCTGGCCACGACCCAGAAGGTCGACCCCACACCAGGCTCGCTCTCCACGCCTACGCTTCCGCCCATCAATTCGGCCAGATTCTTCGAGATTGCTAGCCCAAGGCCAGAGCCGCCGTAGCGCCGTGTCGTCGAGCGATCCGCCTGTTCGAAGCTTTTAAACAATCTCCCCTGCTGCTCTTTGGTAAGGCCAATCCCCGTATCCGTGACCGAAAGGCGTAGTGTCACCTCTGCGTCCGAAATCTTGACGACCCGAATCCGGATCGTAATCTCACCATGCTCCGTGAATTTTACCGCGTTGTTGGCGTAATTGATCAGGATTTGACTGAGCCGCAAGGGATCGCCTACCAGAAGCGGCGGCACCTCCTCGGCAACGTCGATAATGAGTTCGATTCCCCTCGCTGCGGCCTTATCGGCGATCAGGTCAGCCACCGCGCCCAGCAGATGGTCGAGTTCGAACTCGACCATCTCGATCGTCATCTTGCCAGATTCGATTTTCGAGAAATCGAGAATATCATTGATAATACCGAGCAGGTGATGGCTCGAATTCTGGATCTTGTTCAGGAATTCCCGCTGGCGAGGGGTCAGGTCGGTCTTCAACGCAAGATGCGCCATGCCGATGATGCTGTTCATCGGCGTCCGAATTTCGTGGCTCATATTGGCAAGGAAGTCAGCCTTTGTCTGCGCCGCATCCTCGGCTAGATGACGGGCTCGGGCCATTTCTTCGATCATGGCGTGTTCAGCAGAAATGTCCTCGACAACGACGACCGATCCTTTGGCGACGTCATGCTCGTCTACTGCGCGCGCGTTGACCCGTGCCCAAAAACGGCTGCCATCGCGTCGGACCAGTTCCACTTCGACCCTGAAGGTATCCCCGCGCGCGATCGGGGCCAGGGACTCCTGGCCAATCTTCTCCCAAGTCGCGTCATCCTTGTACCAGACCCGCGTCGGTTGGCCGACAAGATGGTAGGGTTCGTAGCCCAGCATATGATGAAGCGATCGATTCGCCCGGACATGGAGGCGATCACGGACCATGACGATGCCCGCGCTGGCCGAGTCTAGAATAGCCTGCAATTCGCCCTTGACCCGCGCGAGAGCCTCGGCGGCCTCATGCTCGTCGGTGATGTCCTCGATGATCGAAACGATCCCTTTCGAGCGATCATGGACGTCGACCGCGCGGCCCGAGATTCGAACCCAGATCGTACTGCCGTCCTTGCGAACAACGCGTTCTTCGGTAGTGGAAATTTCGCCCCGCCAGATCAATGGATACGAGACAGCACCGCTGATCGCGTAGGCGGCATCGTCGGGGAACCATAACCGGGTGGATCTGCCGATCTGCGCGCCCGGTTCGTAGCCAAATATTCTGTCGAGACCATGATTGGCACGAACGATAACACGGTCGCAGACCAGGACAATACCCGCCGTCGCGGCATCGAAAAGAGCTTGAAGCTCCGCATTGGCGACGAGATGTTCAAGTTCAAGCTTGTGCCGGGCAACGCGTTGGAAGACGCGGGTTGCCCGCGCGATTTCTCCCAGTTCGTCACCACGTTCCTGCTCTGGAATGTCCA
>CAIXXC010000297.1 GCA_903923205.1 uncultured Rhodospirillales bacterium | reverse complement strand
TTAAAGCCGAGGCGGAGCAACTAGCCACTTCAACCCTTGCGTATCACCTGGCTTCTGATGAAGTCAAGCCCGCAGTAAGAACGTTATTCATCTCGATTGCCGATCTCGGCGAGCAGATCCTGCCAAAGTACAACATCAACAAAAGCCGCTGGTTGTTCCAATATCTGACCGAGACGCTCGACAGGCGCATGCTGTCGCTGATGCTGCGCAACGACGATCCTGAACTCGAGCAATCGATAAGCCTGAACTTCAACGTCGCGACCGTGCTCTCGCCGGAATTTCTGACGTTCGATACAGGTCTAAAGTCCGGTGCCCGCGGCACTATCATTATCGAATTCCAGCTGATCGACATCTACGCCGATCTGGCGGCCTATACTTTTGCCCGGGATTTTCTCCATGATCGTGGCTATCGAATCTGCCTTGACGGTGTGACCGAGCATAATTTCCTTTACGTCGATCGAGCAAAATTGGGGATAGATCTGGTCAAGTTGCAGTGGAATCCGGCGATGCTGGAGGAGCGCGCCACCAAGAGACATCTGGTTCTGAGACAACTCATCGAAGCAACGGGCAAAGCCCGTGTTATCATGTGCCATGTCGATAATCAGGATGCCGTCGATTTCGGTCAGTCCCTGGGGATAGCGATGTTCCAAGGCCGCCATGTTGAACAACTCGTGCCGCGTGCGCCAACCCTGATGCGCCGCTAGTTTTGGCTTCTTCGTGCTGACTTTCCCGTTTCCGCGACCGGAACCGGGCGCCCTGACACGGGTCGCCGATGGTCTCCTTTGGCTGCGTCTGGCGCTACCCTTTACACTTGATCACATTAACGTCTACCTGATCGAGGATAATGACGGCTGGGTCGTCTACGACACCGGCATCGGCGACCAGGCAACGATGGATGTCTGGGAAGGCATCATTAAAGGGGAACTCGGTGGCAAGCCCCTGAAGCGCGTCATTGTCAGCCACTACCACCCCGACCATATCGGCCTTGCCGGTTGGTTCAACAGACGTTTCGGGGTTCCCGTATCTGCCACGCTTGGCGAATTCCTGACCGCCCAGATCTTGTGTGTCGATACAAACACAGAGACCTTCGCCAATGTTCAGGCGTTCTACCAGGGAGCCGGGCTGGATCTCGACGGCGATCAGATGACGATCGAATATACGTCGGGCTATCGCAAGCGGCTGTCGCCCCTACCGCTGCGCTACTCCCGCCTCATTGATGGCATGCATTTGTCCATCGGCGGCAATGACTGGGAAGTCATTACGGGTGGAGGCCACTCGAATGAACTGGCCATGCTGTATTGCCGCGCCCGAAACCTGTTTCTTGTGGCCGATCAGGTGATTGCTAAAATCTCCCCCAATATCAGTATTTTTGCAGGCAATCCGGAAGAAGACGCCCTTGGCCTGTACCTTGCCTCTCTGAAGATGCTGCGGGAGCGAGTGTCCGATAGCGTCTTGGTGATGCCGGCGCACAACCTTCCGTTCTACGGACTTCACGAACGGACACGGTCGCTTGAACTTCATCACGACCTGCGCCTCGACGCCCTGCTGGATTTCTGTCGAAACGAGCCGCACAGCGCGGTTGACTGCTTTCCCAAAATGTTTTCGCGACCGATCACGAATTACCACGATCGGCGGTTTGCCGCCGGCGAAGTCATCGCGCATGTCAATTATCTATACCTTCGCGGCCAGTTGACGCGCGTAACCGGCGGCGACGGTGTTGAGCGCTATCGGACTGTAGCGTGATGCGCGTCGCCCTTTTCGTGCCCTGTTTTATCGATGCCTTCTTCCCCAATGTCGGAATTGCAACGCTTCAATTGCTCGAACGATTTGGCGTTACCGTCGATTACCCGCTCGACCAGACCTGCTGCGGACAACCGATGGCGAATAATGGTTGCCAGAATGACGCTGCTGCGACCGAGGCTCTGTTTGTCCGCAACTTCGCTGGAT
>CAIXXC010000296.1 GCA_903923205.1 uncultured Rhodospirillales bacterium | reverse complement strand
TGTCGCCGGTGATGGGGCAAGTGGTCGCGCTCAATCAGGCCGTCCTCGACCAACTTACGATCAGACTCCAGGCTCGGCAGGATCGGCTTGTCAGGACAGAATACCTTGCCGTCGGCGGATCGATCGTCCTTTTCCTGCTGTTCGCCGGATTCATGGCCTACCGCGTGGTCACCCACATCACCCGCCCGATGGAGCGTCTGACGGGTGTCATGCAGCAATTGGCCAATGGCGATCTCGAGGTCGAGGTTCCTTCTGTCTCCCGCCGCGACGAACTTGGCGACATGGCGCGTGCGACTGAGGTTTTCCGTCGGAACGCGATCCGCAACCGCGAACTGGAAGAGACCCAGAAATCGGAGGAAGCCTTCCGCCGCCGCCAGGAAGCGCTCGAGGAGCTCAACGTCAACTTCAACAGCGCGGTGACCGGGCAGTTGCAGATGGTGGGTGCTGCCTCGACCGAACTCGAAGCCACAGCGCAGGGCCTCCTGACGCAGGCCGATGCTGCGGGTGCGCGCACCCAGCAGGTCGAAAATGCCGTCATGGTGTCGACCGAGAGCGCCCAGGCCGTTGCCGCTGCGACCGAGCAATTGGCTGCATCGAGTAACGAGATCGGCCACCAGATCGAGCGCACCACGCTGGTCACGCGTGACGCCGTTGGCTACGCCGATCGGGCAAGCCAACTGGTTCAGGAATTGTCGACGGCGGTGGGGGGCGTTACCAATGTTGTTGCGTTCATCAACGAGATCGCCTCCCAGACCAACCTTCTCGCGCTGAACGCAACGATCGAGGCGGCGCGCGCCGGAGACGCCGGGCGCGGCTTTGCCGTCGTCGCCAGCGAAGTCAAGGCGCTCGCCAACCAGACTGCGCAGGCAACGGGCGAAATCGGTCTGAAGATCGGCGCAGTGCAGAACACGGCCAAGGATGTTGCCGGCATCATTCGCCAGATCACAGAAGTCATCACCAATATTGACGGCAATTCGGGCGCGGTCGCTGCGGCTGTGACCGAACAGGCGAGCGCTACGGGTGAGATCAGTCGCAGCGCCAACAACGCCGCAGAGGCCAACCGTGACATGGCCGGCAGCATGTCCGAACTGCGCGAGAACGCGAGCTTCACCAAAAACGCGGCCCAGCAATTATTCGATGCCGCCGCCGATCTCGCCAAACAATCTGAAACCCTGCGCAGTGACTTCGAGACATTCATCGCCTCCGTCAGCCGTGCTGGCGACCGGCGCATCCACGAACGGTTCGAATTCGATCGCCCCGTTACGATCAGTTCGCGCGGTGGGTCAAACATCCCCGGTCGTTCGATCAACATCTCCCGCGGGGGTGCCGCATTCCGTTGCGAGGGCGGCTTCGGCGTTGCAGAGGAAATCCAGATCGATGGGCTGGATCAAACCCGCATAGCAGCCCGCGTCATCGAAGCCGCAAATGGTCAGGTCAGGGTACTGTTCAGGATCGACGAAGCCACATCTGCCCGCATCGAAGCCCTGATCAAACGCCTCGGCGGGAACACGAATGCGGCGTAAAAAAATACCGAACTCTGGGAAGAATTGACGTTCGTCATTTTTTCCATGCGTCTGAGATACGATCTTGCGAGGAGAACGCTGGCCGTATGAACCGCTGAGCCGCATTACCCGTCTGGTTCCCCGGTGGATTCCTTCCCCCTGGTGCGCTCGTCGTGTTGACGGCAAGGAGGCAGCTAACGCCACGTATGCCCCCCCCCCGCCCTTTTCATACAGGAACTTGACGGCAAATCGATCGAATGGAGCCCCAAAGAGATCAGCTCCGCATCGGAACTTGGCTCCATCGTCGAGATAGAATTGCTGCGGGAAAAGCAGCCGCTCCCGCGGAAGAACCAAGGTCATGGCGCAGGAACGGCGCTAACCCCGGCACGACGAGACCGACTGCGATCTATCGAGCAGATGCCGCCCTAGGACGAGCCAACCGCGAGCGGTAGCCCGGCCTCACGCCAACCCTTCATCCCCCCGTCAAGCGCGATCGCCTGAGTGAAACCCAACTCACGCAGCGTCGCGGCGGCCAGCGTCGAGATATAGCCAAACTCACAAATCACCAGGATGCGGCGTGTCGGGTCGGGCAGGTCTTTGTTGACCCGGAGTTCAAGCTGGCCGCGCGGCAGGTGGATCGCGCCAGGAACATGTCCAGCAAGGAACAGATCCTTCTCGCGAACATCCAGTAAGATCATCCCGACATCGCCGGACGCTACCCGCGCCGCCAAATCCGCCATCGAGATGAAGGAGATGGCGGCAGAGGCATTGGCGAGGAGCTGCTCTACCGTTTTGCCTCCGCTCATATTCGTGCGCAACGCCTCGGTCAAATGGGTCGGCGCCGCAAGATTGAGATGCTGCATCATATCTACGAAGGCCGCGCGATCACTCATCTGCAAACGCGGATTGCCGGCGATCTCGGCCCCGATGGTGGAGTGTGAGCGTCCCTTATAGTCGTGCGCGGGGAAGACCAGCGTCTCGGACGGCAGTTTCAGCAGTACACCGAACAGACTGTCATAAAGCGCCTCGGGATCACCCGTCGGTAGATCGGTACGACCCGTTCCACCGATCAACAGGGTGTCACCGGTGAAGACGCGATCCTCGGTTACAAATGACAGCGAATCCCGGGTGTGGCCCGGCGTGTGCAGGGTCCGCAGCCGAATATCGCCAATGCGGAGAATGTCGCCCCCGACGACGCGGAAATCCGCGTGGGGTGCCGGACTGAGGCGATGCATCACGACAGGCGCATGAAGCGCCCTTCCCAATTCACGGCTCGCGGAAAAATGATCAGCATGGGTGTGGGTATCAATCACATATCGTACCCGAAGGCCCTGTCTGGTGACCAATCCCATATAATGATCAAGGTGGTGCTGCGAAGGATCGATGATCACCGCAGAGCGGGTAGCCTCGCAACCGAGGATATAGGACTGGCAACCGCCATCAACGATCTGCTCGAAAATCATCCAGCCAAACTCCCCCTATCGCAATGTGGCGGCACTTCCAATGAGGCGCTTCGTGATCCGTCCCCTATCCCTTGACGAGTCGGGGCACCGGCGGCATCCCGTCCACCAGCAAGATATCACTTTCGTCCTTGAGCTGAACCCCGGTAAGGCCCCGCGTCAGGGCTTCGCGCAGCAGCCAAACCAGCTTGAAGGCAGCCAGGTGATGTGCCAGGCCCTCTTGGCGAACGTTGGAAATGCAATTGCGTTCGCCGTCATTGCGGCCAACACGGGGCGCATAGGTCAGATAAAGACCCATGGAATCGGGCGATGAGAGCCCTGGTCGTTCTCCGACCAGAACCAGTACTGCACGCGCTTTCATCACCTCGCCAACCTCATCGCCTAACGCGACGCGGGCCTGTTGGGCGATAATCACTGGCCCTGTCGTCCACCCGGCTTCGATGATCCAGGGTTTCAAAGCGGCCAGCATCAGTGGCGCTTGGGTATGAATGGCAGTTGAAGAGAGGCCATCTGCGACGACAAGCGCGAGATCCACGGGGCCGAATCCCGCAGCTTCGAGATCGCTGCGGCTGTCGTCAGAGAGGCGACGCCCATAGTCGGGTCGCCGAAGATAGGTCATGCGGTCCGGGGCGGCACTGCGGACGCGATGCGTGTCAAAGCCCAACTCTCGGATAGCCGCCTCTACCCCGTCGCTATCGAAGACGGTGTGCACGGCGTCGCGCGCCTGGGCGTGAGCCATAGAAAACGCAAGCACCTGCTGTGTCGGCAGGCCCGACCCCGCACGCCCAAGCGCGATCCTTGCCGGCGTGGAGCGGGACAGACCGGCCCAGAAATCGGTGACGACATGCTTGGTCATGATCGATCCCTTCAGGCGGCGAGGTTTGGCATCATCCCAAGCAGGGCATGGCTGGCGTCATGATTGAGAACACGCCCGTCCGCACCGGTAATATTCATCCGTTGCAGCCAGACCTCAAATTCCGGCGCCCGCTTGAGACCAAGGAGATCGCGGATGTACAGGCTGTCGTGAAACGAGGTGGACTGATAGTTCAGCATTACGTCGTCAGCGCCCGGAATTCCCATCACATAGGTAAGACCAGCCGCTGCCAGGAGGGTCAGCAGTGTGTCCATATCGTCCTGATCGGCCTCGGCGTGATTCGTGTAGCAAACATCGCAGCCGAGCGGCAGGCCCATGAGCTTGCCGCAGAAATGATCCTCGAGCCCTGCCCGGATGATCTGCTTGCCATCATAGAGGTATTCCGGGCCGATGAAGCCGACGACGGTATTGACCAGCAGGGGCTCGAATGGTCGGCACACGGCGTAGGCACGCGCCTCACAGGTCTGCTGATCAACGCCATGATGGGCATTGGCGGAAAGCGCGGAGCCCTGGCCTGTCTCGAAATACATGACGTTATTGCCGATTGTGCCGCGCTTGAGCGACCGCGCAGCCTCCATCCCTTCCTTCAGGACCGCGAGATTGACACCGAATGAGGCGTTCGCGGCTTCGGTTCCCGCAACCGACTGAAAGACAAGATCAATCGGAACGCCACGATCGATCAGTTCGATCGATGTCGTGACATGGGTCAGAACGCAGGCCTGGGTCGGAATCTCGAAACGATCGATGATACCATCGAGCAGTTTGAGCAAATCGCTCAAGACTGGCAAAGAATCGGAAGCTGGGTTGAGGCCAATTACCGCGTCGCCACAGCCGTAGAGCAATCCGTCGAGGATCGACGCCGCGACACCTGCCGGATCGTCGGTTGGATGATTGGGCTGAAGACGGACGGCCAATGTTCCCGGCAGTCCGATCGTGTTCCGGAACTTCGTCACCACCGGGCACTTCTTGGCGATGAGGATGAGATCCTGGTTGCGCATAAGCTTTGAGACCGCGGCCGCCATCTCGGGCGTGATCCCTGGCGCAAGCATAGCCAAAGTGGCCGGGGTCGCCGCGTCGGAAAGAAGGAAATTGCGGAAATCACCGACAGTCATATGGGAGATCGGCGCGAACGCAACCGGATCGTGCGTGTCGATAATCAGCCTTGTGACTTCATCGGTCTCATAGGGAATCAAGGCCTCTGTCAGGAAGCGCTTGAGCGGCACCTCGGCGAGGCAAATCTTGGCTGCGACATTTTCCTCGGCCGACCCGGCGGCGACGCCTGCAAGCATATCACCGGAACGCGGCGGCGTTGCCTTCGCCATCAGTTCCTTAAGATCGGCGAATACCCACCGGCGGGTTCGAACATCATGGCGGTAGGTCATGATCCCTCCAAATTTGCGGTCTCAACGAAATCCGCCACTGTCGCGTATACTCGCACCGGCGTCGCCCCCCTTCGGGCGCGCGGGCCCATGAGCTTGGTTCGATGTCACGACATTCTGGCACTTCGCTGAGGATTTGTCTCGACCCAGGGCACCTTCGACACCATTTGAATGCCTGACAACATCCGATGCCACCTCAACGATCAATTCAGATAAATGTGCGCTCCTGGAATGAACCGAACGCTAATGGATCGTCCCGGGGCCGGCAAGTCGAAAGCAGTTTGATGAAACCAAGAGATAGCCTCGAGCCAGAGCAGATTCCACAGCCCATGGTGGGCATGAAGCGGGTCACGGTATTGGGGGGTGACGGTTTCATAGGCCGCCATCTGGTCCAACGTCTTGCCGCGCGCGGTATGACGATCGTCGTCTATGCTCGTCACGCCGGCGATGCCCTGTATTTGAAGCCCATGGGCAATCCTGGTCAGATCGTACTGGCAAACGGAGATATTCGGGATTCAAGGCGGGTTGCCGCAGCCATCACCGGCAGCGATGGCGTGATCAATCTCGTCGGCATTCTGCGTGAACGGGGCTCACAGAATTTCGATGGCCTTCAGCGTGACGGCGCCGCTCTGGTAGCACAGGCAGCCAAGGCCGCTGGTGTCAGTCGGCTGATCCATGTCTCCGCGATTGGGGCTGATGCCGCATCTTCGTCACTTTATGCCCGTAGCAAGGGTTCAGGCGAGGCCGCGATCGCAAGCCATTTCCCGACCGTGACCGTCCTTCGTCCATCGATCGTATTCGGCACCGAAGACCAATTCTTCAATCGCTTCGCGACAATGGCCAAACTTTCTCCGATCTTGCCGATTGTCGGTGCGGCAACGCGGTTCCAGCCGATTTATGTCGGCGATGTCGCCGATGCCATAGTGGCCGCATTCGATAGCCCAACAACAATGGGGAAAACCTTCGAGCTGGGCGGGCCCGGGATCTATAGCTTTCGCGCCCTTCTCGACGCCATGCTGGCCGAGATCGGGATCACCCGCATGGTCGTCGATCTTCCCCCCGTTCTCGCATCGTGGATCGCGCGATTGACCGCCTTCCTGCCCGAACCCCCGATCACGCTCGACCAGATTCGATTGCTGCAACGTGACAATATTGTTGGCGCCGATGCGCTGACGCTCGCTGAACTTGGGATCACGGCAACGCCGCTTGAATTGATCCTGCCGCGTCAATTGACGCGGTTTCGTCGCGCACGAAAATCCGGCTGACTACCGCAGAATACCTCGCCAAATCCAAGCCTGAAGCCATTACATCAGACTTAAAACAGCCAAAAATATCAAGATACCTCCGATCCGGACTTAAATCCGATGCGGCTTGCGGTCAGAACACACCAAACAGGGACATGATAACGTTCGTCTTTTCAGAACTTACTTCCGAATCGGAGGTATCGAACGGATTTTGCTTTATTCCTTTCAAAAATGACGCGTAAATGCTTGGAAATTCCTCCAGTGTTACTGGATCCCCGATCTCATCTTATCCACCTGCGGAGATGGCCGTGGCGCAAAAGCTGCAACAATTCGTCAAGACCGAGCAGGCCTACCCCGATAAGCGGGAGGCCGATGAGCGCCGCGAAGACTTCGGCGAGATCTACGCTCGTTTTGCCACCGACGCCGTCAAGACCCAGTCGTCCCGCTGCGCCCAGTGCGGTGTGCCATTCTGTCAGGTTCATTGCCCGCTCCATAACAACATCCCCGACTGGTTGATGCTGACATCGGAAGGCAGGCTCGAGGAAGCCTACGAGATCTCTTCATCGACGAATAATTTCCCCGAAATCTGTGGCCGTATCTGCCCACAGGATCGCCTGTGCGAAGGAAATTGCGTCATCGAGAAGGGTTTTCAGTCGGTCACCATCGGCTCGATCGAGCGCTACATCACCGATACCGCGTTTGAGCAAGGCTGGGTCAAACCGGCCAAACCTAAGCAAGAACGGGAACAGTCGATCGGCATCATCGGCGCGGGCCCGGCCGGGCTTGCAGCAGCAGACCAGCTTCGTCGCCTCGGCTATCAGATTCATGTCTATGACCGCTACGATCGTGTCGGCGGCCTGCTGATCTACGGCATCCCGAACTTCAAGCTCGACAAGGAAATCGTCGTCCGCCGTCACAAGCTTCTCGAAGCCGGCGGCATCAAGTTCCATCTCAACTTCGAGATTGGGCGAGATGCGGACCTTGCCGAGATCCGCAAGCGCCATGACGCGGTGTTGATCGCGACGGGCGTCTACAAAAGCCGGGAGATGGAAGTCCCCGGTACAGGCCTGAAGAACGTGGTCCAGGCCCTTGATTACCTGACCGCGAGCAACCGCCGCAATCTCGGCGACACAGTTGACGCGCAAACCCTCGACGCGAAGGGCAAAAACGTCGTCGTCGTCGGCGGTGGCGATACCGCGATGGATTGCGTCCGGACCGCTATTCGCCAGGGCGCCAAATCCGTGAAGTGCCTTTATCGCCGCGATCGCCGCAACATGCCGGGCTCGCAGCGCGAAGTCAGCCATGCCGAGGAGGAAGGCGTCGAATTTGTCTGGCTCGCCGCCCCGGAAGCCTTGGTCGGCAAGAACAAGGTCGCAAGCGTCCGCGCCCACCGTATCCACCTCGGCGTTGCTGACGCGTCGGGCCGCCAGACGCCGCAGATCGTCGATGGCAGCGACTTCACGATCGATGCCGACCTGGTCATCACCGCCCTTGGTTTCGAGCCTGACGACGTACCGAAGATGTTCGGCGCTCCTGGATTGTCGGTGAGCCGCTGGGGCACCTTGCGGATCGACAACCGCACCTTGATGACCTCGATCGACGGGGTGTTCGCGGCGGGCGATATCGTCCGGGGCGCTTCACTGGTGGTGTGGGCGGTTCGCGACGGCCGAGAGGCCGCAGCCTCGATCATCCAGTATCTCGACGCCAAGCTCGGGGCGAAAGCCCGAGCCGCGGCTGAATAATCACGTCAACGCTAAAGGGAGCCTTCAAATGTCCCAGGAAATCGATCTCTCCATTGTCGGAGAGTCAGGCACCGCGTTTCGTGATGGCTTCAGCGCAAATGCCCGGCATCTTGCCGAAAATGGTATGTACGATCCGGCAGACGAACACGATGCCTGCGGCGTCGGCCTGATCGCGGCGATCGACGGCAAGCCTCGTCGCGAAGTCGTTGAACTGGCGATCCAGGCTCTGCAGTCGATCTGGCACCGCGGCGCCGTCGATGCCGATGGCAAGACCGGCGATGGTGCAGGCATCCATCTGCAGATTCCGCACGCCTTCTTCCGCGCCCATGTCGCGGGTTCCGGTTCGACCGAAGTCCGCGATATGCCGCTTGCCGTTGGCATGATCTTCCTGCCGCGCACGGACCTGGAAGGTCAGGAGCGTTGCCGCGCTATCGTTGAGGCCGAAGTCCTGACCTTTGGTTACGCCATCTTCGGCTGGCGTCAGGTTCCTGTGAATATCGACGTCATCGGTGAGAAAGCCAATGCGACGCGACCCGAGATCGAGCAGATCATCATCGGCAACTCGCGCAACACCCCACCCGACCAGTTCGAGCGCGATCTTTACATCTTGCGCCGGCGGATCGAGAAATGCGTGATCGCCGATCAGATCCGCGACTTCTACATCTGCTCGCTCAGCGCGAATTCGATCATCTACAAGGGCATGTTCCTGGCCGAACAGGTGACGGCGTTCTACCCGGATCTGCTCGACCAGCGTTTCGAATCCGCGTTCGCAATCTATCACCAGCGTTATTCGACCAACACATTTCCTACCTGGCCCCTCGCACAACCCTTCCGGATTCTTGCCCACAACGGTGAAATCAACACCGTGCGCGGCAATCTCAACTGGATGAAAAGCCATGAGACCCGCATGGCAAGCCCGGTATTCGAAGGCTATGTCGAGGATCTGAAGCCGGTCGTGCAGGCCGGATGCTCAGATTCCGCGGCACTCGATGCGGTCTGCGAATTGCTGATCCGGGCCGGACGACCGCTGCCGATGGTGAAGGCGTTGACGGTGCCGGAGGCGTGGCAGCAACGCGACACCATGACAAAGGCGCATCGCGACCTCTACAGTTACTGCAACTCCGTGATGGAGCCCTGGGATGGCCCAGCCGCCCTTGCGATGACCGATGGCCGTTGGGTGCTGGCGGGCCTCGATCGTAACGGATTGCGGCCGATGCGGTATACCAAGACTGCGGACGGTCTGTTCATTGCCGGCTCGGAGACCGGCATGGTTCGGATAAACGAATCCGACATCGTCGAGAAGGGCAGGCTCGGGCCGGGCGAGATGGTCGGCATCGACCTGGCCGCAGGCAAGTTCTATTACAGCAACGAGTTGAAGGACATGCTGGCCGCCCGCCAGCCATTCAGCGAATGGGTAAAGACGGTCGAAGGGTTGAAGGCAAAGGTCACGGTTGGCGGCAAGCATGCACCGAACTTCGATCGGGACGAATTGCGCCGCCGTCAGGTTGCGGTTGGCTGGACCCTCGAGGAACTCGAACTGATTCTGCAGCCCATGGCCGAAGAAGGCAAGGAGGCCATCGGCTCGATGGGGGACGATACTCCGCTCGCGGTGTTGAGCGACCAGTATCGCGGCCTCCATCATTTCTTCCGTCAGAACTTCAGCCAGGTCACCAATCCACCGATCGATTCCTTGCGCGAACGGCGGGTCATGAGCTTGATCACGCGTCTTGGAAACCTCGGCAATATCCTCGAGGAAAACGCACAACAGTGCGAAATCCTGCAACTCGCCTCGCCAGTCCTGACAAACTCGGAACTCGAAGCGATGCGGGCCCACAAGATCGTCGCCAAGTCGGTGATCGAGATCGACTGCACCCTGGCCGTCCCGGCTGACGGACCGGCATCCAAGGAACGCAGCCTCCGTGATGCGCTGCGGCGGGTCCAGCGCGAGGCTGAGGACGCCGTGCGCGGAGGGTGCACGAACATCATCCTGTCGGACGTGAACACCAGCGCCGACCGGGCGCCTATGCCGATGATCCTGACGATGGGGGCCGTTCACAGTCACCTGGTCCGCCAGCAGCTGCGGACCTTCACCTCGATCTGCGTCCGCTCGGCCGAGTGCCTTGATGTCCATTATTTCGCCATCCTGATTGGCGTCGGCGCCACTTGCGTCAACGCCTATCTCGCCGAAGCCAGCATCATCGACCGCCATGGCCGTGGCCTGATCCCCGATATTTCGGTCGAAAAGGCGCTGGAGCGGTATAAGAAATCGATCGACGATGGTCTTTTGAAGATCATGGCGAAGATGGGCATCTCGGTAATCTCGTCCTATCGAGGGGCGTATAATTTCGAGGCGGTCGGACTCTCGCGCTCTCTTGTTGCCGAATTCTTCCCCGGCATGACATCGAAAATCTCGGGCATCGGTTTGCCCGGTGTTCAGATGAAGCTGCTGGAGCAGCACAAGCGCGCCTACGCGACCGATTTCGTCGCCCTGCCCGTCGGCGGTTTTTACCGCTCGCGACGTGGCTCGGAGACTCATGCCTTTCAGGGCGAGATGATCCATCTCCTCCAGAACGCGGTCGAGCGTGACTCCTACGCCCTCTACAAGCGCTACAGCGAATCCGTGCGCAAGCAGGGCCCGGTAAACCTGCGCGATCTTCTCGATTTCAACTATCGGATTCCGGCGGTCTCGCTGGAGGAAGTGGAATCCGTCACCGAGATCCGCAAACGTCTG
Source organism: uncultured Rhodospirillales bacterium (assembly GCA_903923205.1). GTDB lineage: Bacteria > Pseudomonadota > Alphaproteobacteria > ATCC43930 > CGMCC-115725 > CAIXXC01. The sequence goes on along the minus strand of CAIXXC010000296.1, from coordinate 7,781 downwards.
ATCTCGCCCGGCATCTCACTCGGCGCCCTCGGTCCGGAAGCGCATGAGACGCTCTCCATCGCGATGAACCGGATCGGCGCCAAGTCCGATAGTGGCGAAGGTGGCGAGGACCCGGCGCGCCACAAGCCGCGCGAAAATGGTGACAACGCCAGCTCGGCGATCAAACAAGTCGCCAGTGGCCGGTTCGGAGTCACGGCGGAATACCTCAACAATTGTCGGGAACTCGAAATCAAGGTCGCGCAGGGCGCCAAGCCCGGCGAGGGCGGACAGCTACCCGGCTTCAAGGTCGATGCCTTGATCGCGCGGTTGCGTCATTCGACCCCCGGCGTCACCCTGGTCTCGCCACCCCCGCATCACGATATCTACTCGATCGAGGATCTGGCGCAGCTCATTTACGATCTGAAGCAGATCAATCCGGACGCGAAGGTTTGCGTGAAGCTGGTGGCACGTTCCGGCATTGGCACGATCGCCGCAGGCGTCGCCAAGGCCAAGGCGGATACGATCCTCATCTCTGGCCATGTCGGCGGCACCGGCGCTAGTCCGCAATCATCGATCAAATACGCCGGCATCCCCTGGGAAATGGGGCTTGCTGAGGTCCATCAGGTGCTGGTGCTCAATCGCCTGCGTCACCGCGTGACCTTGCGTACGGATGGCGGCATCAAGACCGGTCGCGATGTCGTGATCGCCGCAATGCTGGGGGCTGAGGAATACGGCATTGGCACCGCATCCCTGGTCGCGTTGGGATGCATCATGGTGCGCCAGTGCCACTCGAACACCTGTCCGGTTGGCGTCTGCACCCAAGATCCCGAACTTCGCAAGAAATTCGAGGGCACGCCGGAAAAGGTCGTCAATCTGTTCAGCTTCATTGCCGAGGAAGTGCGCGAGATTCTTGCCGCCCTTGGTGCCAAGTCGCTCAACGAGATCATCGGCCGCACCGATCTGCTCACCCAGGTCAGCCGCGGCTCGTCTCATCTCGATGATCTCGATCTCAACCCGATCCTGGCCAAGGCCGACCCCGGCCAGTATCCCCGCTACTGCACGCTTGAGGGCCGCAATGAGGTCCCAGACACCCTTGATGCCCAGATGATCAAGGACGCCAGAGCCCTGTTTGAAGTCGGCGAAAAGATGCAACTGACCTACAACATCCGCAACACCCAGCGCGCGATCGGCACGCGGATGTCGTCGATGATCACCCGCAAGTTCGGCGAGCGCGGCCTCCAGCCCAACCATATCCGGGTGCGCCTGAAGGGTTCAGGCGGCCAGTCCCTCGGCGCCTTCGCGGTTCAGGGGCTTCGCCTGGATGTCTCTGGCGATACCAACGACTATACTGGCAAGGGATTGTCGGGCGGCACCATCACCGTTCGCCCCCAGACCTCGAGCCCATTGAACAGCCATGATAATACGATCATTGGCAACACGGTGCTCTACGGGGCGACGGCAGGTAAGTTGTTTGCAGCGGGTCAGGCCGGCGAGAGGTTTGCGGTCCGCAACTCGGGCGCCGACGTCGTGGTTGAAGGATGTGGCTCCAATGGTTGCGAGTATATGACAGGCGGCACCGCCGTGATTCTTGGTCCAGTGGGAGAGAATTTTGGTGCCGGTATGACCGGCGGCATGGCCTTTGTCTTTGATCCGCAGAATCACTTCCCAGCCCTCGTCAACACCGAGACGGTGACTTGGCACCGGATTGAGACCGGGTATTGGGATGATGTGCTGCTTGGCTTCGTCCGCGAACATATCGAGGAGACGCAATCGCGTTTCGCCGAAGAGCTGCTCAACGATTGGGAGCGGACCCGCGGTCATTTCTGGCATGTTGTGCCGCAGGAAATGTTGAGCCGCTTGCCTCACCCGCTGGTCGAGCCTCTGGCAGCGGCCGGAGAATAGGGGTATCCCGGTGTCGTGCGGACGCAAGCTGTGTTCGCCCGGCACCGGACCCGATATTGCGATGCCGGCGCATTTTCCCGACACGACGCACCCGCGCTTGGGCGTAAGATGACGCCGTCAGGCCACCACAGGTGATCTCCAGCTTCATGCGTACCCTTTACCACCTCCCTCTCTGCCCATTCTCCCGCAAGGTCCGGGTGGTCCTGAAAGAGAAGAACCTCGATTTCGATTTGAAGCAGGAACGGGTCTGGGAGCGCCGACCGGAATATCTGCAGATGAACCCGGCCGCCGAAGTCCCGGTGTTGGTCGAGCCCGATGGCCGGGTCATCGCCGATTCGGGTGTGATCTGCGAGTATCTGGAGGAGGCCTACCGCGACCGGCTCTTGCTCGGGATTGATCTGACGACGCGCACGGAAGTCCGTCGCCTGGTCGCCTGGTTCGATCTCAAGATGAATCGCGAGGTAACGCAAAACCTCGTCGGCGAAAAGATGCTGAAGCGGATGATGGGCTACGGCAATCCAAACTCGTCAGCCATCCGCGCAGGCCACGCTAATATCCACTATCACCTTGATTACATAGCTTTCCTGGTCGAGCGACGACGCTGGCTTGCGGGCGATCACTTCTCGCTAGCTGACATTGCGGCAGCCGCTCACATCTCGGCGCTGGACTATATTGGCGAAGTCCCCTGGCGCGACCATGAGCCCGCCAAAGACTGGTTTGCCCGCATCAAATCGCGTCCGAGCTTCCGCCCGATCCTGGCCGACCACCTCCCCGGCACCCCGCCCCCGGAACATTACGTTGATCTAGATTTCTAGAACGACCATCAAGGCCAAACGCCCTTCACAGTAACGCTCGGGGCAGCGCACCTTCATGCCGGAGGAGCCAGGTCTTGCGGGCGAGCCCGCCGGCATAGCCGGTAAGCGCGCCGTTGGCGCCGATGACGCGGTGACAGGCCAGAACAATGCCGATGGGATTGCGCGAATTCGCCATGCCCACCGCCCGACTCGCGGTCGGATTATCGAGACGCGCGGCCAGTGCACCGTAACTGATGGTCTCCCCCGGCGGGATTTCCCGCAAGGCTAACCAGACCTTGCGCTGGAAACCGTCGCCTGCCGGATCAACCGGCGCACCATCAAAGGCGGACAGTTCGCCCTCGAAATAGTTTTGCAGACGACCGCTCATCCCCAGCGGGTCAACCCTGGGAACGAGTTCGACGCCCTTGAAATACCGCGCAAGGTGCGGCGTCATGCGGGCCTCTTTGTCGGCAAACTCAATCACCACCAAGGCCGCGTCGTCGGTGACAACCAGGATCTCACCGATCGGACTGGACACGCGATCGATCCAAAGACAGGCTGCAGTCATCACACGCTCCCCCAAGATCTTTGCGGACTCTTGCGTTCGGTCCCGTTTGGCCCAACTCTACGCCCACCGAGGTAAGGAGTTTCCATGAAATATCTGCACACGATGGTCCGGGTCAGCAATCTCGAAGAGTCCATTTCCTTCTATTGCGACAAGCTTGGCCTCAAGGAGCTTCGCCGCACGGAGAGCGAGCAGGGCCGCTTTACGCTGATCTTTCTCGCGGCACCCGGCGACGAGACGGCACAGGTCGAACTCACCTACAACTGGGATCCTGAGCCCTACACGGGCGGGCGCAATTTTGGTCACCTCGCCTATCGTGTCGCCGACATCTATCGCCTGTGCCAACACCTTCAGGATAAGGGTGTCATCATCAATCGCCCGCCCCGCGATGGCCGGATGGCGTTCATCCGTTCGCCGGACGGGATCTCGATCGAGTTGCTGCAGGAAGGCGCGGCATTACCGCCGCAAGAGCCTTGGCTCTCCATGCCAAATACTGGAACATGGTGACCGCGCCAGTCTGGCGCGTGCCTTTTTGGGAGCCATACCCTTGAACCTCGCCTTGTCACTGCTGCCCATCACCCTCGGCGTCGCCCGGCTGCCCTCGGGCTCCGCCCTGCCCGATTGGCTCGACTGGAGCGACCCGCTGGTCTCAGTGACCCGAACCGACGATGAAATATCAATCATCTGCCCGGAAGACCGCATCCCCGATGATGTCACCTGCGAGAAAGGATGGCGGGTCTTCAAGGTCGCTGGCCCCCTTGAGATTTCCCTGACCGGCATTCTCTTTAGCCTGCTGACGCCTCTGGCTGAAGCCGGCGTTCCGATCCTGGCGCTCTCGACTTACGATACGGACTACGTTCTGGTGCGTGACGGCAAGGTGGCTGATGCAGCCTCGGCCCTGCGACGTGTCGCGAGGGTGGCAGATACGGGGATCGAATGACGTCGCGACACGAGCCCGTCTAGGCAAGCCATGATCAACCGGCGTCGCCTGCTCGGCGTCAGCCTCGGCGCGATGATTTTTGGGAGCGGATGGCGTCCGATCCCCGTCGCCGCCGAGGCATTCGAGGTGACACACACAGATGCGGAGTGGCAGAAACTCCTGACCCTCGACCAATATGCGGTGCTGCGCGAAAAAGCGACGGAGCCACCCGAAAGCAGTCCCCTGAATGCCGAGAACCGGGCCGGGATTTACGTCTGTGCCGGCTGTGCCCTCTCGCTATTTTCGTCCTCCACAAAATACGATAGCGGCGAAGGCTGGCCGAGTTTCTGGGCGCCCCTCCTTCATGCCGTCGCTACCCAAGAAGACCACAGCTACGGCAACAACCGGACAGAGGTGCGTTGTCGCCGTTGTGGCGGCCATCTCGGTCATGTCTTCCCCGATGGCCCAAAGCCGACTGGTCTGCGCTATTGCATGAACGGAACGGCCATGATGTTCAAGCCCGGGGCAGCGATTTGAGGGCTCGACAGTCCTGATCGCCCCCTCAAAATACGGGCATAGACCGCGCACTCACCGTGCAGTGTCCACGGCCCTCAGCACCGGCACACCTGGCGGAGCGGGTTCACTTTCCGCGGCCTTCTTGTACGCGCGATAGGAACGGATGCTCAGCGGCAGGGTTACCAGATAACCAAGCCCGACAATCAGAAGAGTGGCCCAGGGCTCGGTCGTCATGAACGCGGCGAGCAACGCGACGATGACCATGAGGGCGGCCACGTATTCTTGATGGATACGAACCTTCTTGAACGAGAAGGTTGGCACTCGGCTGACCATCAGAAGCCCGATCAGGATGGTTGTGCAGATCGTAAGCCACGGCCACTGAAACGGCATCGGGCCGAATTCAAACGAGCCCACCATCGGCAGCAGGGCAAGGCCCGCAGCCGCCGGCGCAGGCACGCCGGTAAAAAACTTGGCGGCATAGGGCGGCGGATCAGCCACCGTGAGTTGGGTATTGAAGCGTGCAAGACGCAAGGCCGAGCAGGCGGCAAACATCAGCGCCACAGCCCAGCCCAGGCTGCGCACCTCACTCATCGACCACATGTAAAGGATGAAGCCCGGCGCGACCCCGAAGGACAGGAAGTCAGAAAGAGAATCGAGCTGCGCACCGAAGGTCGAGGTCGAATTCAGGAGCCGCGCAACCCGTCCGTCTAACCCATCCAGGACCGCCGCGATCATGATCGCCTCGACCGAGGCCTCCCATTTGCCCCCCATCGCGAACCGGATCGCTGTCATTCCGGCACAGAGCGCCGCGAGAGTCAGCATGTTCGGGATCATCCGGTTTATGGACAGATGGGTGATCTGGCGGGGTCGGTTCCGGTCGCCACGGAGGCGATAAAGGCGCCGCCGCTGGCCGTCGCGCGCTTTCATCGAACGAGGCCATCCCGCCGGACCTCGGCAGAATGGGCGTCGGCGATCACGGTTTCGCCCCCGACCACCCGCTGACCGACGATGACCTGGATCGCCCAATCTGGCGGCAGATAGAGGTCAGTGCGGCTGCCAAAGCGAATCAGGCCGAAGCGCTCGCCAGCGACCACGCTTTGCCCTGGACGGGCGTGACAGACGATGCGCCGCGCGACCAATCCGGCGATCTGAACGACCGCGATATCGGGGCCGGCGGTCGTGCTCATGCGGACTGCCATGCGCTCGTTCAGGTCAGAAGCCTTATCGAAACTGGCGTTTAGAAACTGACCCTCGTGATAGGCCGTCCGCTCGATCGTGCCGTCAACCGGGATACGGTTGATATGGACATCAAAGACGTTGAGAAAGATCCCCACGCGAACGAACTGCTGATCGCCGAGTTCAAGTTCGGCCGGCGGCGTTGCCGGCCCGATGGAGACGACGAGACCATCTGCTGGGCTGATCGCGAGGCCCGGCCGAACCGGCGTGACCCGAGGTGGATCGCGGAAAAAATAGATGCACCATGCCGTCCCGAGAATGCCGAGCCAACCGAGCGGCACCCATACGAAGAACAGGACGAGCGCGACCATGGCAAAGATCGCAACGAATTTCCAACCATCCCGATGGATCGGGACCAATACATGACTGAGCACGGGATCATCACTCTTAATCGTTGTTCGTCCGCATGTGACGACGCAAGACGGCGAGATTACCGCTTTTCGCAGGTTTCTTCACGCTCCTTGATCAGATCGATTGAGTTCGGTCGGCATTGCAGGGCAGGGAATTGCCGAGCCGACGTACAGCCCGGTTCCGCAAAGCCCCCATCCCTGCTAGTTTGTGGCGTTGCGAAGTCGATTCCACAGCGATGCCGATGGGGCGGGCGATCAGATAGTCTGACAGCCCGGCGTTATCGCGTGTCCCATTTGGTATCGGAGTTGCAGGAAGAGTTGCTCTTGTTGTTGTCAGCCAGGACGGAGACGGTCCGCACATGTCGATCCACGTCGCGTTAAATCATCGCACGACCTATCGCTACGATCGACCGGTAACCCTCGGTGCCCAAATCGTCCGTCTGCGTCCCGCTCCGCATTGCCGGACGCCGATACTTTCATATTCGCTGAAGATCACGCCGGCCCAGCATTTCATCAATTGGCAGCAGGATCCTCAAAGCAACTACCTCGCCCGCCTCGTGTTCCCGGAAAAGACCACGACCTTCGAAGTCGAGGTCGATCTCGTCGCCGAGATGTCTGTCTTCAACCCATTCGACTTTTTTCTTGAGGAAACTGCTCACGAATTCCCATTCGCGTACGAGCCGGCACTGAAGCACGAGTTGAAGCCATACCTCGAGACAGTCGAGGCAGGCCCGCAGATGCAAGCGCTATTGGCGTCCGTCTCGCGCAAAAAGACGCCAACTGTCGATTTCCTGGTTGCTCTCAATCAGAAGATTCAGCAACGCATCGAATATGTCATTCGCATGGAACCCGGCGTGCAGACCTGCGAGCAGACTCTTGAGCACGCACGCGGCTCCTGTCGCGATTCCGCCTGGCTGCTTGTTCAAACCTTGCGCCATCTCGGCCTCGCGGCGCGCTTTGTCTCCGGCTACCTCATCCAACTGACGGCAGATGTGAAGGCAATCGATGGTCCGATAGGGCCTGCGAATGATTTCACCGATCTTCATGCCTGGGCGGAGGTCTACTTGCCCGGAGCGGGTTGGATCGGGTTCGACGCCACCTCCGGCCTTGTCGCAGGCGAAGGCCATATACCTCTGGCATGCTCACCCGAGCCCAGCTCCGCCGCGCCCATCAGTGGCGGCGTCGAGAAAGCGGAGGTCGAGTTTGACTTCTCGATGTCGGTCAGGCGCATCGTGGAGTCCCCCAGGGTTACCAAGCCCTACGCGGAAGAAGAGTGGGAGAGGATCGAGGCGCTCGGCCACCGGATCGATGAAGATCTGCGCAAAGGTGACGTCCGTTTGACCATGGGCGGTGAGCCGACATTCATTTCGATTGACGATATGGACGGCGAAGAATGGAACTTCACGGCGCTCGGCCCGAACAAGCGGCGTCTTGCCGGCAATCTTGCCCGACGTCTCAAGAATCGTCTTGCCCCGGGCGCGGCCCTGCATTTTGGCCAAGGCAAATGGTACCCCGGTGAG
>CAIXXC010000295.1 GCA_903923205.1 uncultured Rhodospirillales bacterium | reverse complement strand
GGATGATCTTCATCCGCGCCTACCCCGTAGTTTCGACTTCTTGATCAAGCCTTCGTATTGATGTGCGAGCAGATGAGAATGGATCTGCGCCACGGTATCCATTGTGACACTGACCACGATCAGGAGGCTAGTACCACCGAAGTAGAACGGAACAGCATAATGGGAGATCAAAATCTCGGGCAGGATGCAGACGACGGCCAGATAAGCAGCGCCGATCACGGTCAACCGCGTCAGCACGTAATCCAGATAGTCGGCAGTATTCTTGCCGGGACGGATGCCAGGAATGAACGCGCCCGACTTTTTCAAGTTCTCTGCATTCTCAACCGGGTTGAACACAACCGCCGTGTAGAAGAACGAGAAGAACACGATCAACGCGATATAGGCGACCATATAAAGCGGCTTGCCGTGTCCCATGTAGCTCGCGATCCTCGCAAGCATCCCCGGCGCGGACCCAGCATTGCCCTGGAACCCCGCAATTGTGGCCGGCAAGAGCAGCAGGGAGGAGGCGAAGATCGGCGGGATAACGCCTGAGGTATTAAGCTTCAGGGGCATATGGGTCGATTCGCCACCGAAGACCTTATTGCCATGTTGCCGCTTCGGATACTGGACCAGCAGCCGCCGTTGTGCCCGTTCCATGAACACGATAAACGCGATCACACCCACGGCCATCGCCAGGAACAACAGGATGAAGGGCGTCGAGATCGCACCGGTACGGCCAAGCTCGAGCGTACTCGCAAAGGCGCGCGGCAGGTTGGCGACGATGCCGGCGAAGATGATCAGCGAGGTCCCATTGCCTACACCACGCGCGGTGATCTGTTCACCCAGCCACATCAGAAAGATTGTTCCACCGACAAGCGTGATCATGGTGACCAGTCGGAACGGGAGGCCAGGCTCGATCACTGCGGCGATATTACCGGCATGGAGACCTTCAAGGCCGACGGCAATCCCGTAGGCCTGAACGATCGCGAGACCGACGGTCCCAAAGCGCGTATATTGGTTGAGCCGCTTCCTGCCGCTTTCCCCTTCCTTCTTCAGCGCCTCCAGCTGCGGTGATACCGCCGTCAGAAGCTGCACGATGATCGAAGCGGAAATATAGGGCGTGATATTTAACGCGAGGATGGTCATGCGGCTGAGCGCACCACCCGAGAACATATCGAAAATACCGAGAATTCCACCGGCCTGATGCGAGAAAATCTCGGCAATCGCGGCGGGGTCGATGCCGGGCAGCGGAATATAGGTGCCGAGCCGGTACACCAGCAGCGCGGTCACGGTGAACCAGATGCGCTGCTTGAGCTCGGTCGCCTTGGCAAAGGCACCGAGATTGACACTTGAAGCGAGTTGTTCGGCGGCAGACGCCATGCGATCGGGTCCCTTGGCGGACGAAGTGACGGCGCTAATAGCGTGATAATAAACGGAGAGTTAACACAGTTGAGGCCTCCCCGAGGAGAGGCCCGCATCCCTGCGTCAAACCGCCGCTATTCGGCGGCAGCTTCCACCGTCTTCTTGGTGCTGCGGATCGTCACCGATCCACCAGCGGCCTCGATCGCGGCAATGGCGGCGGCAGAAGCTCCGGCAACCTCGATCTTGAGCGCAGTCTTGATCGCACCCTTGGCAAGCAGCCGAACGCCGTCACCCAGCTTGCTCAGCATCCCGAGCTCGATCAGGCTTTCCGGTGTAACCGTATCGCCTGCGTTCAACTTACCGGCAGCGACCGCCTTCTCCAGCCGACCGGTGTTGATCACCTGGTAGTCGAGCTTGAAGATATTGGTGAAGCCATGCTTCGGCATACGGCGATGCAAGGGGGTCTGGCCGCCTTCGAAGCCGTTGATGGCAACGCCGCTACGCGCAGTCTGACCCTTGCCGCCGCGCCCGGAGGTCTTGCCCTTACCGGAACCGATACCGCGGCCGATCCGCTTGAACTTGTAATGCGCGCCCGGATTATCCGAGATCTCGTTGAGCTTCATCTTCTTCAATCCTCAAGCACCCGAGCGCGCCCCCGATGGGGCGCTACAGGCATCTCCTTAACACTACTCGCCGGTTTCGACCCGCACCAAATGCGCGACCTTGGCGATCATCCCCCGCACGGCCGGAGTGTCCTCCAACTCGCGCGTGCGATGCAGCTTGTTCAGACCCAGGCCCTTCAAAGTCGCTTCCTGCTTCGGAATACGGCCGATGGGGCTGCCGGTCTGGGTAACGATGACAGTCTTCTTGTCGCTCATGACCCGCTATCCTTAAACCGCTTCGACTTCGCCGCGGCGGCCGATCAGGTCACTGACCTTCTTGCCACGACGTGCTGCCACCGAACGCGGGTTCACCACCCGGCTGAGGGCTTCAAAAGTCGCCTTGATCATATTGTGCGGGTTCGAGGTGCCGACCGACTTGGCCACAACATCCTGAATCCCGAGCGCTTCAAAGATCGCGCGCATCGGGCCACCAGCAATGATCCCGGTACCCTGCGGTGCAGCGCGAACCACGACCTTACCGGCACCATAATGACCTTCGATGTCGTGATGCAGCGTCCGGCCTTCCCGCAGGGGAACGCGAACCATGCCACGACGCGCGGCTTCGGTTGCCTTGCGGATCGCTTCCGGCACTTCACGGGCCTTGCCCGTGCCATGACCAACGCGGCCCTTGGAGTCGCCGACGACGACGATCGCGGCAAAGCCGAACCGACGTCCGCCCTTCACGACCTTCGCGACGCGATTGATGCCGACAAGACGCTCGACCAGTTCGCTTTCCTCACGGTCGCGCGGCTGCCGATCGCCTCCCTCGTTGCCCCGTCCACGACGGCTATTGCCGCCTTCGCCCGGTGTCCGTGCCATATTCCTACCTCGGCCCCCTTAGAATGACAGACCGGCCTCGCGGGCCGCGTCGGCGAGGGCCTTGACCCTGCCATGAAAAATGTAACCGCCGCGATCGAACACGACGCGCGTGATCCCCGCCGCAACGGCGCGCTCGGCGACCAGCTTGCCAACCGCAATCGCGGCTGCAATATCGGCACCGGTCTTCAACTCGCCCTTGAGGCCCTTGTCGATCGACGAGGCGGCAACGACCGTGCGGCCGCCGGCATCATCGATGACCTGGGCGTAGATATGCTTCGAGGACCGGAACACTGAAAGACGGAGGCGGTCGCCTGCGGTCTTGCGGATACGCGAGCGAACACGTTGCTCGCGGCGCGCAAATAGGGTTTTGGGTGTCTCCATGATTCCGATCCTTACTTCTTCTTGCCTTCCTTGCGCCGGATCGTCTCGGTCGCGTACTTGACGCCCTTGCCCTTGTAGGGCTCGGGGCCACGATACGACCGGATCTTCGCGGCGACCGCACCCACGCGCTGCTTGTCAGCGCCGGTGACGGTGATGGAAGTCGGCTTCTCGCAGACGATCTTCACATCGTCCGGAATCGGGAACTGGATGTCATGGCTGTAGCCAAGCTGCAGGTTCAGGATATCGCCCTGAACCGCCGCTCGGTAACCGACGCCATTGATTTCCAGCGCAACCACGAACCCCGTCGACACACCTGTCACCAGGTTGTTGACCAGGCTGCGGGTCGTTCCCCAGAGGGTGCGGGCTCGCTTGCCGTCATTGGCAGGACGAACGACGACGGTATTGTCTTCAAGCGTGGCTGTAACCTCGCCCGAAATTGCCATCGACAGCTCGCCGAGTTTGCCCTTGGCCGTCAGGATCTGGTCGTTGATCACGACACTGACGCCTGCAGGAACGGTAACAGGATATTTTCCGATACGCGACATGACGACGCTTCCTCAGAATACGCGGCAGAGGACTTCGCCGCCGACATTGGCAGCGCGAGCCTCGATATCCGACAACACACCGCGCGGCGTCGACAGGATGGCAATGCCAAGCCCGTTATACACCTTCGGCAGATCATCGATCTTGGAATAGACCCGACGGCCCGGCTTTGAGACACGGTTGATCTCTTTGATCACCGGCTCGCCATCCAGGTACTTCAGCTCGATATGCAGCTCCGCGACGCCGGGACGGATGTCCACATGCGAGTAGCCACGGATATAGCCTTCGCGCTTCAGCACTTCCAGAACGCTCGCGCGAACCCGGGAAGCGGGCGACTTGACTTTGGTTGACCGCGCCCGCTGTGCGTTGCGGATGCGTGTCAGCATATCCCCCAAGGGATCGCTCATGGTCATTGCCGTTCTCCCTTACCAGCTCGACTTGACGACGCCAGGAATCTGGCCGGCCGAAGCGAGTTCGCGCAACGCAATGCGCGACAACTTGAACTTACGATAGAACGCCCGCGGACGACCGCTGAGCTCGCAGCGATTGCGGATCCGGGTCGCAGAGCTGTTGCGCGGCAATGCCGCTAGCTTGATCTGCGCCAGAAAACGCTGCTCCGGGTCAGCGTCGCGATCGGTTGCGACCTTCTTCAAAGCTGCACGCCGGTTGGCGTTCGCCGCCACGAGCTTCTCGCGATGCTTGTTCTTCATGATTGCGGAAGTTTTTGCCATGCTCGGATACCTCTTCCCGCGATCAGTTGATGAACGGCATCTGGAAGCCCTTCAGGAGCGACTTGGCTTCCTGATCGGTCTTCGCCGTGGTGACGATGATAATGTCCATGCCCCGAACCTGATCGACCTTGTCGTAGTCGATTTCCGGAAACACCAACTGCTCCTTGAGGCCCAGGGCATAGTTGCCGCGGCCATCGAAGCTCTTGCCGTTGACGCCGCGGAAATCGCGAACACGGGGCAGGGCGATGGTGATCAACCGGTCAAGGAATTCGTACATCTTATCGCGACGCAGCGTGACCTTGATGCCGACGGGCATGTTCTCGCGCAGCTTGAACGTCGCGATCGACTTCTTCGCCTTGGTGACGACCGGCCGCTGGCCGGCGATCGCGGTCAACTCGCGCAGCGCAGCTTCGATCTTCTTCGAATCCTGCACGGCCTCACCGACGCCCATGTTGATGACGATCTTCTCGATCTTCGGCACTTCCATCTGGTTGACGTAGCCGAATTCCTCAGTCAGCGCAGCGCGGACCTTGGTCTCGTAGAGTTCCTGGAATCGTGTGGTCATGTTCTGCCTCACCGGTCGATGACTTCGCCGGACCGCTTCGCGAAGCGGACCTTGCTACCATCATCCAGGGTCTTGAACCCGACACGTGTCGGCTCGTTCGATTTCGGGTCGATATGGGAAACGTTCGAAACGTGAATCGTCGCCTCTTTCTCGATAATGCCACCAGCATTGCCGGCGCCCGAAGGCTTGGTATGACGCTTGGCGATGTGCACGCCCTGAACGATCACACGGGACTCGGACGGG
>CAIXXC010000294.1 GCA_903923205.1 uncultured Rhodospirillales bacterium | reverse complement strand
GTCCATCCCCAGTCGGTGATCCACAGCCTGGTTGCCTATACCGATGGCTCGGTTCTGGCGCAATTGGGTTCGCCTGATATGCGTACTCCTATAGCGTTTACGCTTGCCTGGCCGGCGCGCATGGCGTCGCCCAGTCCGCGTCTCGATCTCGTGAAGTTAGCGACGATGACCTTCGAGGCGCCCGATCCGGCTCGGTTTCCTGCCCTGAGATTGATTCGCGAAGCGCTCGCCGCCGGGGGAAGCGCTCCGACCACCCTCAACGCCGCCAATGAAGTGGCCGTCCAGGCCTTCCTTGAGAATCGGATCGGATTTCTTGAGATCGCTGAAATCGTTGAACGCACCCTGGAATTCTTGCCCAACGAGGTTCCAAAAGTGATCGCGGATATCCATATATTCGACCAGCGGGCGCGTGAGGCTGCGAACGCTTTTATCGATCGGCCTGCTGCAGGCCGAGTCGCCTACTGAACATGGTTCGGCGTCGCCCCACCCTGACTGGTTTGTTGGCGGGCGGGCGGCCTCGAAGGAGCCAGGGGTAATGCATTTTCTTGAAGTTGGACTCGACTGGGTATTGCCATTTCTCGTCGTACTCGCGGTCCTTGTGTTCATCCATGAGTTCGGACACTACCTTGCGGCCAGGCTCTGTGGCGTAAAGGTTGAGACATTCTCGCTCGGCTTCGGGCCGGAACTCTTTGGCTGGTTCGACAGCCACGGCACGCGCTGGAAGGTGAGTGCGTTGCCCCTGGGGGGCTATGTGAAGATGTTTGGCGATGCTGACGCCGCATCGACCCCGGGTGAAGGCTTGGCGACCATGACGCCCGAAGAGCGCGCGGTGTCCCATCACCACCAGCCGCTTGGCAGGCGCGCGATTATCGCCGCGGCTGGGCCGCTCGCAAATTATCTACTCGCCATCATCTTGCTTGCTGGGCTGTTTGCGACCTCAGGTCAGCCCGTGACCCCGCCCGATATCGGCATGGTGCAGCCAGGCAGTGCCGCCGCCGCCGCCGGGTTGAAGCCTGGCGACCGCTTCGTGAGTGCTGACGGTCAGCCTGTCCGGCGCTTCGAGGATGTCCAGCGCATTGTTCGCCTGAATGTCGGCACGCCCATCAACCTTATCGTAAAGCGTCAGGACCAGTTGCTGCCGCTGCGTGTGACCCCAAAGATCACCGATATCGTTGATCGATTCGGTGATCACCATAGTTTCGGCGTCCTCGGTGTCGGTCGAAGCGGGGTAGATTACGTCCGACTGACGCCTTGGAACGCTGTGGTGCAGGCTGGCGGAGAAACCTGGTCTATCACCTCCGGGACCCTGACGGCGGTCTGGCAGATGATCATCGGCGCACGCACGACCGAAGAACTGGGGGGACCGATCAAGATCGCCAAACTGTCCGCTCAGGTGTGGCAGCAGGGTGGGGCCCTCGACTTGATCAATTTTATGGCCCTTCTGTCTGTCAATCTGGGTTTGATCAACCTGTTTCCGATCCCTGTCCTTGACGGGGGGCACCTGCTGTTCTATGCCGCTGAAGCACTGAGGGGTCGTCCTCTCGGGCAACGGGTGCAACAGGTTGGTTTTCAGATTGGCCTTGCACTCGTTTTCACGCTCATGATCTTCGCGACCTGGAATGATGTATCGTCTAAAGTCTACGCGATGCTGAAATGGCTTGTGACGTGATATGAGGGGAAACATTGTGGCGTTTGCGGGGGAGCCAGTTTGCGGCCTGCTCTAAAAGTTTTATTGCGCTCGGGCGTTGCCGCGACCGCACTGCTCATCGCACTTCCCCTAAGCGCGGCGGTAGCCGAGGAACAGGCTCTGTTCGATCGTGCCCAGACTGCCCAGGTTCAGGAGGGCGGAACGATCCAGGCGATCCGCATCCTGGGTGCGCAGCGTATCGAGGCAGATACGGTGCGGAGCTATCTCACGGTGCAGCCCGGCGACAAATTCGCCAATGATGCTCTCGATAAGTCTCTGAAAGCACTGTTCGCGACCGGTCTTTTCGCCGATGTCAGTCTGCGGCGTGATGGCGACGACCTGGTTATACGGGTCGTTGAAAATCCGATCATCAATCGTATCGCCTATGAAGGTAACAAGAAGTTCGACCAGAAGAAGCTCGACGACGAGGTTCAACTGCGTCCGCGCACAGTTTACACGCGAACACGCGTCCAGGCGGACTTGAAGCGGATCCTTGAGCTGTATCGTCGGGCAGGCAGGTTTGCGGCAACGGTTGATCCAAAGATCATCCAACTGTCGGAAAACCGCGTCGACGTCGTTTTCGAGATCAGCGAAGGCAAACCGACAAAGATCGACTCGATCAATTTCGTCGGCAACAAGGTATTTTCCAACGGCAAGCTCCAGGAGCTTATCTCGACGAAGGAGACCCATTGGTGGCGTTTCTTCTCGAGCGCTGATTCCTATGACCCTGATCGCCTTACCTATGATCAGGAATTGCTCCGCAAATTCTATCTCTCTCAAGGTTATGCTGACTTCCGTGTCATTTCGGCAATAGCGGAACTGACACCGGATCGCACGGGCTTCATCGTTAGCTACCGGATCGATGAGGGAGAGCGCTACAAGTTCGGCAAGGTCGACGTCGCCGTCGCCCTCAAGGATGTCAAGCCAGAATCGTTGAAGCCGCTGATCACGATGAAGACGGGCGATTGGTATAATGCCACCCAAGTCGAGACGGTCGTTGATTCGATTGGCAACGCGCTTGGTGATCGTGGCTATGCCTTTGTCAGTGCCTCCCCCGTTCTGAGCCGCAACGGGCCAGCGCGCACGATCGATCTGACGCTTCAGGTCGGCGAAGGACCGCGCGTCTATGTCGAGCGCATCAATATTGTCGGCAATGTTCGGACCCTCGATCGCGTCATTCGTCGCGAGTTTCCGCTTGCCGAGGGCGATGCCTTCAGCACTTCGAAGATGAAGAAGGCGAAACAAAATCTGGATAACCTCGGCTTTTTCAAGAAAGCGGAGATCAATAACGTTCCAGGTTCCGCGCCGGACAAGACCATCTTGAAGACCGAAGTGCAGGAACAGTCGACCGGTGAGTTCACCGTTGGTACCGGCTTTTCGACCTCGCAAGGCGTGCTCGGCAACGCGTCCGTCCACGAAAGCAATCTGCTGGGGCGCGGCCTCGATGCCAGGCTTTCCGGGACGATCGCTCAATACGCGAAGATGTTCGAGTTCAGCTTCACCAATCCATATTTCATGGACCGGCCAATCGGGGCTGGCTTTGATATTTTTGACTCGGAGACGAATTACTCGTCGATCTCGAACTACTCGTTCAGCTCGCTCGGTGTCACGCCCCGCGTCGGCTTCCAGATTATCCCTGACTTGCGTGCGACCTACAGCTACACCCTGCGCAAGGATAATCTCAGTAACATCATCGATAGCAGTATTTCGCCCTACATTCTGGCGCAATCTGGATCACGGACCGCGTCGGTGGTGGGGCAGACATTGCTGTGGGATCAACGCGACAATCGCAACGACCCGACGGCGGGCTATTATGTCCAGCTTGATTCCTCGGTTGCCGGACTTGGTGGTTCGGTCAAGTTTGTGCGTAACGTCGCGGATGTGGGCTACTTCTATACCGTGTTCCCGAAATGGACGCTGCGGCTTTCCGGTGAGGGCGGCAACGTTACCGGCCTTGGCAAGCGCGTGAACATTCAAGATAGCTTCTTCCTGGGCGGCGATAATCTGCGTGGGTTTGCCGATGCGGGTGTTGGTCCTCACGACCTGTATACGGACGATGCCTTGGGTGGCAAATCCTACTATGCGGGCACGGTGCAGATGAGTGTTCCGCTGGGTCTTCCCGAGGAATTGGGAATCGGTGCCCACGTTTTCACGGATTTCGGTGCCTTGCTCTCGCCGAGCGTTCCCTTTATTGCGAATGGCAATCCCTATTCCTCTGACCCGGGGCTTCGCGTCTCTAGCGGTGTCGGCTTCTCGTGGAAGTCGCCCATGGGGCCGATCGCGATCGATTTGGGCATTCCCGTGTCAAAAAAACCGGGCGACAAGACGGAAGTGTTCCGCGTTAACTTTGGGACGAGGCTGTAAATGTTGGGACGTGTGATGGGTGGCCGGCTTGCCGCCACTTTGCTTTCTTTGATGATTGCCGGGCCTGCCTTGGCGGCGGCCGATACATTACCGCCCCCAGTGCCTCTGGTTATCGATCTCGAGGGCGTTCTTGAGCATTCGAAGGCCGGCCAGTCCGTGACGTCCCAACTCACTGCCCATAACAAGGTCTTTGAGAAGGAGCATGTCCGGCAGGAAGAGAAGCTCAAGCAGATGCAGCAGGATCTGCAACAGCAGCGCTCGACTCTCTCGCAGGACGCCTTCGAGCAGAAGATGAACGACTTCCAGCAAAGCGTGCGGCAGTGGCAGCAGGCGGAGCAGCTTAATGAACAGGCTCTGGGACAGGCCACCGAGGTCGCTCGTGAAAAGACGCTCGATGTCATTCACGGCATCATCAGCGGTATCGTTCAAGAGCACCATGCAAACCTGGTCCTCTTGAAGTCCGCAGTTCCGATCTACGCTTCGGCCTATGATATCAGCCAGGAAGTGCTCGACCAGCTTGATGAAAAGCTGCCGAGCCTGAAGGTTGTTGTTCCAAAACCAGCGGCTGCGGGTGGAGATAGCGCCGCGGGCGGCTCAGGCCAATAGATCGAATGGCCGACCCCCGTTTCTTCCGGGCAAGCGGTCCTTTCACTGTTGCGGAGGTGGCGGCTCTAACAGGTGCCGCCATCGTTGGAGAAGGCGGCGAGAGGGAGCGCATCCTGACCGATGTGGCGCCGCTTGAGACCGCCGAACCCCATCATCTCAGTTTTCTTGCGAATCACCGTTATCTTGATGCGTTCCGCGCGAGCCGGGCAGGGGCGGTGCTGGTACACCCAAAAGCAGTTTCTGCGGCCAGTGACGGCGTCGTTCTATTGACGACCACTGATCCCTACATGGCCTTTGCGCGAGCGTCGCGGGCGTTTTATCCGCCGATGCCGCCGCAGACCGGAATCTCCGTCAATGCCGCAATAGACCCTTCGGCGAGCATCGGTGCGGATGTTTCGATCGGCCATTTTGCCGTGATTGAGGCCGGCGTAAGTGTTGGACCCCGCAGCGTGATTGGTCCGCAAAGTGTGATTGGAGCGGGTGTCGTCATCGGCGAAGATTGTGTGATCGGCGCGAATGTGACCCTCAGCCATGCAATGCTGGGCAGTCGCGTGACCGTTTTTCCCGGCGCCCGTATTGGCCAGGATGGCTTTGGCTTTGCCTCCGATCGCAGCGGCCATCTCCGAATTCCGCAACTGGGGCGAGTGGTCATCGGTGATGATGTCGAGGTGGGGGCCAATACGACGATCGACCGAGGTGCTGGACCTGATACCATTATCGGTGCGGGTGCCATGATTGATAATCTCGTTCAGATCGGTCACAACACTGTCATTGGTCGGGGCTGCGTGATTGTCGCCCAGGCTGGTATGGCTGGTAGCACGAGGCTTGGCGATTTTGTGATGCTCGGTGGTCAGGTTGGGGTCGCGGGTCATCTGACGATTGCGCCGGGGACTAAGATTGCTGCGAAAAGCGGCGTGATGCGCGATATACCCGATCCAACCGTCGTCGGTGGCATTCCGGCTGTCCCAATGACCCAATGGTTGCGACAGGTCGCGACGGTCGCGCGGCTTGTTAAGAAAGAGGAAAAATAACGGATGGATGCCCCCGAGCTTACTGGCTCTGTTCCTGATCTCGACGTGTCGGCGGTGATGGAACATATCCCCCATCGCTATCCCTTTTTGTTGATCGATCGTTTAGTCGATATCGTGCGGAATGAGAGCGCGACCGGGGTCAAAAACGTCACGATCAACGAGCCGTTCTTCCAAGGGCATTTCCCGAGCCGGCCGATCATGCCGGGCGTGCTGATCGTTGAGGCGATGGC
>CAIXXC010000293.1 GCA_903923205.1 uncultured Rhodospirillales bacterium | reverse complement strand
CCCGAGGCATTGTGTCGGTACGTCTCCGCCTATCAGGAGGTGGACGCACTCACAATTGGCGAGCTTTGGGCGCTCGCGATCACCCTTCGGATCACCCTGGTCGAAAATCTCCGCCGTCTCGCCGATGCGATCGTCTTGAGCCACGCCAGCCGCCGGGCGGCGGACTTCCTGGCTGATCGAATCCTCGGGGTTGGTGAGCGCCCTGGGGTGCCTGCCCCTGAACTGCTCAAGTTCCACGAGCGGAGCGCCCTTCCCGATGCGTTCGCCGCTCAGCTCGTCTATCGCCTTCGCGACCAGGATCCGCGTGTCACGCCAGCGTTGACCTGGCTCGACGAGCGTCTTGCGCTCCAGGACAAGACGTCAGATTCGGTTGTCCGGGACGAGCTTCAGCGCCAGGGCGCGGCCAGTGTCACGGTGCAGAATATCATCACCAGCATGCGGCTGATCTCGGACGTCGATTGGAGCGAACTGGTTGAACGGCTCAGCGTCGTCGATACAGTCCTGGCAGCAGGCAGTCCCTTTGCCGAGATGGATTTTGCGACACGAAATCTTTATCGCAGCGCCATTGAGAGCTTCGCCCGGGGTTCGGCACTGGGCGAGGTGGAGATTGCTGCCAAGGCGCTGGAACTCGCGCATCGCGTCGCGACAGATGCCCCCGCACTCACCGACGAGAGACGCAACGACCCAGGATATTTCCTGCTCGCAGGAGGTCGGAAGGAACTCGCGATACAGATCGGTTTCAAACCGAGCTGGCGATCATGGTACCGGCGCGTCAACAAGGCGCTCGGTATCGGCGGGTACGCCGCAGCCGTCGGGGTCGCAGGCATAGCCATCCTCGCCGCCCCTCTGGGCGGTCTTGCGGTCTTGCACAGTCCGATTGCGACGCCGCTCCTGATTCTGTTGCCCTTACTGGGAATCGTTCCGGCACTCGATCTTGCGGTCGCCCTGGTGAACAGGGGTGTGATCGCCAGCTTCGGCGCTTTTCAGCTTCCTGCATTGGCGCTGCGTGAGGGGATTCCGGGGCCGTTGCGCACGCTGGTTGCTGTCCCGGTGATGCTGACAACGCCAGAAACCATCGCCGAACAGGTCGCCAGGCTTGAGGTCCATTATCTCGCCAGTCCGGACGGCGAGTTGCATTTCGCGCTGCTCTCGGACTGGGTCGATGCACCGACCGAACGGCTTGAAACGGACGCCGGCTTGCTGGCGTTGGCCGCTGCCGGGATTGTCGCCCTGAACCAACGATATGGCCCCGTCTCGGGCGGACCGCGTTTTTTCCTGCTGCATCGACGCCGGGTTTGGAGCGAGGGCGAGGGATGCTGGCTCGGGTGGGAGCGCAAGCGCGGCAAGTTGCATGAGCTTAACCGGCTTCTGCGCGGTGCAACCGATACGACCTACATCTCCGCCGCCGGACTTATCGAGAGCCTGCCGGGCACGGTGCGCTATATCGTTACCCTTGACGCAGATACGCGTCTGCCGCGTGACACGGTCAGGCGCTTGATTGGCAAGATGGCGCATCCGCTCAACCGGCCACGGGTTGACCCCTTGCTGGGGCGCGTCGTCGAGGGCTATGCCGTGATGCAGCCACGAGTGACGCCGTCCCTGCCCATCGGATGCGAAGGCTCGCTCTACCAGCGAACATTCTCGAGCATGGGCGGAATCGACCCTTATGCCGCTGCCGTGTCGGATGTGTATCAGGACCTGTTTGGCGAGGGTTCCTTCGCCGGCAAAGGGATCTATGAGATCGACGCATTCGAGGCCGCGCTCGATCGCCGCGTGCCGGATTCGACCTTGCTGAGCCATGATCTGTTCGAAGGGGTGTTTGCCCGGGCGGGGCTTGCGTCCGATATAGAGGTCGTCGAGGAGTTCCCCGCCCGCTACGATGTCGATGCCTTGCGCCAGCACCGCTGGGCGCGCGGCGATTGGCAGCTCCTGCCCTGGATTCTCGGGCTCGGACCTGTTGCCGCGTCGCGGTCTGATCGGGGTGGCATGCCGGCGATCGGTCGTTGGAAGATGGTGGATAATCTCCGGCGATCACTGTCACCCCCCTTGGCGATTCTGGCTCTATTCGTCGGCTGGTTGCTGCCGTTCCCCGGAGCGGCGGTCTGGACGGGGTTCGTCCTTGGCACGATTATGATTCCGCCCCTGATCCCGCTGCTCACGTCCCTGTTCCCCGCCCGCGCAGGGGTTGCAGCAGACAGGTATTTTCGGGCGCTGGGTGGCGACATCCATCTTGCGATGACGCTGGCCGGATTGCGCGTCATTCTACTCGCCGACCAGGGCTGGCGGATGGCCGATGCGATCGTCCGGACCCTGTTTCGGCTCCTGGTCAGCCGCCGCCATCTCTTGCAGTGGGTGACCGCTGCGCAGACGATGAGCGGATCGACCGCGAGCCTTCCCGGATTTTACCGGAGAATGCCGGGCACCGTCGCCGTCGCGATGGCGGCGTTCGCCCTTGTCCTGGTAGGGCATGAGCCCTCGTCGCTGGTGTTGCCCTTAGCTGTGTTCTGGCTTCTTGCGCCCAGCGTCGCCTGGTGGATCAGTTTCTCGCCGAGCATCCCCGGTCGCGTCACGGTTTCTGATGCGGATTCCATGGAACTTCGGCTAATTGCCCGCCGGACCTGGGCGTATTTCGAGCGCTTCGTCACCATCGATGACAATATGCTGCCACCTGACAATTTTCAGGAAACACCCCTCCCGGTCATCGCGCATCGGACGTCACCTACCAACATAGGGCTCTATCTGCTCGCTGTTGTTGCCGCGCGGGATTTCGGTTGGCTTGGTACGGTCGCGGCGATCGAACGGCTCGAGGCGACATTCGCGACTCTGGGCCGGATGGAACGATGCCACGGCCATTTCCTCAACTGGTACGACACCCAAGATCTTCGGCCTCTCGACCCGCGCTATATCTCTGCGGTGGATAGCGGCAATCTCGCCGGGCATTTGATCGCACTCGCCAATGCTTGCCGCGAATGGCGGACGCTGCCAACGGATGAGAGCGTCCGCATTTCAGGGATTCGCGATGCCATAGCGATCACGCGCGAGGAACTCGGCGATCTCGTAGACCCCGTCCCGCAACCGCTGCAATCGCTTGCAGAATTCCTTGGCAGCTTCGAGATCGAGGCAAAGCGGGAGTCGCGACCTGGCGAGGATTTGGTGGAGCGGCTGTCCCGGCTTACCCACCGAGGCGAAACCCTCGGAGAGATGACGGTAACGCTGACCTCGGTGGCGATGACCCAGGATATAGAGGCGGTGCATCGGTGGACACGGGTTGTCCAGGCGGCGATCGCCGGCCACCGCGATGATCTGACCTTTGCCCGTCATGCCGCAGGGGCATTGGAACTCCGCATTACCGCGCTGGAGCAACAGGCGCGGGCGATGGCGATGGCGATGGAATTCGGGTTCCTGTTCGATCAGCCACGCAAACTGCTCTCGATCGGTTATCTCGTGGCCGAAGGTACGCTCGACCCGAGCTGTTACGACTTGCTGGCCTCCGAAGCACGTCTTGCGAGTTTCTTTGCCATTGCCAAGGGCGACATACCCTCACGGCACTGGTTCAGGCTTGGCCGGACGGTGACCCCTATCGGGCGCGGCGCGGCGTTGATCTCCTGGTCGGGCTCGATGTTCGAATACCTGATGCCGTCGCTCGTCATGCGGGCGCCAGCCGGAAGTCTGATCGAGCAGACCAATCAGCTTATCGTTCGTCGCCAGATCGCCCATGGCGCCAAGCTAGGCGTGCCGTGGGGGATTTCTGAATCGGCCTATAACGCGCGCGATCTTGAGTTCACCTATCAGTATTCGAATTTCGGGGTTCCCGGTCTGGGCCTCAAGCGCGGGCTGGCAACGAATCTGGTGATTGCACCTTACGCCACGGCGCTCGCGGCGATGATCGACGCGCGGGCCGCGCTGCAAAATCTGGAACGTCTGTCGAAACTAGGCGCGCGAGGACAATACGGGTTTTACGAAGCACTCGATTACACCCCCGCACGATTGCGGGAGGATCAGTCCGTTGCCATCGTCCGGGCCTACATGGCGCATCACCAGGGTATGACGATCGTTGCGTTGGCCGACACATTGCTCAATGGCATCATGCGCACGCGCTTTCATGCCGAGCCGATTATCCAGGCGACCGAACTGTTGCTGCAGGAGCGCATGCCAAGGGATGTTATGGCGGCGCGACCCTTTGCCGAGGAGGCGAGATCGGCGGCCAAAATCCTGGCGATTGATTCGCCGGAGGGGCGGCGGTTTTCGATACCGCATACGGGTACACCCGCTACCCACCTGCTCTCAAACGGCCAGTATACTGTCATGCTGACCGCAGCGGGATCAGGCTATAGCCGTTGGCGTGACCTCGCCATCACGCGGTGGCGGGAGGACCCGACTGCGGATGATTGGGGCTCCTATCTCTATCTGCGAGATAGCAATGCTGGCGCCCTCTGGTCCGCAGGTTTTCATCCCATTGGGCGAGAGGCCGATTCCTACGCCGTTGTTTTCAAGGAGGATCGCGCCGAGATCTGCCGTCGTGACGGTGCCCTGACGACTGTGCTGGATGTCATCGTTTCCGCTGAGGATGCATCGGAGGTCAGGCGGGTCAGCATCACCAATTCCGGCAGCCGGGCCCGTGAGATCGACATCACGTCCTATGCCGAACTGGTGCTTGGCTCCGTTGCGGCCGATGTTGCGCATCCCGCCTTTTCAAAACTTTTTATCGAAACCGAGTATTTGGCGGAACGCGGAATCATCCTGGCCACGCGTCGTCGAAGAAGCCCGGATGAGCCCGAAATCTGGGCGGCTCACCTTGCCGTTGTCGAGGGCGAGACCATTGGCCCAACAGAGATCGAAACCGACCGCGCCCGCTTCCTGGGTCGCTCGGGCGGCCCTAGGGTTGCGGCGGCGATCATGGGCGGACGGGCGTTGAGCAACACTGTCGGCGCGGTGCTCGATCCAATCTTCGCGTTGCGCCGCCGCGTGCGTATCGCGCCCGGTGGTAGTGCCCGGATTGCCTATTGGACAATGGTGGCCTCTTCGCGGGCCGCCGTGCTCGAACTGGCCGATACCCATCGTGACGCCGCGGCATTCGATCGAGCCGCGACCCTGGCTTGGACGGGCGCACAGGTGCAGTTGCATCACCTTGGCATCGATCAGGCCGAAGCCAACCTGTTTCAGCAGCTCGCCGGCTATCTGCTCTATTCAACCTCGACCTTCCGACCGGGTAGCGATACGATCCGGCGCGGAAGCGGCGGCCAGGCGGGCCTGTGGAGTCTTGGGATCTCGGGTGACCTTCCCATCATTCTGCTGCGCGTTGGCGAGATTGAACACATCGAGATCGTTCGCCAATTGCTGCGCGCCCATGAGTACCTGCGGACCAAGCGGCTCGCGATCGATGTCGTGATTCTGAACGAGCGCGCGTCGTCCTATGTCCAGGACCTTCAGGAAGCGCTGGAGAGATCGCTGCGATCGAGTCAGTCACGCCAGCAGTTCCGGGCGGACGGACTAGGCGGGCGCGTCTTCGTGTTGCGCGCCGATCTGATGCTCGCGGAGACGCGCGCGCTCCTGATGTCGGTGGCACGGCTGGTTCTGGTGGCCCAAAGGGGGCGACTGCTCGATCAGCTCGACCGGGCGCCAGAGTTGCGTGGTGCTGGTCGGCTACCGGTAAAGCCGCGGCCGAGCCGAGGCCCGGCGCGAGGCGCTCCCTGGAACCCAACGCCGGAATTGTTCAACGGACTGGGTGGTTTTGCCAAGGACGGACGCGAATATGTAACGATTCTGGGGCCGGGCCAGACGACACCGGCGCCCTGGATCAATGTGATCGCCAATCCGGGCTTCGGCTTTCAAGTCTCGACTGAAGGCAGCGGCTATACCTGGGCGGTCAACAGCCGCGAGAACCAGCTTACGCCCTGGTCCAATGATCCTGTCAGCGACCGGCCGGGGGAAGCCTTCTACATTCGCGACGACGATGCCGGCGACCTTTGGACGCCCACGGCGTTGCCGATCCGTGATCCGGACGGCACCTATGTCGCGCGCCACGGCCGGGGCTATAGCCATTTTGAGTACACCACGCTCGGCATCTCTGCCGAATTGCAGCAATCGGTCTCGCTAGAGGACCCGATCAAGATATCCCGCCTGATCCTGCGGAATCTGTCGGACCGGGTTCGTCATGTTTCAGTGACGGGCTATGTCGAATGGGTGATGTCGCCTGCCCGCAATGCCGCGGCGGGTTTCCTGACGACCGAAATTGATACCAAGACGGGTGCCATGTTCGCACGCAACCCCTGGAGTCCCGCCTTCAACGGGCGTGTCGCCTTTATCGATTTTGCCGGCGCGCAGCGTGAATGGACCGGTGATCGGCGGGAGTTTCTGGGGCGAAACGGAAATCTCTCGGCACCTGCTGCGCTGCTTGGTACCATGCCCCTCTCGGGTACGACCGGTGCCGGGCTGGACCCCTGTGGGGCCTTGCGCGCGCCCGTCACGCTCCCGGCGGATAGTATCGTCGAGCTTGTTTTCATGCTGGGCGAGGCGGAGGACGCCGCTGCCGCCCGCGCCTTGATCACGCGGTATCGCGAGATGTCGCTCAACGGCATGGCGGCCGAGGTCGCCCGATACTGGGACGACATGCTTGAGATGACGCAGGTCCGGACGCCCGACCGGGCGCTCGACATCATGCTGAATGGCTGGCTGCTTTATCAGACCATCGTCTGCCGGATTTTCGCCCGATCAGCGTTTTATCAGTCGAGCGGCGCCTACGGGTTTCGCGACCAGCTCCAGGATGGCATGGCCGTTGCCACCATCAGGCCCGATCTGACACGGGCGCACCTTCTGAGGGCCGGCGGGCGCCAATTCATCGAGGGCGATGTTCAGCATTGGTGGCTTGCTCATACGGGTCAGGGCGTCCGCACGCGAATATCGGACGACCGGGTCTGGCTTGGCCATGCCGTGGCCCATTACGTCGGCGTGACCGGCGATCTTGATGTTCTCGACGAATCTTTGCCGTTTCTTGAGGCGCGGGCGCTGGAGGCGGGGGAACACGATAATTTCTCGCTTCCCCTGATTTCGGAGCAAAGCGCCACACTTTACGAACATTGCGCGCGAGCGCTCGACCATTGCCTTGCCACAGGGCTTCATGGCCTGCCCCTGATCGGTACCGGTGACTGGAACGACGGTATGAATCGTGTCGGCGAGGCCGGCCGGGGCGAGAGCGTCTGGCTTGGTTGGTTCCTCTTCGCCACGATCGCGAGTTTTGTTCCGCTCGCTCTTGCTCGGCAGGAAGACTCCCGGGTCACGACCTGGCAGGCGCACGCCGTTGCGCTGGCGGCGGCCCTGGAGCGAGAGGGCTGGGACGGTGAATGGTATCGGCGCGGCTTTTTCGATGACGGGACGCCATTTGGATCTGCTGTCGATCTCGAATGTCGGATCGATTCGATTGCCCAGTCCTGGGCCGTGCTTTCAAAGGCTGCCAATGTCGATCGCGCGCGCCAGGCGATGGACTCGGTCGATCGCACGCTGATCCTCGAGGACGACAAGCTCGCCCTCCTGTTCGCGCCGCCGTTTGACAAGACGGCCCATGATCCAGGTTACATCAAAGGCTATCCGCCAGGGATTCGGGAAAACGGCGGCCAGTACACCCATGCCGCGCTATGGGCGGTGATGGCGTTCGCCGCCCTGGGCGATGGCGACCGTGCGGGCAGTCTGTTGTCCCTCCTGAATCCCGTCAACCACACGAGGGACCGGAATGCGGTGGCGCGCTACAAGGTCGAACCCTACGTCGTTGCCGCCGATGTCTACGCGGTGGCACCGCATTCCGGCCGGGGCGGCTGGACCTGGTACACCGGCTCTGCGGGCTGGATGTACCGGGCCGGACTCGAAAGTTTGCTGGGGATCAGAATCGAGAACAATCACCTGACCATCGATCCGTGCGTGCCGAGGCATTGGAACGGCTTTGACGTGTCGCGCCGTCAGGGCGCGAGCCACTACGATATCCGGGTCGATAACCCCTATGGGGTCAGTCGCGGCGTGGCGCTTGCCGAATTTGACGGGGTGGTGCTTGAAGAACGACCACCGTCGATCCTGCTGACCGATGACGGCGCGCGACACCGCATCCGGATCCTCTTGGGATAGAGTCCAGGCGCGGCATCCGGGGGGTATACCTAATCAGTGTGAAGGGGCGGGCTCCCCGCGGGTAGGTGGATGCTTGGGTAGATTCCGAGCCTATCGAGCGCGCTCGTTACCGCCGATATTTCCGGTCTATCGAGGGTGGGCCGTGGCTGAGATTGACCGGCCGCTCCCGCACCCGGGTCGACCGACTTCCCTTGGGTCGAAAGGGTTACCTGCCACTGCGAATGGATTTGGATGATCGAGATGGAATGCCCATTCGAGCGCTTGGATTGTGATCTACAGGTGTCGTCGGACGACAGAGCCATCAACTGTCTTTCGTGCGCAATGACCTTTGCCGCGACCGGTCGCGAGATCGACGCCTTGAACACCGCGCCACGCGAAACTCGGCCCGGTTCTACAGCGCACCGTGGCGGCCGTCGGCCACTCTTCGGGCAATGACGGTTGCGACCGCCGCGATGGATGATCCTTCGAAGTTACCAAAATTCCGAGACGTCGAGAAGGCACCGCCTACGGTGAATACGGTGCTGATCATTATCGCCGATGCGATCGACGCGAAGGCGCTCTGCTCGACCTTGGAAGAAACAAAAAACGGCTCGTTTGTTACCGATTGGAAAACGACGCTTGCGGCGGGGCTCCAGCGCTTGGAGCAAGGGGGCATCGACGCCGTGATGGTTGATCTCTCGCTGCCCGACTGCAGCGGGATGGAGACTTTCGATCGTCTTTTCGCGGCGGCGCCACGGACGCCGATCATGACACTCTGCCTTCTTGATGAGGACGCCGCCGGTGTCGAGATGGTCGAGCATGGGGCCTGGGGCTATGTCGCGAAGGCCTCCTACGCGAGCTATCTGGTGGCCCAATCGCTGCGCAACATCATCCAGCGGAGCGTCGCCGAAGAGGCGGTCTTTATCGAGAAGGCAAGGGCCGAGATCACGCTGAATTCCATCAGCGATGCCGTCATCGGCACCGATATGGCGGGCAAGGTCGACTACCTCAACATCGCGGCCGAAGGCATGACCGGATGGACACGCGAAGAAGCCAAGGGCCGGTCTGTCGAGGAGGTGATGCGGATTGTCGATGCCGCGACGCGTCAAGTGATCCCCAATCCGGTCGAACGTGTACTGAAGGAAGATGCGCCGATGGGGTTGGCACCGGGTGCAATCCTGATCCGTCGCGACGGTAGCGAAGCGGCGATCGAGGATTCGGCAGCACCCATCCATGACTCGAGAGGGCGGATCAAGGGCGCGGTGATGGTGTTCCACGACGTCACCGCCGCGCAGGCGATGGTCTTGAAGATGGCCCATCTCGCGCAACATGATTTCCTGACCAATCTGCCCAATCGCGTCCTTTTAAGCGATCGTCTCGCGCAGGCGATCATCCTGGCCGAGCGACGCGGGACGCAACTCGCCCTTCTGTTTCTTGACCTCGATCATTTCAAATATATCAACGATTCCCTGGGACACGAGACGGGCGACAAGCTGCTGCAATCGGTTGCCCAATCCTTGATTGGCTGCGTGCGCCGTTCCGATACCGTCTGTCGAATCGGGGGTGACGAGTTCGTTGTGCTGATGGCAGAGGAGGGGCGGGCCGAGGACGCGGCGATCACGGCCGACAAGATCATCCTGGCATTGTCAACGCCCCATACGATCAACGGCCATGAGTTGATTGTCACCGCGAGTATCGGCATCAGCGCCTATCCCGGCGACGGCCGGGATGCCGAGACGTTGTTAAAGAACGCCGACACCGCGATGTACCAGGCCAAGGAACGTGGCCGTGGCAACTTCCAGTTTTACAAGGCCGAGATGAACGCCCGCGCGGTAGAGCGCCAGGCCATAGAAAGCGATCTTCGTCGTGCCTTGTTGCGGCAGGAATTCTCGCTCCATTACCAGCCGCTTGTCAGCCTCGCCAACCG
This sequence comes from uncultured Rhodospirillales bacterium, assembly GCA_903923205.1. Classification (GTDB taxonomy): domain Bacteria; phylum Pseudomonadota; class Alphaproteobacteria; order ATCC43930; family CGMCC-115725; genus CAIXXC01. The sequence continues at coordinate 7,897 of CAIXXC010000293.1, read as the reverse complement.
ACGGATCACTGGCGCGGAGGCGCTTTTGCGCTGGGAGAGCCCCTCCCGGGGGGAGATGGCGCCGGGAATGTTCGTGCCGATCGCGGAAGATAGCGGGTTGATCGTCGCCATTGGCCGCTGGGTCTTGCGCGAAGCCTGCGCGCAAACGAAGAAGTGGCACGATCTCGGCCTGGACCCGGGGATTGTTTCCGTCAATGTTTCCGCGCTTGAGTTCCGCCGGAAGGATTTCGTCGATTCGGTGCGGCTGGCGCTGCTCGATACCGGCCTATGGCCAGGCGCCATCCAACTCGAGATCACTGAAAGCGTGCTGATGAACGATGTCGAGAGCAGCACGCGGATCCTCGGCGAGTTGAAGGGGCTCGGCGTCAGCATAGCGGTCGATGACTTCGGTACCGGTTATTCCAGCCTGAGCTATCTCAGTAAATTTCCGATCGACGTCCTCAAAATTGATCGGTCCTTTATCAATGCGGTCGGCAACAGCGAGAGTGACAGCATCATCGTGAGCGCCGTCATCGCGATGGGCGCGAACCTGAAACAGCGTGTCGTCGCCGAGGGCGTGGAAGAGGTGGGGCAGGTCGCGTTTCTCAAGGCGGAATGTTGCGAAGAGGCGCAGGGCTTCCTGTTCAGTCGACCGCTGACATCCGATCGTTTCGCCGCGTTGCTCCGCTCCGGCATTACGGACGAGTTCATGTAGCGCAAGTCGTTCTAGCGGTTATAGGCCCCACTCCGCCCGACACCCATACCCGTTGACACGGCCAAGCTCCGTGAGAGGATGTCCGCAGAATAAGATTCCTCGGGAGGGTAGCGATGGCGTCACGGTTGGTCGCGGTGATCACGGGAGCGGCGACGGGCGTGGGCGCGGCGAGTGCGCGGTGGTTCGCGGCACGCGGCTATGACGTGCTGATCAATTATCGCGCCAGTGGCGATGCCGCCGCGGCGGTGTCGGCGCAATGCCGGGTGGCGGGGGCCGATGTCCTGACCGTCCAGGGCGACGTCGCCCTGGACGCCGATTGCCGCCGCATCGCCGATACCGCGCGCGAACACTGGGGCGCTGTCGCCGTGCTGATCAACAGCGCCGGGACGACCCTCTTCCGGCCCATGGCCGATCTGGACGCGCTCGACGCCGCCGATTTCGCCCGCATCTTCGCCGTCAACGTGACTGGGGCCTATCAGATGGTGCGGGCGCTGGCCCCGCTGATGACGACGGGCGGTGCCGTGGTCAACATCTCTTCGGTTGCCGGTGTCAACGGCACGGGGAGCTGTTACGCCTATGCCGCGTCCAAGGGTGCGTTGAACACGCTCACCTTGGCGCTTGCGCGCAATCTGGCGCCGGGGATCAGGGTGAATGCCGTGCTGCCAGGCATGATCGAGGGCCGCTGGCTGCGTGAAGGCGTCGGCGACGCCGCTTATGAGAAGGTCCGCGACGGCTTCGCCCGCTCGGCGGCGCTCGAGACGGTCGCGACGCCGGACCAGATCGCCGCGACGGCAGGCTGGCTTGCCACCGATGCTGTGCTGATGACGGGTCAGCTCGTCACGGCGGATGCTGGCGTGCTGCTGGGCCGGCCACCCCGCGTGATCGAATAGCGCAAGTCCCTGCGCGGCGCCCACTCACGTCCTGCGGTTTGCGGGGTTTCTGGCGGGAAAAGATTATGCGATAAGGCGGTCGAGAGCACGCTTGGCGTCCTTCGCATCCCGATTTCAGCCGGCACAGGCCCCATGATTCGTCTCGATAACATCAGCAAGCAGAACGGCCATCAAATCCTGTTCATCGACGCGGCGATGGGCGTCCAGAAGGGGGAAAAGGTCGGCCTTGTCGGCCCCAATGGCGCGGGCAAGACGACGCTTTTCCGCATGATCGCGGGCCAGGACCGCCCCGATGATGGCTTTGTCACCATCGATCCCGGCATGACGATCGGCTATTTCAGCCAGGATGTCGGCGAGATGTCGGGCCAGACGGCGGTCGCGGCGGTGATGGACGGTGCCGGCCCGGTGAGCGCGCTTGCGACCGAAATGGCGACGCTTGAGGCGGCCATGGTCGATCCCGATCAGGCCGACGACATGGACGCCATCATCGAGCGCTACGGCGAGGTGCAGGGACGTTTCGAGGAGTTGGATGGCTATGCGCTTGATGCGCGCGCGCGCGAGGTGCTCGCCGGTTTAAGCTTCAGCCAGGAACGCATGGACAGCGATGTCGGCCTGCTGTCCGGCGGCTGGAAGATGCGCGTGGCGCTTGCCCGGATTCTGTTGATGCGGCCCGATGGCATGTTGCTGGACGAACCGAGCAACCATCTCGATCTCGAAAGCCTGATCTGGCTGGAGGCCTTCCTTAAAAGCTATGACGGCGCGTTGCTGATGACGTCGCATGATCGTGAGTTCATGAACCGCATCATCAACAAGGTGGTGGAGATCGACGGCGGTTCGCTTACGACCTATTCCGGCAATTACGATTTCTACGAACAGCAGCGCGCCTTGGGCGAGCGGCAGCGCCAGGCGCAATACGAGCGGCAGCAGGCGATGCTCGCCAAGGAGATCAAGTTCATCGAGCGCTTCAAGGCGCGCGCCTCCCACGCGGCGCAGGTGCAAAGCCGGGTGAAGAAACTCGACAAGATCGAACGGGTGGAGCCACCCCGGCGGCGTCAATCCGTCCAGTTCGATTTCCGCGCGCCGCCGCGCTCCGGCGATGACGTGGCGAGTTTCAGGAACGTCCACAAGGGTTATGGCAGCCAGCCGATCTATGCCGGGCTCGATTTCCAGGTGCGCCGCAAGGAACGCTGGTGCGTGCTGGGCGCGAACGGGACGGGCAAATCCACCCTGCTGAAGCTGGTCGCCGGTGCAACCCAGCCGGACCAGGGCAGTGTGGCGCTCGGCAGCAATATCCGCATGGGCTATTTCGCCCAGCACTCGATGGACCTGCTCGACGGCGAGGACAGTGTCTTCGAATCGCTGGATAAGTCATTCCCGCAGGCCGGACAGGGGCCGCTGCGCTCGCTCGCGGGGTGCTTCGGCTTTTCCGGCGACGATGTCGAAAAGCCGTGCCGGGTGCTGTCCGGCGGTGAGAAGGCGCGGCTGGTGATGGCCAAGATGCTGTTCGACCCGCCGAATTTCCTGGTGCTGGACGAGCCGACCAACCATCTCGACATGGTAACGAAGGAGATGCTGGTCGCGGCACTATCGGAATTCGAAGGCACCATGCTGTTCGTCTCGCATGACCGCCGCTTCCTCGCAGCGCTATCGAACCGGGTACTGGAACTGACCCCCGACGGCGTCCACCAATACGGCGGCGGCTACACCGAATACGTCGCCCGCACCGGCCAGGAAGCCCCGGGGCTGCATCCTGGGGATTAGGGGGTGGGGGTGGGTCGACGGAGTTTGGACGTCAATCCAGCCCGCCGCCCGTTCCCATCATGGCTTCGGCCGGCGCGTAGCAGCCACCAGCCAGGCTTATTTACCGATGGATTTGCTTCGGGTCGCAGCGCGGATTCGTGTCAGGAGCTGGGCCAGATCATCCGGTCCGGCGATTTCGACGACGGTGGTCTCGAGCATGATGCGGCGGTCGGCCTGCTCCTCGGCGAAGCGCGAGCGTACGATCTCGGCGCCGGCAATCGCGGTCTGCGGCATGCAGGCGATGAACACATGCTCGGAGACCTTGCCGACGATGTCGGTACCGCGAAGCCGCTCCCGCAGGCGGGTAATCATGTTCGCTTCGGCATCCTCGGGCACTGCGGCGCCTTCCTGGCCCTTGGCCTCGACCATCATCAGCGAGAAGGTGCCCTTGAAGCGCTGGATACGCTTGGCCTCATATTCCAGAAGCTCGAACATGATCGCTGGGCGGTAGACGGCGGCGCCGGCAATGTAAAGAACTTCGGAATCGCCTTCGAAAAGAGAGCCGCGGCGTATCGCGGCGGTTCCAAGCGACGTGATGGCGTAACCGATCACCTCGGCGGTCGCGAGATCATCCGCATCTGCTTCGGTTTCGCAGGACAGGCATACCGATCGCACTGGCGCGTCCTGGAATGAGGTGCCGCAATCGATGCAGAGGTAGGTCTTGCCGAGCCTGTCGTAATCCGTCCCCAGATATTTCAGCTGGACGGTGCACTTCGGACAAATCCTGCGCCCGGTTCCGTCGCCGGGGTCGAATTCAGTGATTCGACCAACAAAACCGCAACGGAAATGATGCAGCAGGGGCTCTTCGGTATAATGGGTCGAGCCGCAAGCGGGACAGACCTCACGAATGTTGAGATGATGGCTGTCGCACCGCGTGCAAATCGTCACGCGATCAAAAAAGCGCTCGTCAAGGTAATCGCCACGGGCAAGAAAAGAGAGATCGGCCTCGATGCCTTCCTCGAGTCCGCTGAAGGCATGACCGTGTTTCGCCATCGGGTCGCGCCGAGGTGTGACAGTTCCACCAAGGGCGGCGACCGTCTTCAAGAGTTTCGTCCGCCGTTGGTCGTCGGTAAGACCCGCCGCAGGTTCGTCTCCTGCGGGCTGCGCGTTGGGGTCTTCAGAATCACCAGTCATGCCAGGTCAATGCTTTGGGACGTCACTATTGGGCGGCGGGGGGAGGTGAGATCAGCCGGGCAATCCTACCATAAATTCCGCGTTCAGGCAGTCGCCATATCGAGATCGAAACCTGCGCAGATGCCCGTAAGGCCTTTTGCTGAGCGTCGTCGAGACCAACGAATATGAAGCGCACGGGCTCGAATTGCGACCATTTTTCCTGCTCCCAGAAATAGCGGGTAAGCGATGCGGGGAGACCGGAATATTCCGGATAAAAGCCATCCACCTGGGCTGTGACCGGTTCGGCGATGCCACTCACCTTCAGGGATATTTGTTCCCCGCTCTTAAGCCGAACGGCGTCCGAAGGGTCCATGAAGGCGATAACAAACGCGTCAGGGGGATTAAATATCTGATAGAGCATCGTATCCGGGTTGACCACCTGACCCTGGAAGGCATTGCACTGGGTCAGATAACCGGCCTTCGGCGATTTCAGGGTGTATTTCCCCATCAATTCCGGTGACGCGTTCAAGGATTTAATCCGTTCGCTGATGAGCGAGGCTTCCAGCGATGCTCTGGCGCTGTCCTGTTGCTTGCTCGCAACGGCGAAGGAAGCGGCCTCGGTATCGGCGTCCGCCTTGACGACATCTGCCTTGGATTTGTTCCAGACCAGGGACGAGACGTAATTCTTCTTCAAGAGGTCGGTTTCGGCGTTGTAGACCGTTTTCAACTGGTCGCTCACAGCCTGCTGAGCGTCGCGATATTTCTCGGCTGCCTGCGCCTCCTTGGCGGAAATCTCCGCTTGAGCCTTGGCTTGGGCAAGTTCGATTTGCAACTGCTGAAGCTGCTGTGTTCCCGCCTGCATCGTGATGTCGTTCTGCAGATCAGCGATGACCTGACCCTCGCTGACATAGTCGAGGCATTTTGACCGAAGCTTCTGAATCCGCACCTGGCTAATCGGATTTACCGGCGTGAGCTGTCCAACCACGATGCCGTCAGCGTTGATCCAGCAACGATCCGCAAAGGAAATACCGAAACCGACGAGAACCACCGCAAGCAGGATCAGGTAACGTCGAAGCGTCCGACGACGATAGGACCGGCGGAGTTCGCCGCCGACGTCCGCCACCTTCGTTGTAACACTCGCCTCTTTGGTCTTTTGAAAACGCATTCATCTGTCCCAACTGACTGTCCCCGCGACCGGTTTGGTGATCGTACCGGCAAGACCCGCACCCTGATGCGTTAAGCCCGCTTGACCCGGTAATGCCGGCCATGCACGTGCGACAGCGATTTCTTCGGTAGCGCGCAGTACCCATTTGTTCCAACTGCGACGGCGAACTACCCGTCGGAATCGTGACTGTCAAATGACAGATTTAATACAATTGGATATAATTGAACTCCAAGTTTCCAAAAGCACCTCAAGATCGAATTTTCGACAGCGGATAATACAAAAAGCGCCTTCCAGTTAATTTAAGCAAACATGACATATTTATTATCTTTTTCTTTCGCCTTGTTCGGTTTTTTTCTTAAACCTGTCATTTGACAGTCGGGAAACGCGAGGCGTAAACGTTGGAGGCTCACTCCATTGGATTGGGTAACTTGCGGCGCCTGTCGGGCGCCGTCAGGGGTCAGTTTCCGAATGTGTCATTTGGAAGCCGATTGGTTTTTTCGTAGTCCGAACTTTACCCCTTGCTCATTGAGGTCGCTATGAGAGTACTGGTTCTTGGCGGTGATGGCTTTTGTGGCTGGCCGACCTCCCTTCATTTGTCCGCACAGGGACATGATGTCCACATCGTTGATAACCTGCTGCGTCGTAAGATCGATGTTGAACTTGAGGTGTCTTCGCTGACGCCCATCAGCTCGCTTTCAGAGCGTGTCAAGGCGTGGAAGGGGATTTCCGGCAGCGACATCAAGGTGTCCCAGATCGATATCGCTGAGCAATACGACGCGCTTCTCGATCTCATTACCGCCTATCGCCCTGACGCGATCATCCATTTTGCCGAAATTCGCGCCGCGCCCTACTCGATGAAGTCGAGCCGCCACAAGCGACTGACGGTAAATCACAATATCAGCGCGACGAATAATGTCCTCGCGGCGATCGTGGAATCCGGACAGGATATCCATTTGGTGCATCTCGGCACCATGGGGGTCTACGGCTATTCAAACCACGGCGCGACGATCCCTGAAGGCTATCTCAAGGTGAACGTCGACTTGCAGGACGGAACCTCCATCAACCAGGAAATTCTTCATCCGGCGCATCCGGGCAGCATCTATCACACGACCAAGACGATGGATCAGTTGCTGTTCTATTTCTACAACAAGAACGATGGTCTCCGCATCACCGATCTCCACCAGGGGATCGTCTGGGGGACGCAGACGCGTGAGACCCGGCGTGACGAGCGTCTGATCAACCGGTTCGATTACGACGGCGACTACGGCACCGTGCTCAATCGCTTCCTGCTGCAGGCGGCCCTGGAATATCCGTTGACGGTTCATGGCAGCGGCGGCCAGACACGTGCCTTCATCCACATCCAGGATACGGTACGGTGCCTTGAACTGGCCGTTTCGAACCCACCGTCGAACGGAACCCGCGTCCAGATTTTCAACCAGGTCGCCGAGACTCACCGGGTCCGTGACCTCGCAACAATGATCTCGTCAAAGACCGGTGTTGAAGTTGCGTATATCGAAAATCCACGCCGTGAGGCTGCCGAGAACGATTTGAAGGTTGAAAACCAATGCCTCCAGGACCTCGGCTTGAATCCGACCAAGCTTGCCGATGCCCTGCTTGAGGAAATCGTCGAGATCTCGCGCCATTATAGGCATCGCTGCGATCTGTCGAAAATTCCCTGCGTTTCCCGTTGGGTAGCACCGCGTGAAACCACCATCGACCCGGTCGTCGTGCCGTTGAGCCGGAAAAGAGCCTGAGAAGCATTGCCTTTGTCTTAAATCGTTCATTTGACCGCACAAGGTCATCAACGAGATAAGCCCCATCGATCGGTCGATGGGGCTTATCTTTTGTGATCAAGGAGGGGCAGGCTATGAGCGGTTTCGAGGCGTTCTTTCTGAACACCATCGAGCCTGCCGGTTTTTTTCACTATTTCTCGGCACTTCCCTTTCTGATCTGGGCCGCGATTACCCATATGGGATCGCTCGTCCTGATCGCTCTCCTGGGGTATCTGGTCTTCCACGTCGGCCTGATCAAAATGGGACCGTTCTGGATGTGGGCCGTCGCGCTTGTCCATCCCAAGATTGTTTACTCGGAACCAAGCCGGCCCAAAGTTGCTCCCAATCCCTTCGTGTCCGTCATTGTCGCCGGATTGAACGAGGAAGACTCGATCGCGAATACCGTCACCTCACTCCTCAATTGCGGTTACGACAATCTCGAGATCATCGTTGTCGATGATGG
>CAIXXC010000292.1 GCA_903923205.1 uncultured Rhodospirillales bacterium | reverse complement strand
GGCCATGAAGGCCGGGGTGCTTGAAACGGCGGATATCATCGTCGTCAACAAGGCCGATTTGCCCGGTGCACAGCGACTGCAGTCGGAATTGAGTTCGGTGCTGGATCGTCAGCCGCCCGCGCGAGGGGATTGGTCGCCCCGGCTCGTTATGACGGCGTTCAATGATGCCGACAGTTTTGGCCGGCTGAGCGATGTGATCGACGCCCACCAGACTTGGCTTGATCTGGGCGGGCGACGGGTCAGTATTCTGAATGACCGACGTCGCCATCAAGTCAGTAGTCTCGTCACCCGCCGTCTGCATGAGTGCATGCAGGAATTCTCCACAGAGGCGCTGAGCATACCTCTGGCGGAACTCTATCGGCGGGTGGTCGAAAGCCTCTTCGTGCGATACGACGGGGAAACAAGAACCGAGTAATCACCAAGTTCAGGCGTCATAATCCGGCAGCGGCGGCGACGCGATCGATGACGTATGGCCGGCGATGGGTTTGAGATCATGGCGGCGGGCGGCGAGAATTCTGGTGTGATGGCATAATTGAAAATGCGTTAACATAACGCCGGGCCATGACTTCGCACCGGGATTGAGCAGCCAGAGATGACAGTAGATCGTGAACAGACTAAGGGAGTCATGAGGTCCCCGCCCAGCCGGGCACATATGATTGCGGCGGCGTCCATTGGCAACGCGCTGGAATTCTACGATTTCATTGTCTACGGCTTCTTTGCCTCGGCGATTGCGACAAGTTTTTTTCCCGGCAACGATGCGACAACCAAGCTGTTGCTGGCGTTCGGGACGTTCGGCATTTCATTCCTTGCTCGTCCGGTCGGCGCCTTCGTTCTCGGGATGTATGCCGATCGTCGCGGTCGGTCGGCGTGCATGATCCTTTCCGTGTCGCTGATGACCCTTGGCGGGTTGATGATCGCTGTGATGCCGGATCGGGCGACAATCGGGTATGCGGCACCGCTTGGTATTCTCTTGGCGCGGCTGATCCAGGGCTTCGCGCTCGGCGGAGAGTACGGCAGTTCGACCGCGCTTATGATCGAGCATTCTCCGAATGGAGAAACCCGCGCGGCCAGTTGGCAGGGCATCAGCCAGAATGTCGCAGGCTTGATGGCCTCGGGCGTTGCCTGGTTGCTCAACCATGAGGCTGGTTCCCTACCGTTTCACATCGACGCGTTTCGGATCGCGTTCGGCATCGGTGTCATCGGCGGGCCTGTCGCCCTCTTTCTGCGCCGCCGACTTGATGACGCCCCGGCCTTTCATGCCAACAGGCACAAGGCCATGGCTCATGGAGACCCGCCGACGGTTTCCGGTATTGCCATTGCCGCCGGGATGATGGCGATTGGTACTGCACAGACCTATCTGGTGATTTATCTGCCGACCTATGCGGCGACCCAGCTTCATTTGACGGCAGGTACCGCGCTCGGTTCCGTGTTCCTGCTCTACGTTGCCACCCTGGCCCTGACGCCGCTCCGCCAGTATATCGCCGGCCATTTCGATCGCTCTCAACGCAGCATTGCCATGATCTTGTCATGCGTCGCCATGCTGGCCGCGGGATATCCTGCCTTCATGGTGCTCGCCCACTGGCCCGGACCCGTGACGTTGTTCGCCATCCCGCTCTGCTTTACCGTGCTTGGGCTTTGCTATAACGCGCCCCTCGCCGGGTTTATGGGCATGGTATTCGCCATACGCCGCCGAGGCATTGGCCTGTCGGTCGGATACGCTCTCGGTATCGCTATCTTCGGGGGCTGTGCGCCGATGATCAATACCTGGCTGGTGGCGCGCACCGGCGATCCGCGCAGCCCCGGTCTCTACCTCATCTTCGCCGCTGGCGTGACGATCATCGCCCTCTTGGCGGCGCGGCGTCGTCTGCCGCGCTTCGTGGCCCGCTGATAGCCATAAAACTCCAATCTTAAATCGCGTTTTGCTGCATTTGTGCGGCGATGAATTCCGCCTGACGAATGGCAAGGGTCACGATCGTCAAGGTTGGGTTCTCGGCGCCGCCGGTCGTGAACTGGCTGCCGTCGGAGACGAAGAGGTTCTTGATATCGTGGGTCTGCCCCCATTTGTTGACGACGCCGTCACGTGGCTTCTCGCTCATACGGTTGGTGCCGAGATTATGGGTTGAAGGGTAGGGCGGAGTCGGGAAAACGCGCGTCGCGCCGACTGCTTCGTAAAGCTTCCTGCCCTGGCCGTAGCCATGGGCCCGCATCGCGATGTCGTTCGCGTGATCATCGACATGGACGTCTGCGACGGCGAGCCCGAAACGGTCCTTCGTTTCGCTCAGCGTGATGCGGTTGGTTTCCTGCGGCATGTCCTCACCGACGATCCACATGCCCGCAAGATTGCTGTAGCTGTCTAGTGCCGTGGTGAACTCGCGGCCCCAGGCACCTGGATCGAGAAAAGCCGCCATGAATGGCAACCCGAGCGAAATCGTCTCGAATTCGTAGCCACCGGCGAAGCCGCGGCTGGGGTCGTGACGTGCTTCGTCGCGAATGATCCCGGCCATCGTCGTGCCGCGATACATGTGGACGGGCTTTTCGAACAACCCGTAGACCGAGCCGGTGACGTGCCGCATGTAGTTGCGCCCCACCTGTCCCGAAGAGTTGGCGAGTCCGTCCGGAAATTTGGACGATGCCGAATTGAGGAGGAGTCTTGGGCTCTCGATCGAATTACCGGCAACCGCAACGATGCGCGCCTTCTGCCGCTGTATCTTGCCGTCCTTGTCAAAATAGACGACCCCGGTCACGCGGTCGGAAGCATCGTGCTCGATATGGGCAACGTGGCTTTCCGGGCGAACCTCCAGCTTGCCCGTGGCCTCGCCTTTGGGAATCTCCGTATAAAGCGTCGACCATTTCGCGCCCCATTTGCAGCCCTGGAAGCAGAAACCAGTCTGTTGGCAGGAATTGCGATTGTCGCGGGGGCGCGAGTTGATCGCCATATGGCCGGTATTGCATTCCTTATAGCCGAGCTTCGTAGCCCCGGCCTTCATGATCTTGAAGTTATTGTTGCCAGGCAATCCCGGACGACCGCCCGTCCGCGTTACGCCCATTTTTTCTTCCGCTCGGGCGTAATAGGGCTCAAGTTCGGCCAAGGTGAGCGGCCAGTCGAGGAGATTTGCCCCGGCCAGATTGCCATATGTGGTTGCCGTCTTGAATTCATGCTCCTGAAAGCGGAGCGAGGCACCGGCCCAATGGGTTGTCGAGCCGCCGACAGCCTTGACGATCCAGGCGGGAAGATGGGGGAAATCCTTGGCTACCCGCCAACTACCCGAGGCGGTTCTCGCGTCGCCCCACGACAATTGGCTGAAGCTCGCCCATTCGTTGTTGATGAAATCGTCATATTCGTGACGGGCACCGGCCTCGAGAATGACGACCTTGATCCCTTTTTGCGCCAGTTCATTCCCAAGGGTGCCGCCACCGGCGCCCGAACCAACGATAACGACGACGCTTTCATCGTCCAGACTGAAACGCGCAGCCATAGCCATGACTCCCGATATTGATCTTGATTGGTTTTTTGGAGGACAGCGGCTGGCCTAAAGCCAGGTGATGTCGTTGAAACCGCGGTTGATATAACCGCCCTTGGAGAATGACTCGCCCTCGTAGCCGAAGATCGACCAGAGCGCCGGCTGGTTGTAGAGCGAAGTGACGAGGTCTGCCCGCAGCATCGCGAAGGCGTTGCTTGAACTTGCCTCTCGCAGCAGTGCGACCCGATCCGCCTCCCAGCCAAGGCCGACATAGCCGCCATTGCCCGCCGCTTTGTCGAGGCCGGCAATAAAGCCTTCAATCTCCGCTGCTGTCGCGGGATCAGACGCCGCTTTCGTATCCCAAGGCCTGACGGCAATGGCGTAAAAGCGGTCGGGGACGCGGTCGTGTGGGTAGATGTCCCGCGCAATAAGAATCAGCGTCCTGGCTGTCTCGGGCTTCAGCCCTTTGACTTCAAGCCCCCAGGCTTCTGACGTATTGAGCAATGCACCAGCAGGCGTGATCGCAATGGCGGCGGAAAAGGCGAGGCTCGATCGCTTCAGGAAGTTCCGTCGGCTGACGCCAACCTTAGGCTGCCCCTGTTCGTGGGGAGCTTTGTCCAAACTCATCGCGGTTGTCTCCGTGATTTTTGATCTTTTTTTCAACCGTCTTACTACTCTTGGAGGTAAGACAGATCTGACGTTAACGCAATCGCATGCGCTAATCCAGAGATTGGATGGCATTGCTCGCGGGGGATTTTCTGATCGGCCTCATCTGGCTACGCTCGCGGATTGGGTGATTGACAGAGCGGGCTCTTCACTGCTTCTCCTTACGCTCAAGATCGGTCGTGCGTGCCGCGGTCCAATAAGATCAAGGGGAGGGTGAAGATGGCGCTGTCGAAGCTGGACGCGATTATCGCGGATGCCGTTGCCAGTCAGAAAATTCCTGGCGTTGTCGTGGCCGTTTCGGATCGTAAGGGTCTGATCTATGAAGGTGCTGCGGGTGTCCGCGCCCTTGGCCGTTCCGAGCCGATGACGTTGGATTCGTTATTCTGGATCGCGTCGATGACAAAGGCAATCACGTCCACTGCCGCGCTGCAATGTGTCGAGCGTGGGCAATTGTCACTTGACGCGCCAGCAGCCGAGATCTTGCCGCAACTTGGCAATGCGAGGGTTCTGGAAGGTTTCGATGCAGCCGGGGCGCCCAAGCTGCGTGCTCCCAAGCGGCCGGTGACGCTGCGCCATCTTCTCGCTCATACCGCGGGATTCGGCTATGAGTTCGGGAGCCCCGACATCAAACGCTATGCCGAGGTTACGAAGCTTCCGGGCTTTACCGCCTGCACCAAGGCTGGACTGGAGACACCATTGTTGTTCGATCCGGGCGAGCGTTGGGAATACGGGATCAATATCGACTATGCTGGCTTGATGATCGAGGCCGCCACGGGCCTCAGCCTCGGCGGATACTTTGCGGAGCACATCACCGGGCCATTGGGAATGACAAGTACGTCCTTCCGGCCAAGCGATGCACTTCGCGCGAAACGGGTCGGCATCCATGCCCGCTCCAGGGATGGCAACCTATCGCCCATGATTGTCGATCTGCCCGAAGACCCGGAGGTCGAGATGGGCGGCAGTGGCCTCTTTGGCACGCCGGCGGACTACCTGCGCTTTACCCGGATGATTCTTAATGGCGGTGAGGTCGAAGGCCGGCGTTATCTGTCTCCGGCGTCAATCGCGCTCATGTCCACCAACCAGATCGGCGATCTGCCCTGCTGCAGTTTCGAGACGGCGATGCCCGAGTGGGTCAATTCGGTGCCTGCGGTGCCGGGTATGCCGATGCATTGGGGACTCGGTTTTTCGATCAACGGCGTGGCGTTCCCTGGGGGGCGTGCGGCGAACAGCCTGTCCTGGGCCGGTATTGCAAACACCTACTACTGGATCGATCCGACCAATGGCATTACAGCCGCCGTCGGAACACAGATCCTGCCCTTTTTTGATGCTCATGTGATCGAAATGCTCGGTGAGATCGAGGCTGCGGTTTACGCCGCCAATTAGCCTGGAAGTATCGACGCGGAGGCGGAGGCAGAGATGGTGAAAGAGATCGATGCGCTTCGCGATCTCGGTCGAATTGTCGGCGACAAGAATGTCCTTGTCGGCGCCGACATAGCGGCAAGACACGATACCTATCCGCCGGGCGCGCCGATGTCCGCCCTCGCCATCGTGCGCCCGGCAACGACGACGGAAGTCTCGGCCCTTCTGCGTTATTGCGACGATCATGGGATAGCGGTGATCCCACAAGGGGGTCGCACCGGTCTGGTCAGCGGCGGCAAAACCCGTGCCGCCGATATCGCCCTGTCGTTTGAGCGCATGACCGCGATCGAAGCCATGGATCAGCACGGCAGCACCATGACAGTGCAGGCCGGGGTGCCGTTACAGCGCGTGCAGGAGGCCGCTCTCGCCGCTGGAATGTCCTATCCCGTCGATCTCGGCGCTCGGGGGTCGGCGACGATCGGCGGAACTATCTCCACCAATGCGGGGGGAAATAGCGTCCTGCGTTACGGCATGACCCGTGACCAGATCCTTGGCCTGGAAGTCGTGCTGGCCGACGGTACGGTCCTCAGCAGCATGAACCGGATGATGAAGAATAATGCCGGTTATGATCTGAAGCAGATGTTCATCGGTTCCGAAGGAACGCTGGGGATCGTTACCCGCGCCGTTCTTCGGTTGCGCCCAGAGGCGGGACCGCGCGCGACTGCCTGGGTTGGCTTGGCGAATTTCGACGATGTCTTGGCGCTGCTTACATTGGCTGGGCGCGAAAGCAGCGGTGGGCTTACCTGCTTCGAGGTGATGTGGCCGAGCTTTCTTGACGCGGTCGTGCTGGCAGGAGGCCATCAAATGCCCCTGGCCACTCTACACGCGTTCAATGTCTTGATCGAGATCGCTTCGCGAAATTCACAAACCCAGCTCGAACATATTCTTGAGGCTGGCTGGGAACAGGGGCTGATCGCGGATGCTGCGCTGGCTGCAAGCGAGGCGCAGGCGCGCGCGCTATGGGCGATCCGAGATGATATCGAGACGCTCGTTAGTGGCCTTCGGCCGCTGTTTCTTTACGATATTAGCCTGCCGCAGGTCGCCATGGTGGGCTATCTGGATGCGCTTCAGTCCGCGCTCCGCGATCGCTGGCTGCGATCCGTGTTGATCGTCTTTGGCCATGTCGCGGATGGCAATCTCCATGTTTGTATCCATACCGGTGACGAAGCCGGACATGGTGCTGTTGACGACATAGTCTATGGCTTGCTGCGACCGCTGTCCGGAAGCGTTTCCGCAGAACATGGTATCGGGTTGGATAAGCGTAACTATCTGGACGTAACACGGACAAGGGACGAGATAGCCCTGATGGCAAGGCTCAAGAAGATGCTGGACCCCAAGGGAACCCTCAATCCTGGGAAGGTTCTTGCGGGCATTTGATAGTCCTACGGACTTCGCGCAATTGCGTTCCATGATGCATTGATTTATCAGTCGATAAACAACAGGCTTCGGAGAAGCGGCATGGGTATCACGAAACTGGCCCATTATTCGATCCGCACGCTGGATATCGCCGCGACCGAGCGGTTCTACACCCAGGCCCTTGGCTTTCGCGTCGGGTATCGGCCTCCCTTCGATTTTCCCGGATTGTGGCTCTATCTGAGCGAAGACGAAGCCGAATATGGCACCGTTCACGTTATCGGTATCGACCCTGACAACCCGGAGGGCTTGAAGGCGTATCTTGGTGATCAGGACCTTGATGATCTGAATGGCGGCGGGGCGATCGATCACATCGCTTTTCAGGCTACGGGTTGGAATGATCTGCACGGCAGGCTCATCCATCTTGGGATTCCATACCGTGAGCGCAACGTCCCCTCGCTCGGCCTTTTTCAGGTATTCGTCGAGGATCCTTCGGGCGTGACGATCGAGCTTAATTATCCCGCCAGCGAACCGCGCTGAGGCGCCTAGCGGTGCCTGGTCGCGACAAGCGTTTTCGTCCCCGGTTTACAGATTGCTAGATCAAGCCGATGACTGAAGCAGGTGCGCGATCTAAGCCGGTAACGGGTCAATCCCGTCAGAGGCTGTCTTCAACCGATCGTCGCCGCCAGATCCTACAAGGCGCGATATCCTTCTTCGCCGAACACGGCTTCGAGGGTGGCACGCGCGATCTCGCCAGACGCCTCGGTGTTACGCAGCCACTGATCTACAATTATTTTCCGACAAAGGATGATCTGATTCGCGAGGTCTACCAGACGGTCTACGTTGGACGCTGGAGGACGGAATGGAGTGACCTTATCGGGGACCGAGATCGCCCCTTGCGCGACCGGTTGGTTGATTTCTATGCCCGCTACACCGAGGTCATTTTCTCTCCTGACTGGCTCCGGATCTATCTGTTTTCCGGCCTTAAAGGGCTGCAGATCAATGCGATGTGGATCAGCTTTGTCGAGGATCACCTGATCAGACGGGTCTGCAACGAGATTCGGCGCGAGCAGGGTTTGCCGCTGGAAGAAGAGATCGAAATTTCGCCTGCCGAGATGGAGGCTTTTTGGCTCTTTCACAGCGGTATCTTCTATTACGGGGTCCGTCGGGAGATCTATGAATCTCCCGTTCATTTGCCCATCGATCTCTTCATCCAGACATCTGTGCAGGCGATGCTCGTGGCACTCCCGGCGGTGATCGTTGATAGTCTTCGCATCAGGCCCGTGTCGGCTTGACAGCTTGCGTGTGCCGCCTTACCTTATTTATCAAGCGATAAATAAGGTAAGGCCGGGAATGTCCTCAGGTCCGGATAAAACTGCCATTGTCATCGGGGGGTCGATTGCTGGTCTCATCGCCGCGCTGTTGCTGCAGCGTGATGGTTGGATCGTCGATGTGTTCGAGCGCGTCGAAAGCGAACTCGCGGGCCGGGGCGCCGGCATCGTCACTCATCCTGATCTTTTTTCTGTCTTGCGCTCAGCCGGGATCGCGATCCCAGCCGATATCGGCGTGTCGGTCGAAAGTCGTCGGGTCTTTGGGCTTGATGGCAAGTGCCTTGCCGAGCGGCCTCATCCTCAGATCCTGACCTCATGGGATCGACTCTATCAGGAGTTGCGTCAGTGTATTCCCGATTCACGCTATCATAAGGGCCGGACCCTCGAGCGGATCGAACAAGGCGAAGAAGCTGTAGTCGCTCGGTTTGTTGATGGTAGCTCCGCTAATGGCGATCTCCTGATCGGGGCAGATGGGTTGCGATCGGCTACTCGAGGGCAGTATTTCCCAGCCGCACAGCCTGCCTATGTCGGCTATATCGCGTGGCGCGGACTGGTTGATGAAGCCGTGCTCCCAGTGGCGGTGATCGAGGATTTGTTTGGACATTTCGCCTTTGCCCTGCCCGATGGCGAGCAGATGCTGGGCTATCCCGTAGCGGGTCCGGATAACGAGAATCGGCCCGGCCACCGACGGTATAATTGGGTCTGGTATCGACCGGCCGATCGCTCAACCCTCAGGGAACTGCTGCGCGACGAGACGGGCGTTATTCATGATGTATCGATCCCCCCGCCCTTGATCCGACCGGAGGTCGTCCTGGCAATGCGGCGTGCGGCTGAACAGGTCCTGGCACCTCAGTTCGCGACCCTGGTGCGTTTGACGCCACAGCCTTTTTTTCAGCCGATCTATGATCTCGAGACGCCACGGATGGCGATCGGTCGCGTGGCTCTGATCGGTGACGCCGCTTTCGTTGCGCGACCCCATGTCGGGGCAGGGGTGACCAAGGCTGCGCAGGATGCCTTCGCGATGAGCGCGGCACTCGCTCAGGATGGAGGCGATATCCCGGGGGCGCTTTTGACCTTTGAGCGGAAGCGTCTGGGTGAAGGTAATCGTATCGTCGCCCGCGCGCGTCACCTTGGGGCTTATATGCAGGCGCAGATCGAAACACCGGAAGAACGCGCGAATGCCGCGCGTTTTCGTACCCCGGAAGCCATCATGTGCGATACCGCCTCGCTTGAGTTCCTAAGTGCACATGAGGACGGAAGGAATGCTGCAGTGACCTTGTCGCCGTTGAACTGAGTCTACTCAAAATCAAAAAGAAACACCGAGGGAGCAACGCCAATGCCGAAAATGAAAGCCGCAGTCTTCGCCGAAGTCGGACGTATTGTCATTGACGACAAGCCAATCCCCGATGTCGGCCCAACCGACGCATTGGTCCGGATCACGACCACGACGATATGTGGCACCGATATCCATATCCTGAAGGGCGAATATCCGGTCGCGAAGGGCCTGACGATCGGCCACGAACCCATCGGGATCCTCGAAAAAGTAGGCTCTCAAGTTAGGGGCTACAAGGAGGGTCAACGCGTTCTCTGCGCTGCGACGACACCGTGTGGTCAGTGTACCTCCTGCATGATGGGTCAGCATTCCCAATGCGGGGGCAAGGCCGCCGGCGGCTGGATGCTCGGCAACTATCTGGATGGCTGCCAGGCCGAGTATTTCATCATGCCGAACGCCCAGGCGAATATGGCGATCATTCCTGATTCCGTGACAGATGAAGAACTGTTGCTGGTGCCGGATATCGTCAGCACGGGGTTTTCTGCGGCGGAACAGGGAAATATCAAGATCGGCGACACCGTGGTGATCTATGCGCAGGGACCGATTGGCCTTTGTGCGACGGCGGGCGCTCGTCTGCTTGGGGCGGGGCTGATCATCGCCGTTGACCCGGTCGCGGAGCGCCGGGAGAAGGCATTGTTGATGGGGGCTGATCTCGCGCTCGATCCCCGCCAGACCGATATCGTCAGCGAGGTCATGCGCCTTACAAACGGTGCGGGTGCCGATGTCGCGCTCGAATGCCTGGGATTGACCGAAACATTGGCGGGCTGCCTCGCCTGTACCCGTCCCGGCGCGACGATTTCCAGCGTCGGCATTTATTCAAAGGATGTGTTGCTTCCCCTGGACGGCTTTGGCGCAGGCCTGGCCAACAAGCGGATCGTGACATCGACCTGTCCGGGCGGCAAGGACCGGATGGCCCGTCTGATCAAGATCATCGAAAACGGTCGGGTTAAGTTTGGCTCGTTGGTAACCCATCACTTCAGGCTCGACGAGATCGAGGCGGCTTATAATCTCTTCGGCAGCCAGGCAGATGGTGTCATCAAGGTTGCGATCAAACCTTGAGGGCCACGTTGCGGTAGGAAAAATGAGCAAGACCTCGGGAGGAATGAAAGTCATGTCGGAGCCGTCTGCAGCCTCACCAGTCAAAGCCTTCGACGCCATCGTAATTGGTGCCGGCTTTGCCGGCATGAACATGCTCTATCGTCTCAGGGAATTGGGACTTTCCGCCCGGGTCTATGAGCGCGGGACTGATGTCGGCGGCACCTGGTACTGGAACCGATACCCCGGCGCACGCTGCGATACGGAAAGCATGACCTACTCCTTCTCCTTCTCAAAGGAGTTGGAGCAGGATTGGAACTGGACCGAACGCTATGCGCCGCAGTCGGAAATTCTCGACTATGCCCGGCACGTTGCGGATCGTTTTGAGATGCGGCGTGACATCCAATTCGAAACGGATGTCATCGCCGCCCATTATGAAGAGGCGACCGGTCTTTGGGTAGTCCGCACGTCTGCAGGCGAGCGGGCGACGGCGCGCTTTTTGATCAGTGCCGTCGGCTGTCTCGCCTCGGCCCCTGCCGTGCCGAAGTACCCCGGCATCGAAAACTTTCAGGGAGCCTGGTATCACACTGGCCATTGGCCACACGAGCCCGTGGACTTGGCGGGCAAGAGGATCGGAATCATTGGCACCGGATCATCGGGTGTCCAATCGACGATCGCGATCGCGCCGGTGGCCTCTCATCTTTATGTGTTTCAGCGCACGGCAAATTACAGCGTTCCGTCCTGGAATGGGCCACTCGCGCCGGCCACGCGTGATGAAATCAAGGCGAAATATGATTCGTGGCGAGAAGCAGCACGCTACGGCCAGATTGGGATTCCGTTTGTCAGCAATGGCAAGTCGGCAAAGGAGCAATCACCTGAAGACCGCGAAATCGAATACGAGGCCGCGTGGGCGGAAGGCGGGTTCAATTTCATCATGACCTACCCGGACCTGTTGATGGATCTGGAGTCGAACCGGACGGCTGCGGAATTTGTCGAGCGCAAAATTCGCGGCAAGGTCAAGGATCCGGTTGTCGCCGATCTTCTTGTGCCGAAGGATCATCCGATCGGCACCAAACGAATCTGCGTCGATACCGGCTATTACGAGACATTCAATCGCGACAACGTGACCCTTGTCGATATCCGCAGCGCACCCATCGAGACGATCACTGAGACCGGTATTCATACTCATCACGCCCATTACGACCTGGATGTAATCATCTTCGCGACCGGCTTCGATGCCATTACCGGGCCGCTGATGCGACTTGATATTCGCGGCAAGGGTGGCCTATCCCTGCGTGACAAATGGGCGGAAGGTCCGCGAAATTATCTTGGCATCTCCGCCGTCGGTTTTCCTAATTTCTTCACCATCACGGGACCGGGTAGCCCCTCGGTACTCAGCAACATGTTGACCTCGATCGAGCAGCATGTGGACTGGGTCGCGGACTGCCTTCGGTTTATGGCGGACCAAGGCGCTAAAAGTATCGAGCCCACTCTGGAGGCAGAGAATGATTGGGTCCAGCAGGTCCATGATCTGGGACACGCGACCCTCTATCCGATGGTGGAGTCCTGGTACACGGGAACGAACATTCCAGGAAAATTACGGATGTTCACGCCTTACGCCGGAGGTGTTGGGACGTATCGGCAGCTTTGCGACGACGTGGTGGCCAAAGGCTACACCGGCTTCGCGCTTTCGGCTGCCGAATAGCGGTAGGGTGGGGCCCCGAGTTTAATCTGGTCCGCACCCCGGGGATGTCGGGGAGTCGTCCTCGAACTGGGACAGCCAGGCAATTGAAAGGGCGCGGTGCCGCGACAGCCCTTTGTATTCCGCGATTTCGTCCGGGAGGGATTTGAGCACCCGCGACAACCGGCGGGCCCATTTTGGCGATGTTGCAAGCTCGGACAATGAGGCGAGGTAGCCCCGGATCGAAAAAACGATGGCGTTTGAACGCGGCAGCCGCCAGAGCCCCTGAAGCTCGACGCGCAGATAGACTTTGTCCCCCACATTCTCCGCAGTGACCTGGGTGCGATCCTTGCCCCAATGGGGATACTGCTCCGGGCTGGTGTCGAGCCGCGGGTTAATCGTCATCGTCCAGTTGAGGCGGCGAACAGGTTTATCGATTTGGAGATTGAGGAGATATTTCAGTGCCCGCTCGAACACCCCCATCTGGTGAGCGAACGGCACGGGGGCATGCCATTCCATAAAGTTCATGCCGATATCAAAGTCGAGCGACCAATCTGCCTGTGTCGTCGCGATCCCCGCATCCATCCAGATGTTGTCGTCGCGTTGGTCGAGCAAGGAGAAATCACCCTGGCACTGTCTGGTAATATATTCCATGGGCGGGTAGGGCAGGGTAGCGACGTTACCAAACGTGAACTTTTGATCGATCCCGAGCGGCCGGTTGATCCAGTGCCAGTCGTTGCCATTACGCGAGAGCGAAAACCAGTGAGGATAGGAGTCCGCCATCGAGGTCATCAGCAACTCGACGAGGTCCCATTCCGCGGTAATCATATGCGGCAAGGATTGGCACCGAAGGGGGTCTTGTTGCAACACGAGGGCGCGTTCCCTCATCTCGCTGACATAGTGTTCGTCGATATCGATGGGGAATTCTGTAGCCGAACCTGCCGGGCCCTTGCTGTGTGGCTCCATATTGACCGAATACATGTATTGATCGCGGTCGAACGGGAAGGGGAAACGCCTGATCGCTGCAGGGCTATTGCGGAAGGTGAAATCGTCGCGAAACGTTTCATCGCGGAAGGTGAGGCTCATCGGTTGTTCCCCAAAGGTCAGAAATCGAGGACCAACTCGCGGCCCTTAAACCGCGAGACGCAGGTCATGATCGAGCGACCGCTTGAGCGGGCCTCTTCAGACAGGAAGTGATCATAGTGCAAAAGCTCGCCGTCGGCCTTGATCACCGGGATTTCGCACTGCCCACAGGCGCCACCGCGGCAAAGAGATGGCGGTTCTACGCCTGCCCTCTCAAGCGCTTCGAGCAAGGTTTGATGTTGGCCGACAGCAATAGCCTTGCTGGACTTGGCGAGGCGCACCTCGAACGGGTCGCCCGGAGGTGGACCCGCGAAGCGTTCGAAATGGATATTCTCTCCAGGCCAACCCAGCGCTTTGCCCGCGTTGATTGCGCCATCTATAAGGCGCTCTGGGCCGCAAACATAGAGATGCGTCCCCAACGGCTGCCCCTCCAGCAGGGATTCGAGATTGATCCGCTCACGTAGATCGCTACGATACACATGCAAGCGGTGCCCAAGCCGGGATCGGAGCAGAGTTTCGTAAGGCGCTGCACCGTCGCTGCGCATCGCATAATGCAGCTCGAATTTCTGACTGAGATCAATCAGTTGCTCGGTGATGGGCATAAAGGGAGTGATTCCGATGCCCCCGGCTAAGAGCACATGCCGCCGTCCCAGGGCATTGATGGGGAACAGATTGATCGGCGCGGAGATCGAAACTTCCTGGCCAAGAACGACCTGTTCGTGAAGGAAGGCTGATCCGCCTCTGGAATCCGCCGCGCGGAGGACGGTAATTTCATAGCCAACGCGGTCTTGCGGTGATCCCGACAGCGTGTAGGGGTTGCGAAGCGCGCCGTCATCGTCACCAAGGGCAACGGTGATATGGGCGCCGCCGGCAAATTGAGGCAGGTGACTGCTATCGACAGCCTGGAGGCGGAACCGTTTTGTTCTAGGGGCTACCTCCTCGATCGCCGTTACCCGGACGCGGATATCATGGGCATGGATCATGGATAAAGCTCCTCGGCTGCCGGGATTTCTTCGGCGACCTCGGCATTGACGATGACGCCCTGAAAGGCGCCAAGGCGGCGTGAATAGTGATCGCGCACAAAGAGCGAAATGCCGCAATGGCTACAGGCGACGATCGAGGTAGTCACGCCGTCCATGAAGCCTTTGCAGTGGACGCATTGCACCCGGCGGGCGAGTGAACCACGATGCTCGGTCTTCACGCTTAAGGGGTTGACGCCATGTCCTTGCGCCAAGGCGATGACCTGCCCCATGAAGCCTTCGGTGCCTGTGGCATAGAGCCGCGTGCTCATGTTGGCGCGTGTCAATTCGACGTTAAGCCGGAACAACAGGGTTTCGATACTGGGAAATTCGTGACATGCGCCCGGCAGTAACGGCGCCAGTTTCGCGCCGTGCCCAAGCTGCTTCGAGCCACCCGGGGTATAGAGCAAGATCGCGCGATTTCGCGTCTCCTGATCAGCTGAATTCAGAAGTTCCAGGACGGCCAGTGCTCCTTCCCCATCGGCGGTGATCAGGTGTCGGCGAGCCCCGGCAATCCAGGACAAGCCCGGATAAACCGGACGGCTCTTGTACAGAGAAGGAGGAATCGTCGGCATCTCTTGTCTTCCCACCCTTGTTCAACCGACGACGGTCCGCTTCTTTTTCTGCGGGTCGTCGAAGGGCAAGCTGTGGGCGATCGCTGGGCCGTTGACAACCTTGCCTCGGACTTCAAGTTTGGTGCCGTGGACCGCATAAGGAAGCTCAAAGCGGGCGATGGCCATCGATTTTCTGGTGAGTGTGGAATACATGCCGCAGGTGATAACACCGACCTGTCTGCCGCCTGCCCAAAGCTCATCGCCCTCGTTGGTTGGCTGGTCGCCATCGATCAGTACGCCGAAAATCTTGAAACGTTCCTTGCCCTTCAGTTTGTAGTGCTGCTCAAAACCGCGGAAGCCAACCTTGCCCGGTGAGACGGTAAAATCGAGGCCAAGCTCCCACAGGCTGTCGCCCGGTAGCTCATCGGCGAACGGATACATCTGCGAATTGTCGAAAGGATAGAACAGCAGATAGCTCTCGACCCGCAGCATATCGAGTGTCGTGAAACGACAGGGTATGATCCCCATGTCCTTGCCGTCGCCAAGAATGGTGTCCCAGATCGCCGGGGCGTCCTCACCCTTGCAGAAAATCTCGTAACCCCGCTCGCCGGTATATCCGGTGCGAGAGATTGTGACGGGCTTGCCGAAGAGGGTGGCCGGGGTATGGTGGAAGTACTTGAGATCCCGTATGCCGGGCACGTGCTTTGCCAGAAAATCGACGGCGAGGGGGCCTTGGAGCGATAAATCGTGGAGATCGTCGTCAAATAGCACGGCGACGTTCCGCCCTTTGGCTGATCGCGTCAATTCCTCATGCCCGGATCCTGAACCGTGGACGACCATCCAGGAATTCGGGCCGGTACGATAGAGGATGCAATCATCGGTAAAATGCCCGCGCTCGTTCAGCATGCAGGCATAGGCAGACTTGCCAGGGTAAATCTTGGTTATATCACGGGTCGTCGCTTCGTGGACGAGCGCGTGGGCGTGGGGGCCCACAAGGTGCACCTTCTTAAGGCCCGACACATCCATGAGGCCTGCCTTGGTGCGGATGGCGACGTGTTCCTCTTCGGGATCCTTGTCGTAGCTCCAGGCGGTACCCATGCCGCTCCAGTCTTCAAGCTTGGAGCCCAGTGCAATGTGGCGGCTTGCCAGGGTCGAGGTTCTCCAGGACAGCGTCACGTATCATCCCCCTTCTCAGCTGCAGACCATCCCCTCGATAATCGGACGGCAAATAAAATGCCGTAGATTCGAAAGATGCTGTTGAGACAGGATACATAAAAACACCTACGGTGAAAAAGATTTTCTCCCTATGAATTAAAATATGCGGAAAAAAGAGGCGTATGATCAAATATAGACCATAATAAGAATATTTTTTAATCAATAAGTACTTTGTTAGTGTTGAAAGCTCATAAACGATCAAGAAATATGCATCTTCCTTCGGTGCTTGTGAACGCGTTCTCAACATGACGCCGGGTAAGGCAGAAAGATGATTATTATCATATAGATAAGATTTTCTTCTGCTCCCTGGTGCCTGGCTTTTCCTGAAGAAGGTTCGTGCCGTAGTGCGCGAAGTCGTAACCCGATCGTCGCCAATTACAGCAAGGGGTTGGTAAACGGCGATGCAAAAGAAATGCTATTCAGGGCGGAAAATGGTGAGCCGTAAGTGAGCTGGCCGGGAACTTGCCCGGCCATAAGCGACAGTATGGGCAACTTTCTTGGCACTAAAACCCAATTCGGGACCGTCCCAGAACGGCGCCAACGACAAGGACAATCAGGATGATTCCAATGATTCCTAGCCCACCCCCGCCATAATATCCGCCGTGATATCCATAGTAACCACCGCCACCGAATACAAGCATTACAAGTAAAATCAAGATTAATATTTGCATGTTTTACTCCAATGAATCGTCGTTACAGTCTTGTAGGCTGGTATTAGTAAAAATTATGCGAGCCGCAATATGACGTCTTTGAATAGACAATGGCAGTTTCGGAAAATACTTATGGCTGTGCACGATGTCGAAGCCCGGCATTTTTTGAATCGCGCAATCCATTTCCTGGCCGTGCCAGAAATGAGCCCATGGGTATTTTCCGAGGCTCCTGAAGAGATTGCATTGACCGCTAATGTCTTAATCTAGGCCGTATTTCAGCCGGGGGGCGCGGGGCGCTACGGGAAGTCGGTTTACCGTTGCAGGAGCGGTTCATGTACCAACAAATCCATGAGACGGATACGAGTCCGCCATATCGGCCCGAGGCAGGGAACAGGATATCGGAACTGGGTACCCTTGGTGTGGTTATTGTCTTCCGCCCAAAGCAGGAGATCTTTGGCGCAGGCTCTCCCGCACCCTACTGTTACAAGGTCCTAGGGGGCGGTGTTCGTGTTCTAAGGCTGTGTCGTGACGGTCGCCGGCAGATTCTGGAGTTTCTGTTTCCAGGCGATCTCCTCGCGTTTGGGGCTGGCAACATTCATATGGCGACAGCAGAAGCGATGACGCGGGCTACCCTCATGCGGATGCCGCGGATAAGAGTGGACGCGCTGCTGAAAATTGATTGCGTGCTGGCGCTCGAAATCAGGAGGAGCTTGTCATCCCAATTACTTCTTGCGCAACGCCACGCGCTGTTGCTTGGCAGAAAGTCTGCCGAGGAGCGTGTTGCGTCGTTCCTGCTCCTCTATGCGGATCGGCAGACAGAGGCGGTGTTGCCGACAGATCGTCCTATGGTCCGTCAGGACATCGCAGATTATCTCGGATTGTCGGGTGAAACCGTGAGCCGGGTTTTAAATCAGATGAAGCGTCAGCGGATTATTGATCTGCCCGCGTCAGCCCATATCCGTATTCTTGATCGCGCCTCGCTTGAGGCGTTGGATGTCGATGATTGCGAGGGGCAGCAATAGCGCCGCCTCTCAATGTTGAGAGGCGGGAAGGCGGATTACCAAGCCCTCATGCGCCGATGAAACCTGCAATTGGCAGGTGAGCCGACTATTGTCCCTAGGCTCGGACGTATAGTCGATCATGGCTTTCTCGGTTTCGTCCGGAGCCTCGAAGCTTTGGTACCAGGGGGCTTCGATGTAGGCATGGCAGGTCGCACATACGCAGTTGCCCCCGCACAGGGCCTCTATTCCCGGAACCTGCGCAGCGACGGCGGCGCGCATGACGCTCTGGCCCATGGTCGCTTCTACTCGGTGCTCGCGACCAGTCGGGTCAATAAAGAGTATTTTCGGCATCTCTCTAGCTTTCCAGCCCCAACACGATCAGATCCTTGAGGCATGCCGGAGCCAGGCATCGACACCGGCGCCGCGTTCGGATGACACTCGTTCCCCTGGATCAAAGACAATTGGAATCCGTGACATCCCGGTGACCTGACCCCTGATCCAGTTGGTCGGCAGGCAGGTGTCGAGGCGGAAGGAGCCGATCCGCGAGAGGAATTCCGTGAGGACGACACGCGCTTCCATACGGATCAGATGACCGCCCAGGCAGGAATGAAGACCGGTGCCCAGGGCCAGGTGGCGATTGTTCTGGCGGTCGATCATGAAGCAATCAGGATGAGGAAACTCGCGCGGATCGCGGTTGGCGATGGGCAGAGCAAGAATGACCTGCTGGCCCCGCCGCATTGTTTTGCCGGCGATCGTGATGTCGTTGGTCACAATCCGCCCGACGGTCCCAGGCGAGTAATAGCGCAGGAATTCGTCGATCGCGGCGCTGATCCATTGCGGATGGGCGACCAGGCGGCGGCGCAATTCGATATCCCAGGCCAAACGCCATAACGCCGTCCCGATAAGCTTGGCGGAGTTCTCGATGCCGCCGATCAGCAGCACCGTAGAAAAGCCAAGCAATTCCTTGTGGGTAAGGCTGTCCCCGTCAATTTTCGCGTTGATGACCTGAGACAGGACATCGTCTCCGGGTTCCTGTTTGCGACGCGCGATGTTCTCCTCGAAATAGGTATACATCTCGGCGATCTTGGGTGCCGCAGCCACGGGATCGGCCAGGAATTCATGCGTGCACGCCGTTGTCCAGGCGTCGAACAGCGGCCCGTCTTCTGCCGGCAAGCCCATCAGCAGGGCCGTGACGATTGCCGGGATGGGTTCGGCGATGATCTTGCCAACATCGGCATGGCCATCCTCGATGAAGCCGTCGATCAACTGATGAACGGCTGTCTTGATTGCGCCGGCGTAATTCGCGACGTTTTTTGGCATGAACGAGAGATTGACCAGACGCCGGCCCCGCATGTGCTCGGGCTCGTCCTGCTCCGCCAGCATCAACGGTTCGGTGACCGCGTATTTAGGAAAAATGACGCCGGCACTCGAGAAATCTATCGGATTGGCGATGATGCTTTGACATTCGGCATAGCTCGTCACGACCCAGAAACCGCCGTGCTTCTCGCTCCAGCCGATGGGCTGTTCCGCCATCAGCGCTGCATCTCGCAGGTGCTCGAAATAGGGGTACGGGGTGCCATCCTGGCCGATCGGGGGCGCCAGATGATCGTATTCGGCGTAGAGATGCTCGACTTCGGCGCGCGGTGCGTTGGTGGCGTCATCCATAGTCTATATCCGTCCCGTTCTTTGTTTTCTTGCGGACCTGACAAACCCGGCGATACGCGCGACCGCGCCCCGGTTCTCCAGGGTCGCGGCGCTTGAGCGTACGTAACAATGACGAATAAAGCCTGTCACAACTTCAGGCGTTGAAGAACAAAAAATACGGACCAGATGGCGGTGGGTCGAGGACGCTTCGGCGCGATGACGCGCGCGCTCAAGCCAGCCCGGCAGTCAAGGCGCCTTCCTTTTCCTTGTATATATTGTAGGCCTCGTAAAGCCCCATGTTGCGATCGGGTTCCTGACCTTCGCCGATGCGCCAGAGTTGAACGAAGAACCAGCCGATATTGCCCCACATCTCGACCGCCTTGGCGACATCAGCCGGGACATCTGGGCCAAGAACTGAGGGATTGAAGGTCAGTTCATGTTCATAGCTCCGCGCGGCGGGGGATTCGCCAGCGAGGAGCTTGTGACAAATGTCGGTATCGACGCACATCGGCCGGCCAAGCCCAATTACGTCCATGCCGTCACCGGCGAGGGCTTCCTCCATCGCCTTGCGCGAGCGCATGCCGCCGGTGATCATCAGCGGCATGGTAGTCACCTTGCGCATGCGATCGGCGTATTCCATGAAATAGCCTTCCCGTAGCCGGGTGCTTTCCTTCTTCGTGGTGTCCGCCCAGGGCAGTTCCTCGTAATTGCCGCCGGTGATCTCCAAAAGATCAATTTTCTCCTCGCCAAGCCAGCGGACCACGTCGAGGCATTCATCGTTGCTGAAACCGCCCTGCTGGAAATCGGCGGAGTTGAGTTTCACGCTGATTGGAAAATCGGCGCCGACGGCGCGGCGGACGGCTCGGACCGTTTCAAGAAGGGGCCGCGCCCGGTTCTCCAAGCTGCCACCCCAGGCATCCGTCCGGATATTGCTGAGGCCGCTGAGGAATTGCGAGAACAGATAACCGTGCGCGGCGTGGATCTGGACACCCGTGAAGCCGCATTCCCGTGCGGTCGTCGCCACCTTCACGAAACGCTGTATGATGTCGAGAATCTCTTCTTCAGTCATCGCGCGGGGGATGATCTGAGCCTTGCCTGCTGCGCCGGCGATTTTGAGGGGAATGGCGGAGGGGGCGGGAAGGGTGCCGTCGCGGGTCACTGCCGCCTGGCGGCCAGGATGGTTGATCTGCATCCAGAAGTGATTTCCAGCACTGGTTCCTGCTTTTGCATAGGCCCGAATCATATCGAGCCCGCCATTATCGTCGATCGCGACGTTGCCGGGGCGCTCAAGATAGCGCCTGTCCACCTGAACATTGCCGGAAACCAGCATGCCGGCGCCGCCCTCCGACCAGCGCCGATAGAGGCGGACGAGCTTGTCGGTAGCGCGGTTGTGTGGATCCGCCAGCCCTTCTGTCAGCGGCGCCTTCGCGAGCCGGTTCGAGAGCGTAGCACCACATGGCAGCTTGAGCGGTTGGCTGAGGAGATCGGACATGAGGGGTTCCCTGCTTGGTGTCACAGATGTTGTTTCTTCGTGATTGGGCCGAACTCGCATGCGCGTCCCATCCCAGGCTGAGGAGACTAAATTCGATTAACAATGTCGTCCAATATCTATTCGTGCGAGTTCGATATTTGAATCATATCGATGAGAGCGGCTGAAAACGCCCCTTGTATGACTACCCTGACGTCGTCGAGTATGGGACAAAAGGCGTGAAAAAACAGGTCCCGTTGTTATTCGATTTGCGCCAGAACGCGGGCCGTCAGTGGAGAGAAACCGTGAACCAATCTGATGGTATCGAGTGGGGCGTTATCGACGCTGTCGGCCATATTGTCCTCAACCGACCAGAGCAGGCCAACACGCTGTCGCGCGCGCTCGCGAGGGCGTTAGTCCGCGCGATTAACGAGGTGATCGACGCCCAACCCCGCGTGATCCTGCTGTCCGCGCGGGGGAAGTATTTTTCGGGTGGCGGGAATATCGACGAGATGGTCGCGGCGGGTGATGGCTTCGACGACCTTGTCGATGAAATTCTGGTCGTCGTCCACCCGGCTATAATGCGTCTTGCCACGTGCCCGATTCCGGTGGTGACGGCGCTGAACGGCCCGGTTGCCGGCGGCGGGATCGGTTTGGCGCTGTGCGCGGATTTCGTCCTGGGCGGCGCTTCCGCGAAACTCCGCGGTGGTTACGCGGCCATCGGCCTGTCGCCCGATGTTGGCGGCTCGTATTTCCTGGCCCGGCGCGTCGGCGCACTGCGCGCTCAGCAATGGTACATGTCCAACGAGACGATCGATGCCGAAAGATGCCTCGCCACCGGCGTGATCGACTCCCTTCATGCCGATGACGCGCTGAACGCGGCCGTGAATGATTTGGTCGGTCGCCTTGTCAGGGCCGCGCCGGGATCAATGGCGGCGATCAAGCAACTCTGTTCAGGACTACCTGAACGATCATTGGCAGATCACCTGAATTTGGAACATGAACTTTTGCGCGCGCGGACAAGAAGTGGCGACGGCAAAGAAGGTGTCCGCGCCTTCATCGAAAAGCGGGCGCCGAATTTCACCGGGGCGTGAGCAGCCCGCTCTAGTACCGCTAGGAAGAAAACAGTTTTTTTGAGGGGAGATGTCTGTTGAAGACAAGAATTACCGAGATGCTGGGGATCCAGCACCCGATCATCCAGGGCGGCATGCACTACGTCGGTTTCGCTGAATTGGCGGCTGCCGTCTCAAATGCCGGCGGCCTTGGGATCATAACCGGCCTGACCCAACGTTCGCCCGAACTGCTGGCCAACGAGATTCGCCGTTGCCGTGAGATGACAGACAAGCCCTTCGGCGTGAACATCAGTTTCCTGCCGAGCGTCAATCCGCCCGATTATGCCGGCTACATCAAGTCGATCATCGATGGCGGCGTGAAGGTTGTCGAAACAGCCGGCAATAATCCCCAGAAATGGCTCCCGATGCTGAAGGAGGCCGGGGTCAAGGTCATTCATAAATGCACGTCGATCCGTCACTCGCTGAAGGCCCAAGCCATCGGTTGCGATGCCATCAGTGTCGATGGTTTTGAATGCGGCGGCCATCCTGGCGAAGATGACGTGCCGAACTTCATCCTTTTGCCCCGTGCCGCAGATGAACTGGAGATTCCGTTCGTTGCGTCCGGTGGTATGGCCGATGGCCGCTCATTGGTGGCAGCACTGGCTCTTGGCGCGGACGGCATGAACATGGGCACCCGCTTCATGGTGACCAAGGAAGCCCCGATCCACGAGAACGTGAAGCAGGCCGTAATCGCTGCGACCGAACTCGACACCCGGCTGGTGATGCGGCCGTTGCGCAATACCGAGCGCGTCCTGAAGAATGATGCGGTCGAGCGCCTGCTTGAGAAAGAGCGCAGCCTCGGCGCCAACATCAAGTTCGAAGATATCATCGAAGAGGTAGCGGGGGTTTACCCGCGCGTGATGCAGCACGGTGATATGGATTCCGGCGCATGGTCGTGCGGGATGGTTGCGGGCCTCATCCATGATATCCCAACCGTCAAGGAACTGATTGACCGCATCATGCTCGAAGCCGAAACGATCATCAGCAAGCGGCTGACCGGGATGCTCGGTTAGCCTGATCCTTTCCAATTTTCAGCAACGACAAAAAAAGGGAGAAACAACAATGACAGCGTATGTAATCGGGATCCGCACGAAGACCACCAATGCTGACGAACTCAAGGAATACGGGCGTCGTGCCCCTGAGGCACGTTTGCCGGGGATGAAAGCGCTTGCCCGCTATGGCGCGTTCGAGGTGCTCGAAGGACCGGCGATCGAGGGTGCCGTGATTATCGAGTTTCCGAGCGTCGAGGAGGCGAAGGCCTGGTACAATTCACCGAAATATCAGGAAATCGTGAAGCATCGTTTTGCCGGTGCCGAATATCAGATGATCATCATCGAAGGCGTATAAGCCGGATCTGAAGCGGTCTCGATGCCGCTGCCTTAGGCGACGGTTTCGAGGCCTTTTCGGGCGAGCGCCACGGCTTCGCGGATGACGCCGTCGTCGCCAATGTGATTGGCTAGCAACAGCATTAACCGCGCCTCGGCACGACGGCAGTCTGCCTCCGATAAACTCTCATGAAGAGCGGCCAGAGCCTCGAAAACCTCGTCGGGGCGGGGTGTGTGCCGGGCCGTGATCAGGCGGTTCATGAGACGAGCCCTCGGGCTTTGGCGCTTGCTGCAACAACAGCGTCAGTTGTCGGGCGCCGCCATCGCGCGGCAACATATTGGTCTGGCCGGATCAGATAGGCGGAACCTGGGTGGAGATCGTAGCGCGCGACGATCTGTGCCACTGCATCGTCCGAATCAACATCAATGACATCGACGTCGGAAAACGAATGCTTATCCAAGCCGAAGCCCAGGATGGCAAAGCGGTTGCCCAATTGCTCGAGCAACCACCCATCGCCGAATGGGGCATCGACGGCTGGCGAACCAGGCGCGATACCGGCCCAGGTCTCGCCCTCGCGGTCTGGTGTGTTGAGACTGCTCTCGGGATACGATATCGCAGTTGACAGACGACCGGAGTTCACGAATGGGCGGGCGAAATCATGCGCGCTCGCCAGATCGAGCACCGCGTCGCGCAGGTGGCGGAAGGCTGCGGTCTTCGGCACCATGAAATCGGTCGATCGCGTCGAGTTGCGGATATTTTCCTCAGCCGTGACGATGGCCTCGTCGTTGTAGGTCTCAAGAAGCGTCTCCGGTGCATCGCCGCTCAGGACAAGATTGAGCTTCCAGACCAGGTTTTCGGCGTCGGCGATGCCGCCATTGCAACCACGTGCCCCAAAAGGCGAGACGAGATGGGCGCTGTCGCCGGCAAAGAGGACGCGGCCATGGGCGAAGCGCGCCATGCGCCGGCATTGGAAAGTGTAGAGGCTGTACCATTCCGGCGTGAAATCGATCGCATCGCCCAGCATGCCGCGCACCAGTTGTTCGACATTCTCCGGCCGGATGCAGGCCTCGCGATCGACGTCGACGCCGAGTTGAAAATCAAGCCGCCAGATGTCGTCGGGCTGTTTGTGCAACAGGGCGGAGCGACCGGGGTTAAAAGGCGGATCG
>CAIXXC010000291.1 GCA_903923205.1 uncultured Rhodospirillales bacterium | reverse complement strand
CGAGGGTCTGCTGGGCGGCAATCGGAAACGGACCTTCGAGTCGGATCGGTTTCGAACGACTTGCCTGGCGGTCGATTGCGGCTGTGACCAGATCGGGCAGGAACTGCGACAGTTCGGCGAAGAGCCGGTCGATCTCCGCCGCGCTGCCACCGGGTTCGTAGGCGTCGAGCAAGGCGTCATAAAGCGGTACGCCAAGTTTCTCTGCCCGCGCCGCACCAGCCTCCCGGGTCAGGTCGAGCAGGCATTGCAGGCTTGGGAGCACGCGGGCGAAATCGCCGGCCGGTCGCGCTTCACGCCATATCATTTCGCAATCGAGGCTGGCCTTGCTGAGGCGGGCGACGAGATCGGCAGGGATGGCGGTCTCGTGCAGCCAACGCCGTCGCATCTCCGCGATATTCGCGCGTTGCCACGAATCCAGCGTGTTGTCGTTCTCGGCGGCGTCGATCAATTCACCAAGCGCCGGGTCCGTCACCAATTCGTGACAGATCACCTGCAGGGCCGACATCTGCTCCGCCCGCGCCTCGGCACCGCCTACGGGCATCATGGTCGATGAGTCCCAGCCGAGCATGGCCAGCGCCTCCTCCACCGCGCCGAGTTTAGAAAATCGCGACTCCAACTGCCGATAGGGTGAGATGCCCATGGACTTTCCTGCTCCTGCTCCAATCTAATGGAGTGTGATATGCCTAGCGCCGCGATGATCGCCACCGCAATGTGGGATCGGGCAAACTGATGGAACCGTGATCATGACCGATCTTGTCAATGCCGATTCACTTTTTTTTGCTCGCACCGGGATGGACCCCGATAAGGTGGAGCGGCTGATCGGCGAGGCCCTGTCGGGCATGGACGACGGCGAGTTGTTCCTGGAATACAGCCAGTCCGAGGGCGTGGTCTTCGATGACGGCAGGATCAAGTCCGCGTCGTTCGACACCGGTCAGGGGTTCGGCCTGCGGGCGGTCGCGGGCGAGGCGACGGGCTATGCCCATTCCGGCGAGTTGAGCGAGGCGGCGATCAAACGGGCGAGCTCGACCGTTCGCGCCGTGGCAAGCGGCCATAGCGGGACGCTGGCGGAGGGTCCGCTCGGCACCAATCAGGCGCTCTATACCGATGAAAATCCGCTCGGCAAGATGGATTTCGCCGCCAAGACGGCGCTCTTGGCCGAGATCGATGCCTATGTCAGGGCTCGCGACTCGCGGGTCAAGCAGGTTACTGCGTCGATTTCCGGGGAATGGCGGGCGATCCAGATTATCCGCCCGGATGGCAAACGCGTGTCGGATATCCGGCCGCTTGTACGTCTCAACGTCTCTGTCGTTGTCGGCGATGACGGCAAGATGGAGGCCGGTTCTTCGGGCTGTGGCGGCAGAACCGGATACGAGGCCTATTTCGATCCCGCGCGCTGGCAGGGGCAGGCCGATGAGGCGTTGCGCCAGGCGCTTGTCAATCTGGGATCGGTCGCGGCGCCCGCTGGAGAAATGACCGTCGTTCTCGGGCCTGGCTGGCCGGGTGTCATGCTTCACGAGGCGGTCGGCCATGGTCTCGAGGGCGATTTCAATCGCAAGAAGACCTCGGCTTTCTCTGGTATGATCGGTCAACGGATTGCGGCGCCGGGCGTCACGGTGGTCGATGACGGCACGCTTGTCGATCGCCGCGGCTCCATTACGGTGGATGACGAGGGCACGCCATCGAGCCGTACCGTCCTGATCGAAGATGGCATCCTCAAAGGCTACATGCTTGACCGCATGAACGCCCGTCTGCTTGGCATGCGACCGACCGGCAACGGCCGGCGTCAGAGTTTTGCCCATCACCCGATGCCGCGCATGACCAACACCTATATGCTGGCAGGCGAGCGGGATCCGCAGGAGATTATCGGCTCGGTCAAGCGCGGCCTCTACGCCGTCAATTTCGGCGGCGGTCAGGTCGATATCACCAATGGCAAGTTCGTGTTCTCGGCCTCCGAAGCCTATTTGATCGAGGATGGCAAGATCGGCCCCGCCGTCAAGGGCGCCACCTTGATCGGCAATGGACCGGATGCTCTGACCCGAATCTCCATGATCGGCAGTGATCTCAAACTCGACGACGGCGTCGGCACCTGCGGCAAGGATGGCCAAGGCGTTCCGGTCGGTGTCGGTCAGCCGACCCTGCGGATGGATGGGTTGACCGTCGGCGGGACCGCCTGAGCCGCAAGGGGCGCCAGATCTTAAGGTATTGCGATGGCTGGCGTCGTATCGATTGCCGGCTTGGCTAACGGACGCGAGAATATGCCCTCGCAGGACGCGATCAGATTGTCGATCAGGCTCTCGGAGATCCAGATCCTGCCACCA
Organism: uncultured Rhodospirillales bacterium; assembly: GCA_903923205.1. Lineage (GTDB taxonomy): Bacteria > Pseudomonadota > Alphaproteobacteria > ATCC43930 > CGMCC-115725 > CAIXXC01. Next base: position 6,416 of record CAIXXC010000291.1, on the reverse strand, counting down.
TAGATTTTGTTAAGGTGGGCGGTGTCGGCCTGCTCAAGCGCGGCCTCTCTGAATGAGAGCGAAGCGACGATCGCGATCATCATGAAAATGATCCGCTCGTTCAGATCCTCGCGCGGCAGATTGGGTAACAACTGGCGCAGATGTCCGACGCAGCGGCGAAAGCCGAGATCCTGATGGTTCGACATTGCTTCCATAAAGACATCGACATTTTCGCGCTGAAGCATGCAGAAGAACCGCGCCCAGGTCTCGCCGCCGTGGCTCCCTTCGAGGTCGATCGCCGATCGAACGATCAGGGCAATCAGGTCATGCAGTGTGATCGGGCGACCGCGTCGCTCCAGAAGGTCGAGCGCGTATATCCGGCGCTGATCGACGATCCGGGCGCCATCAAGCAGCAGCTCTCGCACCAGAGCATCCTTGCTCTGGAAATAATAACCAATGGCGCCAATATTGCGCTGGCCTGCCGCTGTGAGGATATCGCGGATCGAAACGGCTTCGACGCCGCGTTCGCAGAACAGGCGGCGGGCGACATTCTTTAGGCGATCACGCGTTGAGTCGACCTGTCGCTTTGTCATCGTGTCCCAGCTATGTGGCATCGGCTCGCGTCGCAACCTGCCGACGCATCGCCCTTTATTCCTACCCTAGAATGGATTTCAACTCGACGAAACCGGCAAACACAAGGGAAACCTCTATAACCGCATGATTTCAAGGCGAATTTGTATAATTGGACGGTTCACCGTGATCGCGGTTTAGGGGCTCCCGGCAGGCTGTCGCGTCGAAAAAGCAGCGGTCAGGCGTTCCGAGCCATATGCCCGCCATCGACCGGTATCGCGATGCCGGTGACGTAGGAGGCCGCCGGCAGCGCGAGGCTCAGCGTGACATGGGCAACTTCTTCGGGATAGCCGTAGCGCCGCAACGCCGTACGTCGCTTAGCGAACACAATCTTGTCACTTTCCTCAATATCCGCCGTCATACCGGTCACGATGGGACCAGGGCAGATGCAGTTGACCGTGATGCCTTCGGGACCGAGTTCAACGGCGAGGGATCGGGTCAGGCCGATGACCCCGGCTTTCATGGTTGAGTAGGGGCTGAGCTGAGCCGTCGCCCCCATGCCTTCCACCGAGGCGATATTAATGATTCGGGGCGAGGTGGAGCGTCGAAGGAAGGGCAAGGCCGCGCGGATGACGCGCTGGTGCGCCGTCAGGTTGATTGCCACCGTGCGGTCCCAGATGGAGTCATAATCCGGGTGATCGATTTTCAGGAAGTTGGCGATGCCGGCGTTGTTGACCACGATATCGATGCCGCCAAATCGCGCCGCAACTGCCGGTACGACACTGTCGATGGCGGTCTTGTCGGAGACATCGAGGCACCAGGCTTCGGCAGCACCACCTGACGCGAGAACGCGGTCTCGCGTTTCCTGCGCACTCTTGCAATCATAATCCGTCACGGCGACTAAAGCGCCTTCAGCCGCGAAGACTTCCGCAGTGGCGCGACCCATGCCACTACCGGCGCCGGTGATGAGAACGGTCAGGCCCCGCACCGACCTGCTGAGTTGCTTCATATCTGGTCTCCGCTTGTTTGGGCCCCAACCTCCACTGAGGCAGGGATATCCGTCAAGGCGGTCTTGGGCACGAAACAAGCGGGAGCCGTTTCCAGCTCCCGCTTGTTTCGTGCTCTTGGCCAGAGAAGATCTTAGGCGGTGACAGGCTTGCGCCGGCGCGACAGCAGGCCCAGGCCGAGCAGGGCGGCGCCAAACATTGGCATCGCACCGGGCAGTGGAACGGCTGAAATGCCGCCAACCTCAAAGCCACCGCTACCATTTCCCGTGCGGAAAACCGCTTGGCTAAATGGGTTAGTTGATGCGATCCGGATGATTTCACCAGCGCTGGACGAATTCATGCCCGCAAAGTCGAAGGTTGAAATCGTAGTTCCGAGGCTATCAAGAATATTGAGTTGTCCAGGATTGCCAGTGTTGCTGACCGACCCGATCTTCGTGCCCTCGTTGCTGATGAGCGTTACGGTATTCGTGGAGCTGGGAGAGCCCCAGACAAAGGTGAGATCATACTCTGGCGAGTTTACGCCGAGATAAAGCGACGCTCCGGAATGTCCGGAAACAGAATAGCCACCGCTGCCGCCGATGCTGATCCAATTGTTGCTGCTGCCAACGCCAAACGGGTTCCAGCCTGTGGAGCCATCCGTGTAATGGCCATCGGCCACAGCATGGGCGACACTGCCGTAGGTCCCGTCGGTGAACGGATTGCTTGAGTCGGTGCCAATAATCGAGCCGTCGTTAGTCCCACCATTAGAGACAACGGGTGCATTATCGAAACCGAGAACCAGAAGGTTGGGACTTAACAACTGATTACCGGTGCCGGAGGCTTGACCGAGATCAGTGATCGTGATTGCCGCATTGGCTGCGCCGCTCGCTGCGAGCGTAATTGTCGCTACTGCGCCGAGAAAAAAATGCTTGAGCATGTCGAATTTCCTCAAAGGTTCTGCGATGCAAAAAATCTCTAAAGTATCCCGGCACGATCGAGTCATGACGAGATCTGTAACGAACCTATCAAAATGTGACAAATAATTGCAGTGTATTTCATATCGAAAGCGACTTACCCCATAATTCTCCATATTCGACGATTTGGTGCCGTCGGGGGAATTTTGGACTACTTTAGACTGCCAGTAGCAGGACGATCGTATGGCCTTGTCGCGGGGTAGATCCGATGGGTCCTCTTAATCGCTTCTTGCGGTAAAAATCTGGAAGCGCTGAGCCGCAGTCTATTCCGAGGCTGGCAGGACCTGATGAGTCGCGAACAGGGCAGTGTCCGTGAACCGGACATTGTCGTTCTCGATGCCGTCGAGAAGCATCTGCAGCCCGCCGGAGCGGACGACCCATTCCAGGCGATGGTCGCGGTAATGGCGCTTTGCCTTCAATTGGGCGAAATAATCGCCAACGTTCTCCATGAACGTTACCGCAGCAAGGGCCTCGCCACGGGTCGAGGCGACGGATGGGCGCAAGATCACCTGCTGCCACCAGTTTGAGAGAGCTGTGCCTGCGGCGGGCTGGATGCCGAAGATCGCCGAGCCCATGACGTGGGGGATGACCGAGAGATCTGCCCAACCGAAGCGATCGCCGCCGAACCAATCGCGACCATCTATCGCGCCTTCGAGCCAGGCGAACATGTGACCGGTCTGCTCGACCGCCCGGGCGTCGATATCGGCGCGCAGGCTGCCGCCGCGCTTGAAATACCGCAGCTCGATCAGGCCCCAGTTGATGGCCTCGTATTGGGTGTCGCAGATGTCTTCTATCATCCGTGCCCGTGCGCGCGCCGCAGGTCCGGCGGGCAGGAGAGGCGGCGTCGGATACTTGTCCTCCAGGTATTCCAGGATGATCGTTGAATCGAAAACCGTGACATCGCCGTCGACCAGCGCTGGCACCTCGACCCTGGGATTGAGCGGGCTCAGTTCCGGTGCCACACCCGAGCCCATGCCTGCCGGAATCACTGCCTCAAAGGCCAGGTTCTTTTCGCGAAGCGCGATCTTGATCTTCTGGGCGTAGGGCGAAAAGGGGTGTTCATAGAGGATCATCGTTGGCTCCGTCGGTTCCTTTGGCGCGCAATCGGGACTGCACCCGACACGGCTATCACAAAAGACGGCGCCGACACAGGTGGCTTCGGTAAGCGGTCGGCGCTAGACTTCAAGCGTCGATAAATCACGGGCGGGAGATAACAAGATGATGCGGATCGACGATAAGGTTGCCATCGTGACGGGCAGTTCCTCAGGGATCGGCCTTGCCATTGCACGCAGATTTCTTGACGCCGGCGGGCGCGTGTTCGGGGTAGATCGATCGGCGGCTGATGCCAGCGTCGCCGGTCGCAATGGCTTTCAACATCTTACCCTCGACCTTACTGAAAAAGGCGCGCCGGAGACGGCTGTCCAGGCGTGTGACGCCAACCTCGGGCCGGTCGATATCCTGATCAACAACGCCGGCATCGGCAATGCCAAGCCGTTGCTCGAGACGACGGACGAGGATCTCTACCGCTATATCGCCATCAACCTTGCCGCCCCCTTTGCGCTCTGCCGGTCGGCGATCGGGCGGATGCGGGGACGCGGTGGCTGCGTGGTGAATATGGCGTCGGTCTTTGGCATCGTGGGTGTTGCCAACAGTGCCGCCTACGGCGTGACCAAAGGGGCGATTGCTCAGATGACCCGTCAATTTGCCACAGAATTCGGTCGTGACGGCGTGCGCGTCAATGCGATCGCGCCTGGCTTGATCTCAAGCCCGCTGACGGCCGAGAGGATTGCAGCCAAGGGGTGGTTCCGCAATTCCTTTATCGACGCCTCTCCGCTTGGCCGGGCCGGCGAGGCTGATGAGATTGCGCTTGCCGCGTTGTTTCTGTCATCGCCAGCCGCCGCCTTCATCACAGGCGTGGTGCTGCCGGTCGATGGAGGCTGGTCCGCCGCGAAAATGCTCCCCGATCCCGCCACCGCGAGTTTCTGAGGAGGCAGCTTCCACTCACTGGGCGCGCAACTGCCAGGCGATATCGTTGGCGAGGCTTGACATCGTGCCTTTGTCGGCCTGGCCGGCAATGGCATAGCCATGGCCAAGGTGGCGCCAGTAGATCAGGTTGACGCCGTCACGACGCTCGAATGTCGGCGTTAGCTCAGGGCGCAGTGTACTGGTCACGAAGACGGTGATCGCGGGCTTGTGATGATCGGCTCCGCCATAGAAAAACTGATAGGCCGGCTTGCCGTCGAGGACGATGCGGCGGGCGCCGTGGAAGACGAGATCATAGGGTTTAAGATCGGGCACGCGGATATCGACGGGCAGTTCCTTCTTCTCCGAACCTGCGGGCACATCGAAGACGGCATTTTCGGCGCCATCGGCGCTTGCGATAAAGAGATTGTGATAACCGGCAAGCGTGTCGAGCCAGCTCGGATTTGTAGAAGCGACCTGCGCATTGCCCTCATCCGGGCTGCCCCCCGCGAAGAGGTAGCCGATCGGTGTGCCGATCACGAGCCCAAGAATCGAGGCCGCGACGGCAAACGAGGCCCAGGGATGGCGATTGACCCGGGCACGGAGTTGGTCGCGTAACGAGGCAGGGCCTGTGAAGGCGACAACATTACCCCCGACCGAGGTCGAATATGCGGGAGGTGTTTCGCCCAGGGCCGCTGCCAGCAGGCGGGCGGGTACCGGCTCATGCAGGACGTCGTCAAAGGCCCGTCGGACCATCGCGGTGGTCTCGCTCAGGAGAACGAGCCGGGCTCGACTCTCGGCATCGCCGGCAATGATTGCCTCTACCTCGGCATATTCCGCGGTATCCAGTTCACCGTCCAGATAGGCGACCAGTTGGTCGTCATCGAGTTTACGCATCCGTTCTACTCCCTCGGAGACCGCCACCGCTCTCCAGGATCGCCGCGAGGGCGACCCGGGCGCGGGCCAGGCGGCTCATGATGGTCCCGACAGGGACCTGGGCGATCTCGGCCGCCTCCTTGTAGCTCAGACCATCCACGGTCACGAGCATCAGGACGCTGCGCTGCTCCGCTGGCAAGCGGGAGATCGCGCGTTGTACCTCCTCCAGGGCGAGGCGGGCTTCGACATGCCTTACCGGTTCGTCGCTACCGAAACGCTCGGCATCGATCTCGCCATCCTCCTTCCGGGTGGTGCGAGACCGCATCGAGTCTATCCAAATCGTCTGCACGATCCGATACATCCAGCTGTCAAATCGTGTCCCCTCCTGGAACTGATGCTGACGGGCCAGAGCCCGTTCGCACGCAGCCTGAACCAGATCGTCCGCTTCGGCCGCCGTACCGGCGATGCCGCGCGCGAACCGTCTCAATCGCGGCAGCAAAGCTACCAACTGATCGCGAAACTGGTCACTCATGGGAGATTGACGGACCCCTTTCCGCAAAGGCGGCGATGGCATCGCTCTCCCATTCCCTTAGAGAACGGAGGTGCCACAGGTTTATTCCAACCTTGCCATAATTTTGCCGTGAATGCGGGGATGAGGTTGCCGTAACCCTCTGTCCGCAAGGGACAGAGGGTGCGGCAGGCGGTCGCCGGGAACAGGCGACACGTTAACGCCTAGTAGCGGTAGTGGTCGGCCTTGTAGGGGCCGGACTGGGACAGGCCAAGATAGCTGGCCTGGGCATCGGAGAGTTGGGTCAGCTTCGCGCCGAGCTTGGCGAGATGGAGGAACGCCACCTTCTCGTCGAGATGTTTCGGCAGCACATAGACCTTGTTCTCGTAGCGGCCATGGTTGTTGTACAGCTCGATCTGCGCCAGCACCTGGTTGGTGAAGGAGGCGCTCATGACGAAGCTAGGGTGACCGGTGCCGCAGCCGAGATTGACCAGACGGCCCTTGGCCAAAACGATCAGACGCTTGCCATCCGGGAACACGACCTCGTCTACCTGAGGCTTG
>CAIXXC010000290.1 GCA_903923205.1 uncultured Rhodospirillales bacterium | reverse complement strand
TAAAAGATCTCGACGCCCGAAATGTTGCGGGCGCGCAAGGCCCGCATCACCTGCTCTTCACGCGCCCCGATATCGGATTTAGTCGTGTCGCTAAGGACGAAGACGTCGAAATGGTCCCGGTCAGCCATCGCGGCCAAGCCCGCCAGGGTTGCCTCCAGCCCGGCGACGACACGGTCGGTATCCTCGTTGTAGATCGGCATGACCAGCGCGGTCCGGTTGACCAAGGGGCGATCGAATTGAAGATTGCTCCAGAGGCTCGCGGGATCTCCGCCGACGATCCGGACGATGAAGCCAAGCGCCGATGTCCAGAAGGATAAGGCGAGCCAGGCGAAGCTGATGGTAAAGAGAAGCAGAACCGCAAGACGCAGGATGGTCCAGCCATTCGCTCCCATGACAATCGCCATGAGAAATGCGGCTGTCGCGGTTGTGCCGGCTACAAGGACAAACAACGCGATTCGTCGCGCCAGCATTCCGATTTGGTGAACCATCTCGTAGCCAGGCCACCATGGCTGCTGTTCGAGGCGTTCAACCAACCTTGTAAGGATAAGCGTCAGAGACATTTTTGGTCACTCCAAGCTTTCCATAGAACGGTCGAGACGGAATTTCATTCACTCAGACTCGAAATAAATATTTTTAGGGGCTGCCGGTTTGCTAATTGGCGCTCCAGCGGTACGTCCAAGTCTCGGTCAATGGCTTGCCGTAGAGTGAGAGAAACGCCCGAAGTTCCGCATCATTCTTGTTCGCAGCCGTGAAGATGAAACTCGCACGCCACGAACCCGCAGGTAATTTCTGTGTCTTCATTGCGGAAGTCGCCCCGGCCGACGATGTCACGTGGACAAGGACAGGAAGCGTCTCGTCTATCCCGTCTAGCTCGTACCCGGTGAAATCGATCTCGAACAATTCTGGTGATGTGGCAGGAGACCGCGACGCATCGACCGCCGCTACCGGGCCGGTCCAGGTCGCCGCCGTCCGTCCGGATGGCGGAATTTCGGTAGAGTCCAGTAATGCGTTCAGCCGATAGGCGAGGCGGACGGGCTGATCGGCCTTAACGGGCGTTTCCGGCACCCAGTACGCGACCATATTGTCATTGACGTCGTCATCGCTCGGGATTTCGACGAGTTGCACGCTTCCTGCACCCCAATCGCCTTGAGGTTCGATCCAGAAGCTCGGACGCTTCTCCTGAATATTGACCAAGTCCTGGTAGTCGGCAAAGTTACGGTCGCGCTGAAAGAGGCCGAAACCTTTTGGGTGCTGGTCTGCGAAGCTGCTGACGCGGAGCTGGCGCGGGTTCAAAAGCTGACGCCAGATCCATTCGCCCTGTCCGGTCAACATCTGCAACCCGTCCGAATCATGATCTTCGGGACGGATATCTGCAAATGGCCTATTCTGCGGCTTGCCATGGAGGTACATTGATGTCAGAGGCGCAAACCCAGGCTTCTTGATGTCTAGACGCGGGTAGAGTACGGCGTCAATGTCCACCGTCGTGGTTGCGTCCGGGGTCACTGTAAAACGATAGGCCCCGGTGGTGCTCTTGCTGTCGAGCAATGCATATACAGTTATCGCGGTATCGTCGGGCGCTGGCTTCACGATCCAGAAATGCGTGAACACCGGGAATTCCTCGCCCTCGGGCTCAGCAGTATTGATCGCCAAACCACGCGCGGACAGGCCGTATTGCTGGTTGCGCCCCAACACACGGAAATAGGAGGCGCCTTGGAAGACGATGACCTCATCGTATTTCTTTGACGTGTTAAGAGGGAAATGCAGCCGGAAACCGGCGAATCCTAGGTCTGCCGGCAAGGGCTGTGCAAATTTGTTGCTGCCGAAATCGAAGTTGTCAGCAACATAAGAGACCGGCGTGGCAGCGCCATTTTCTACTGTGTAGACGGTCACCTTGCCCGCGTAGATGAACCCGCGATGAAAGAACTCGGCGCGGAAGAGTCCGCTATCGATCCACATTGCGCGATCGTGGCGATAGTTGATATCGCGATAATGGTCGTAGTCGAGCTTCTTGAGTTCCGCCGGCAGGGGATCGGCCTGATCCTGATAGGCTGTCGTCGCCAACTGCGCCGCCATACTCTGGACGGTGTCGAAAGAAAATGGTGGCGATTCTGGCTTTGCGGGCGGGCCAGCAGGTGCCAAGGGCGGTTGCTGCGCCGCAGCGGAATCTAGATTCAGAGCCTGGAAAGCGGCGGCGGCACTGGCGGTCGCGATGAAATAGCGTCGGGTGATATGCATGACTAGGCCGAACCTGTGACGGCGTCGAGGAAGTTAGAGCATGTCGTTGAAGCAGCGGGGCGAGAGAGGCAAGCATTTTTTGCGTCGCGAGACGTCTGGTCACGCTGGCGGGGAGGCATGATCATTCCTATATCGAAAGAACGGT
>CAIXXC010000289.1 GCA_903923205.1 uncultured Rhodospirillales bacterium | reverse complement strand
GCCGGGTTCAGATCGACGCCGACGATCATATCGGCACCGGCAAGACGGGCGCCCTGAATCACGTTCAGGCCGATGCCGCCAAGACCGAAGACCACTATGTTCGCGCCCGGCTCGACCTTGGCGGTATAGATCACCGCGCCGATCCCCGTGGTCACGCCACAGCCGATATAGCAAATCTTGTCAAAGGGCGCGTCCTCGCGAACCTTGGCGAGCGCGATTTCGGGCAGGACGGTATAATTGGCGAAGGTCGAGCAGCCCATGTAATGAAGGATCGGCTTGCCGCCGATGGAAAAACGGCTGGTGCCGTCGGGCATGACGCCCCTGCCCTGGGTCGCTCGGATCGCGGTGCAGAGGTTGGTCTTGCCGGAGAGGCAGGATTTGCACTGCCGACATTCCGGCGTGTAGAGCGGAATGACGTGGTCGCCCTTTTTCAGTGAGGTCACACCGGGGCCGACATCGACGACGACACCGGCGCCTTCATGGCCAAGGATCGCCGGAAACAGGCCTTCCGGATCGGCACCGGACAGGGTGTATTTGTCGGTATGGCAAATGCCGGTAGCCTTGACCTCGACCAGAACCTCGCCCGCCCTTGGGCCTTCCAACTGCACCGTCTCTATCGTCAGTGGCTTGCCCGCTTCCCAGGCGACTGCCGCACGTACGTCCATCCCACGCCCTCTTGTTCATTCGATCCTAAACCTGGAGTACTATATCCGGGAGACGCTGGAAAAGTCAGCCAGTAACAATCGAGCGTCGCGATCTGGTCACTTTGTGGCGGTGACGTCGAGGCGTCATAATGGGTATGATAGTGTTGATGGAGGCCAAGACTGCCGAGGAGGCTGGCGATGGCGCGGACCTGGTTTGAGCGGCTGTTGAAATCGATCGCGGATCGCGGGCGCGCCTGGGCGATCATCCCGAGCGGCCTGCAGCCGCTTGAAGAGGCGCGCCTGCTCAGTTTCAATCTCTTGTCGGAAAAGGGCGAGGCTTCGGGCGCGGCACTCGCCACGGCACTGGTCGCGCGCTACAAAGGCTTGAACGCGAACGACCGCGAGGGTTTTCACGCGTTTCTGGCGATGGGCTTTGCCCCCGATCCAGAGGGGCTGCGCGCTGCCGCCGAAGCCTATTGCCGCGATCCCAGCCCCGAGGCGGCGATGCGCCTGACGGAGGCCGCCGAGCCGCCGCGCCGCGAGCTGCTGCGGCGTTTCAACATGGGACCGGCGGGCACGGCGACCCTTGTGGATCTGCGCCGCGACTTGCTCAAAAACCTGCGCGCGCAGCCGCAACTCGCGCCGCTCGATGCCGATCTTGAACATCTTTTCAATTCCTGGTTTAATAGAGGCTTCCTCGAGATTCGGCGGATCGACTGGAACACGCCGGCCGCGATCCTGGAAAAGCTTATCGCCTACGAGGCCGTCCACGAAATCCAGGGCTGGGACGATCTGCGCCGCCGCCTGGCGCCCGATCGGCGCTGCTTCGCCTTCTTTCACCCCGCTCTGTACGACGAGCCGTTGATCTTTGTCGAGGTCGCGCTGGTGCGCGGCATCGCCAACGCGATTGCGCCGCTGTTGGCCCGCGACCATGTCGATGATCCTCTCGTCGCGCCAAACACCGCGATCTTCTATTCGATCAGCAATTGCCAGAAGGGGCTTAAAGGCATCTCCTTTGGCAATTTCCTGATCAAGCAGGTCGTCGAGGAGTTGCGACAGGAAATTCCAAGCCTGAAGCGCTTCGCGACGCTGTCGCCGATCCCCGGCTTCCGGCGCTGGCTGGAGACGCGGATCGCGGAGGGTACACAAGGGCTGATCAAGGCCACCGAGCGCCCGGCATTGGTGGCCGCCGCCGGTCGCGGGGGGGCCAAGAAGGCGTTGCGGTTGCTGCTCGAGGAAGCCGGATGGGTCGATAATCCGTTGGTCGCAACGGCTCTGAAGCCCGTGCTGCTACGCCTGTGCGCGCAATATCTCACTGTCGCTGAACCCGGGCAGGGCCCAAGCGATCCTGTCGCGCGCTTTCATCTTGGCAATGGTGCGAGGCTTGAGCAGATCAACTGGCTCGCCAATACAGGCGGTCGAGGCATGGCGGAGAGCCATGGGTTGATGGCGAATTACCTCTACGACCTCGATCGGATCGAGGCCAATCACGAAGCCTTCGTGCATCGCGGTCAGGTCGCCTGCGGCGAGGCGGTGACCGAGTTGCTGCGGGAAGATCGCCCGGCTGTCCGCAATATGGGCCAGTTGCTGAGCTTTGGGCGACGTCCGGCCCGGCTGGCGATCCGTTCCGTCTCCCCCGACTCTTAAACGAGATCAGCGCTCGTTCTTTGAGCCTCGACCAAGCGCGTGTTCGGCCTCAGCCCGGGCCGATTGCAGCCGCGGATTGGCGCGCTTGACTTCGACAAAGACGGGGCGGGATTGGCGCCCTGCGGCATGGAGCACCTGGCCATTTGTCACCTGGGTCTCTTGGGTCTGGCCGGGAACCGTCAGGCTGCGGGGCTGGAACTTGCCATCGAGAAAGGCACCGCTGACTTCGACTTCCTGATCTTTGTAGAGCCGCTTGATCTTTGACTTAGAGAGGATTGTCGTGTCGAGGGCGATATCGTCGGCCATGCCGGTTAGACGCAAGACGCCTTTGTTGGTGCGGGTGTCGAACCATTTGACGACGCCCTTGACCCGGCTCTCCGCCTGTGGGTCTCGTTCAAACGGATCGATGGAAGGTGTCGGCGCGGAGGGCGCGGTCACATCGTTGCGGCGCAGGAGACGCGAAACCGGGGCTGCCGCTTCGACTTCCGTCGGCTCCGGAGCAATCGTCGCGGCAAGTATCGCGCTGCGCGGCGGCCGTCCACGCCGTTTCGGCGCCACTGGGCTTTCAGCAAGAATTGAAGGCTTCAACTGGCGGGCGGATTTCGACGCCGCCTTTACGGCGACGTTGCGCACAGGTTGTTCAGGCGATGCGAGCTTGGGCGTCCGCACTTGCCGCAGGGCTTTTGACCTTGAAGATGACGGTACGGTCGCTGCGATCGAGGCACCCGGATGGAGCAGGCGAGCGACCGTATCGGCGACGATTGAAAAGGTCTCAGCCACTTCGCCAACAGCGGTTGGCCGCGCGGCCAATATGGAAGAGATGAATTGTGCTGTAACGTATGTAGACGCGCCGTTGCGCATGGGTGCCTTCATTTTTATTTAATACAGTTAATTGGAAGCCAATACTTCAGTATCGCATTAGCGCGCGAAAACCCGAATTTCGGAAGAGTTCTGATTTTGATCCTGCCGACGCACTGAGTAACCCGGAGGACGCCATTACTTCTGCAACAGATCGTACGCTAGAAACGATATCTATGGAAGTAGTCTTCCTTCGTCCAGAAATGAAGGGGCAATACCCATCTATTTGTGCATATCTGGCCTTACCCCTGCGGCAGGATGTAATGCCTGTAGCATCGGGGAAGTCTAACTGCCCACGTATGATCAAATACCGGTGATTGGCCGCATTGTCGGGAAGGCGATGACGTCCCGGATTGACGGGCTGTTGGTGAGCATCATCACGAGACGATCAATACCGATTCCAAGCCCGCCGGTCGGCGCCAGTCCATACTCGAGCGCCGTGACATAATCGAGGTCCATGTCCTGCGCTTCGTCATTGCCTGCCTCGCGCTGGTGCATCTGGTCTTCGAAGCGGGCGAACTGGTCCTGCGGGTCGGTTAGCTCGGAAAAGGCATTGGCGATTTCGATCCCATTTGCATAAGTCTCGAAACGCTCTGTCAGGCGGGGGTCGGCGCGATGGACCTTGGCAAGCGGGGAAATATCGCGCGGTAGATCGGTGACATGGGTCGGCTGGATCAGGGTATGTTCGGCGTGATGCCCGAAAGCGGCTTCCAGTGCCTGACCCCAGTTTTCCTTGCCGTCGATCTTGCAGCCGAGCTTGCGCGCCGCATCGCGCGCGCCTGCGGCATCGTCGATCTGAAGGAAATCGACGCCGGTGATCTCGTGGACAAGCCCGGCCATTGAACGTCGTGCGAACGGCCCTTTGAAGTGCAGGACCCGATCTCCGACGACCGCATCGGTCGTGCCGTTGGCGGCGATCGCGACATGCTCGAGGATCGCCTCGGTCAGGCTCATCATGTCGGTGTAGTCGGCGAAGGCCTGGTAGAGTTCGAGCGTCGTGAACTCCGGGTTATGCCGCGGTGAAATACCCTCGTTGCGAAAGCACCGATTGATCTCGAAGACCCGGTCCGACAAACCGCCCACGATCAATCGCTTCAGATGTAGCTCCGGCGCAATCCTGAGGAAGAGATCCATGCCCAACGCGTTGTGATGCGTGACGAAAGGTTTTGCCGTCGCGCCGCCCGAGATCGTGTGCAGCATCGGCGTTTCGACTTCGAGGAAGCCCTCTCCGATCAGATAATTGCGCATCGCCGTCATGATGAGGGAGCGCTTGCGCAAGGTGTCGCGGCTCTCCGGATTCATGATGAGGTCGAGATAGCGCTGGCGATAGCGCGTCTCGACATCGCTGAGGCCGTGGTATTTCTCGGGCAGCGGCAGAAGTGCCTTGGCGAGGATATTGACCTCGCTCGCGTTGACGGTCAGTTCGCCGCGCGGGGTGCGGCGGACAAGCCCAGTGACGCCGATCATGTCGCCGAGGTCAAGCAGGCGGACCAGCTCGATCTGATCAGGTGTCAGGAAATCCTTATGGCTGAAGACCTGTATCTTGCCGCTGGAATCATGGAGGTCGATGAACATGCCGTTGTTGCGAATGGCACGGATGCGACCACAAATCCTCACCTCGAGGCCGGTCTCCGTCCCCGCCGCGATATCGGCGTATTGGCTCTCTATATCGGCCGCGAGCCATGTCCGGTCGAAGCGATAGGGATAGGGCTCGACACCGGCCGCGCGGAGCGCCGAGAGCTTTTCCAGGCGCGCGTTACGAAACTGGTTATTTGCTGAATCCTCGCGGAAGGCGGCGACCGGATCGCGAGGCTGGGGTGCTGGGGGAGTCGACGGAGTCTCGGTCATGCGCGGCAATTTCGTTCTGCAATCGGATGGAGGCTCGCCGTTCTAGCGAGCGCGCGGGGTTTCGACAAGTCTCGGCACTCGGACGATCAAGGTTTCAGGGCTGCTGCCCAGGGTATGAACACGCCCGCGAAGGCGTCCCAGGCATTGTTGTGGTCGAGGCCGGGGAAGAGGTGCAGGGCTTTGGGCGGTACAGCCAGCGCGAACAGAGCGCGCCCCTGGCTGTCTGGGATGACGTGATCGCTGAGACCATGACCGATCAGCAGCGGGCAGTGGATCAGGGCGATTTTCCGAAAACTCTCGAACCGCTCGGTCGTGAACAAAGCCGCCGGAAACACCGGATAGCGGAGTTGTGCCATCTGGGCTACCGACATGAAAGGCGCAAGGAGCGCCAGACCGCCGACCGGGAACTCGCTCGCCATGCGGGTCGCCACACCGGTGCCAAGGGAATGGCCAAACAGGATAATTTGGTTCCCGGATATGCCCTGCGCCGCCAGCGCCCGCAAATAGGCGCGGGCATCACGATAAACACCTTCCTCGCTGGGTGAGCCGGGCATTCCACTGAAACCGCGATACTCGACGATCAGGAACCCATAGCCTGCTGCGATATAGGAATCTCCATGGGGAGCCGATTTCAGAAGCCCGTCGGCGTTGCCATGAAAGAAAACGATCGTCGGGTGGCCCGGTGCCGCGGCGTGATACCACCCTTTCAGTGGGAAGCCGTCGTCGGTCACCACGGGAAACTCGACGTAGGCGCGGCCGGAATTGCTGGAGCCTGGGGCGGTGTAATCAGGCTCGGGATGAAAGATCAGATGGCGTTGATCGACATAGAGACCTGCCAGACACAGAACGTAAACCGCGATCGCGGCCATGGCGATCCGGCTGGCTATCCGGGCGAGGCCTGTCATGGGGCGGCTATGGAGAACGGCATGATCCGAGAGCCTCTTCAGTGCAGAAGCGGGGCGAGCCGTTGCAGGCCAATCCCGGTCAACATCATGGCATTGATGACCATGATGATCGGAGCGAAGCGGACGGCGGCGGCGTTGAGGCGATGACCGGCGAAATGCCCGGCAACGCCGACCACGATCAGACTAGGCATGGTTCCAAGACCAAATGCGGCAAGAGCCAAGGCGCCCCAGAAGGGCGAAGCGGTGCCTGCGGCGACCGCGAGGCTGGTGTAGAGGAATCCGCATGGCAGGAAGCCAAGCGCGAGGCCGAGTGCAAACGCGCCGAGACCGCTCGTCGTGTCGAGACCCTTGGTCAGCCTCGTGATCGGCAGGGCAAGGCCGAAACCAGCGCGCCGAGGCAGGAGGCGATTCAGCGCTGGAACCAGATCCCGCAAGGCCGCGAGCAGGAAGGCGAATGCGGCGCCGAGCAATAAAACGGCGCCAATCCGATTCATCCAAGGCACACGCACCAGGCCACTACCGAGCCAACCCGTCGCAGCACCGAGGCAGCTGTAAGTGACAAGGCGGCCAAAATGATAAGGCAGCAATGTGCCTTGGCTCAGCCGCGTCATCGGGCCGAGGCGGCCGAGCGGGACACGGGTCAGGCGGTCCGAGACCTGGCCAAGGACGATCGGACCGCACATCGCAGCACAATGCGCCGGGCTGCCGACAAATCCTGCGAGAAAAAGAGTGAGAAGCGGCCCTAACGGACTGCCGAAAGCCGGGCCAAGGGTGGCTATGCCATGGCCACACCATGCCAGCGCCGAAAATAGGTCCAAAGGGGGCTCCTCTCAGGAAGTCAACTCGTGTTGCGACCGAATCTCAATCTCGCTAGTGCGCGGCCCTGGTTTGTCAAGTCCCCATAAGCGGATTGTCGCAGGGGGGGCAGAATAGATTGCACGTCGCGCGATGTGCCCCTAACGTCCGGCCCGAGTTGACTCGGTGCCATCAAGGTACCGGGCGACTGCTTACGACGCGGTACGGCGTTTGGGCGCCGAGCGTAGGAGGATTTGGGGATGGATAGCAAGAAGGGCGATCTGATCGTCGGGATCGTGACAGGAATCTTTGGCCTCGTCGGCCTGATTCTGGCCGCCGGCGCTCAAGATATCGAAATTTACATATTCGGGCTTTCGCTGGTCGGTTTCGCCGCCCTCTTTATCTTCGGTTTGGTGAAGCGTTTCTATGACGAGAAGGACGTCGCCCACGGGGTCGACGGCCAAGGGGGACACTGATATGGCCAGTTCTGCCGCCACCGCCATGCTTGACGACGGCTCCGTCGTTAACAAGGTTTTCTACAACGAGGCGATCGTTCGGAAGTTTGTGATCGCCGCGATCATCTGGGCGATCATCGCCTTCTGCCTGGGCACATATCTAGCCTCCGAACTCGCGTTCCCCCAGCTCAACATTGCGCCCTATTTCAATTTCGGTCGCCTGCGCCCCGCCCATCCGACCGCTGCGGTCTTTGGGTTTGGCGGCAACGTCCTGTTCGCCACCTCGTTCTACATCGTTCAACGGACCAGCCGCGCTCGTCTTTTTGGTGGCCGGGCCTGGGCCGATTTCGTGTTCTGGGCCTATCAGCTCCAAGTCGCTAATATGTGTATCAGCTACCTTCTCGGCTTTTCCAAGAGCCAGGAATACGCTGAAGGTGAATGGCATCTCGACCTTTGGCTGGCCGTTATCTGGTTGTCCTACATGACGATCTTCATCGGCACGCTGACACGCCGCAAAGAGCCGCACATCTACGTCGCCAACTGGTTCTTCATCGCCTACATGTCGATGATCCTGATTCTCCATGTCGGTCGCAACCTCTGTATCCCGATTTCGCCGTTTCGCGCGAAAAGCTACTCGCTGTTCTCGGGCGTCCAGGACGCGATGATTCAGTGGTGGTACGGCCATAACGTCGTCGGTTTCTTCCTGACCGCGGGCTTCCTCGGCATCATGTACTATTTCATCCCGAAAGCGGCGGGTCGTCCGGTTTATTCCTACCGGTTGTCGATCGTTCATTTCTGGTCCCTGACCTTCCTCTATGTTTGGGTGGGTGCCCATCATCTGCACTGGACGGCGCTGCCTGACTGGACACAGACGCTCGGCATGGCGTTCTCGATCATGCTGTGGATGCCGTCCTGGGGTGGTATGATCAACGGCATCATGACCCTATCGGGGGCCTGGGATAAATTGCGCACGGATCCCGGTCTGCGCTTCTCGGTCACCGCAGTCGCCTTCTATGGCATGTCGACGTTCGAGGGGCCGCTCATGGCCGTTCGAGATGTCAACGCGCTCAGCCACTATACCGACTGGACCGTTGGCCACGTGCACTCCGGCGCCCTGGGCTGGGTTATGCTGGTGTCGTTCGGCGCGCTTTACTACCTGATCCCCGCCCTTTGGCGGAAACCGGGGATGTACTCGACGAAGCTGATGGAATGGCATTACTGGCTCGCGATGACGGGCATCATGTTCTACATCTTCGCAATGTGGATTGCCGGCATCACCCAGGGTCTGATGTGGCGTGCCTATGACAGCCACGGTTTCCTGCAATACTCGTTCGTTGAATCGGTCGCGGCGATGCATCCCTACTACGTGGTTCGGGCGATCGGCGGCGGGCTCATCGTCACTGGGGCTCTTATGATGGCCTATAATGCTTTCCGCACCATCACGACCTCGGATGAATCGATCCTCTGGGCGGGGCGGCGTACCGCCGGCGCCCTCGCGGCGGGAGAATAATCATGGCCTTCAGTCATGCCATTGTCGAAAAGAACGCCTTCGTTCTGATTGCGCTCACCTTCGGTGTGTTGTCGATCGGTGGTGCGGTCGAGATCATTCCCTTGTTCACGATCCACACCACGGTCGAGGCGGTCAAAGGGGTGCGTCCCTATACCCCGCTCGAACTGGCAGGTCGCGATATCTACATTCGCGAAGGCTGCTATCTCTGCCATAGCCAGCAGATTCGTTCGCTCCGGGACGAGGTTGAACGCTACGGTCACTACAGCCTCGCCGCTGAGAGCATGTACGACCATCCGTTCCAGTGGGGCTCCAAGCGCATCGGTCCCGATATCGCTCGGGTCGGTGGCAAGTACTCCAATGATTGGCAATACGCCCATCTGAAGAACCCCCAGGCTCTGGTGCCGGAATCGTTGATGCCGAAATTCGGTTTCCTTGCGGAAACGAAGCTCGACTACAGCGATATCGACATGAAGTTGAAAGTCCAGAGGCTGCTCGGCACGCCGTACACCGACGAGGACCTTGCCAACGCGCACAAGGATATCGAGGCGCAGGCCGATCCAACAGCCGATGCGACGGCACTGCTCAAGCGGTATCCGAAGGCGGTGGAGGCATCTGGGAAGACTGGCTCGGTGACCGAAATGGACGCATTGGTCGCCTACCTCCAGGTCCTCGGCACCATGGTGAACTTCGCCGATACCAGCGAGGAGCAGCTCAAGCAGTAGTCATGGAAACTCTCGCCAAAATCGAGCTTCCACCGTTGCTGGCCTGGCTGGACCATTACTGGATTGTGCCGATCACGATCGTGTTCGTCGCGGTCGCCGTAAAGAGTTACTGGCCCAATCAAAAGCGTGAGCAGGATCGCCATGCGGCGATTCCGCTCAACGATGATCCGTAAGGAGTTGATCTCGTGGCATTGAAAATTGAAAAGGACGCCCTGACTGGCGTCGAATCGACCGGTCATTCGTGGGATGGTATTCAGGAACTGAATAACCCGCTGCCGAACTGGTGGCTGCTGATCTGGGGCTTTTGCATCCTCACGGCCCTGATCCAGTTCGTGCTCTACCCGTCATTTCCCAGCATCAGCACCTACTGGCATGGGACGTCGAATTATTCGTCGCGCGTCGATGTCATCAAGGCAGTTGACGACATTCAAGCCTCACACGCCCAGTATGTTACCAAGATCGCGGCGATGCCGATCACCGAAATCCCGAAGAACAAGGAGCTGTATGACTACGCACTCCTCTCCGGCAAGGTGACCTTCGCCAATAATTGTCAGCCGTGTCATGGGGTCGCTGGCTCTGGCCGCCCCGGCTTCCCGGTCCTCGCGTCCGATGCATGGTTGTGGGGTGGCACGCTTGATGCCCTGCAGCAGACAATCACCTACGGCATCCGCAGCGGCCACCCGCAGGCTCGCGATTCGCAAATGCCACGGTTCGGAGTGGACGGGATCCTGACCGCGGCGCAGATCAGCACCGTGGCGGAATACGTTCAATTCCTTGAGGGTAAGCCTCGTCCGGGTGCCAATCTCGCGGCGGCCAAGCAATTGTTCATGGATAATTGTTCGGCCTGCCACAGTCCCGAGGGGAACGGTAATCGCGATGTTGGCGCGCCGCGCTATCACGACCGCGTGTTCCTTTACGGCGCAGATTACGACTCCGTTGTCCGTCAGGTGACCAATCCGCGCATGGGTGTGATGCCTGCCTGGACCTACCGCCTGGATACGCCGACCATCAAGTCTGTTGCGCTGTACGTCCATTCGTTGGGCGGCGGCGAATAAGGTTACCGGGACCGATGCGGGTCGCGGCGCGGCATAATTGCCGCGTTCGCGACCCGCATCGGTGGTCGATACCAGGAGAGGCAGAGTGGCATTTTCGGGTAACAAGATCAGTCGAAAGCAAGCGCAGGCCGAGGCGGTTGC
>CAIXXC010000288.1 GCA_903923205.1 uncultured Rhodospirillales bacterium | reverse complement strand
TTGCTGGCTTGCCTGGAGCAGCGGCAGTTTCCACTCTCCAAGCTTTGCCTGTTCGCTTCCAAGCGGTCTGCAGGCAAGACGATGTGCTTCAAGGGCGAAGATATTCTTGTCGAGGAACTTACCGAAGAGGTCTTCGCCGGTATCGATATTGCGCTTTTTTCGGCGGGTGGCTCAATTTCCAAAAAGTTCGGGCCGATCGCCGCGCGTGCTGGTGCCGTCGTCGTGGACAATTCCTCGGCCTTCCGCATGGACCCAAATGTCCCGCTCGTCGTGCCGGAGATCAACCCCGAGGCGGCTCGCGACCATAAGGGTATCATCGCCAATCCGAATTGCTCGACAATTATAGCAATCACACCGCTTTGGCCGCTGCACCGGCGCAACCCTATCAAGCGAATCATCGCAGCGACTTACCAGGCGGCTTCTGGCGCGGGTCAGGCGGCGATGGACGAATTGCGGGACTCCACCGGTGCCTATCTTCGTGGCGAGAGCTATGAACATACCGTGCTTCCCCACCCCTACGCCTTCAATCTCTTCAGTCACAACTCGAAGATCGATCAGGAAACCCTTTATAACGAAGAAGAATTGAAGATGATCAACGAGACCCGCAAGATTTGGCACGCGCCGGATATCAAGGTCAGCGCGACCTGCATTCGGGTCCCGGTTCTGCGTGCCCACGGCATAGCGCTTACCGTCGAATGTACGAACGAGGTTGATCCGGCGGATGTCCGGTCGTTGCTGGAGACGGCGCCAGGTGTTCGCCTCGTCGATGATGCGGAAAGGAACTATTTTCCGATGCCGATCGACGTCTCGGGTCGTGACGAGATCCTCGTCGGGCGCATCCGACGCGACATCAGCGACCCGACGGGCCACTCGATCTCGCTCTTCGTGGTCGGCGATCAGCTGCTCAAGGGTGCTGCGCTCAACGCCGTGCAAATCGCCGAGCTGCTGGTTTAGCGGCCTCGATACTCGGCTTCGAGACGGGCCACGATCGTCGCCACATCCTCGATCGCCTTGATCGAGCCGACCCCTTGCCCCGCGCTCCAGACATTTTTCCAGGAAAGGATATCGTCGGCATAGGCGGCAGGCTGGACGCTGCCATCCGGATTGATGAGACCGGCTTCCTCGAGCCTGCTGCGGATGAAATTGGCGGGCATGCCAGTAATCGCCGGGGTGAGGAGAATATCGTCCGGCCCGGCCTTCAGCACCGCCTGTTTATGGTCGTCGGGTGCCAAGCTCTCACTTGCGGCCAGGAAGGCACTGCCCAGGTATCCCAGATCGACGCCAAGCATTTCGAGCGCGCGCAGCTCGTGCCCCTTGGATATGCAGCCCGCCAGTGCCACCGGACCATCATAGAACGCCCGAACGGCGGCGATGAACGCAAAGGGGTTGAGCCAACCGGTATTACCCCCTGCCCCCGCCGTCAGAAGGATCAGCCCATCAACCCCGGCGGCGACCGCCTTGTGCGCGTGGCGCAGCGTTGCAACATCGGCAAAGACCAGTCCGCCATAGTCGTGGACGGCTTTCGCGACCTTCTCGGGTGATCCCACGCTCGCAATGACCCAGGGGACATGGTGGCGAATGACGAGGTCGAGGTCGACATCACGCCGAGGGTTGCTCTTATGCAAAATCAGATTGGCGGCATAGGGTGCTTGACCAACCGTTTCAGCCGTGATGCGGGCAAGCCATTGATCCAGAATTTCAGGCGTTCGGGCGTTCAAGGTCGGAAAGCTGCCGGCGATCCCGGCCCGACAGGCGTTGATGACGAGATCGGGGCCAGAGACCAGAAACATGGGCGCCGCCACCACGGGAAGGCGCAGATTTTGGTAGATCCGGCGCCGTGCCGTGATCGCGGGGTTCTCGTCACTCATCCTGCGCTCCATCGCAACACAACCCAGCATCATTGGCAGAACAGGTTACTGCATAGACTTAAATATTGCGCTCCTGACCGACCCAATATTCCCTGCGAAGCTCCCGCTTCAGTATCTTGCCTGTGGCGTTGCGGGGCAACTCGGCGCGGAATTCGACCGTTTTCGGCGTCTTCACGCCACCGAGCTCACGCCGACATAGCGCGATCAGCTCTTCGGTGGTTACGGCAGCGCCCGGCTTAAGCTCAACCACACCCTTCACAGCCTCGCCCCATTTCGTATCAGGTACGCCGATGACGACGGCAGCCAAAACCGCGGGGTGAGACATCAACACCGCCTCGACCTCAGCCGAGAAGACGTTGAGCCCGCCTGTCACAATCATATCCTTCTTGCGATCAAGGAGAACGATATATCCCTCGGCGTCCTTCATCCCGATATCGCCGGTATGGAGCCAGCCGAACCGCATCAGTTCTTCGGTCGCGGCGACATTGTCGAGATATCCCGCGCAATTACCGATGCCACGAATAACCATCTCTCCAGCCTCGCCGGGACCGAGAAGTCGCCCTTCGTCATCCATGATTTCCACCTGACGGGTGATCGACGCACGACCGATCGATTGCAGACGCCATTCCCATTCAGGTCCGGCCTCCAGACGGTGCTCCTCTGGTCGCAGAAAAGTGATCGGCCCATTGGCTTCGGATTGGCCAAACATGTTCATCATCACGGGACCGAACACGCCGATTGCTTCCTTGACCTTGGGCCGCGCCATGGGTGCCCCGGCATAAGCGAGCACCTTCAGGACGCTATAATCGAAATCCCGCACCTGCGGATGGGCCAGCATCATGTAGATAACGGTCGGAGGAAGAAACAGAACCTCTATTCTCTCACGCTCGATACTGCGGAGGATTTCGAGAACGTCAACCTTGTCGTGAATAATATGCGTTGCGCCGGCTGCGGACAGTGCATGGACGAATGAGCCGGCAAAATGGCTCACAGGCGCGACGACGAGGTGACGAACCGGTTCCTGCACACGCATGGCAAAGAGCATATCCCACGTCATGGCCAAAGCGGTCATCTGGGTCTGGATCACGCACTTGGGCTCACCGGTCGTGCCGCTGGTACCATAATAGGCCCAGGGTGCTTCGGGCTTGATGGTCACAGGAATCGGCGTTGCGCCGGCCGGCGCTATCCAATCGGCAAGCGATGCTGCCTGCTCCGTTTCCTCGTCGACACAAACAGAGAGGCCGATTGTTGGGCACGCAGACATCACTGCCCGAGCTTCCGCCGCGTAGACACTATGAAAGACGAGAACCCGGGTGCGCACCTTAGCGAGCAGGGTGACATTCTCGGCTACCGGATTGCGGGCGTTGACGAGGAGAACCGGGTTCCCTGCCCGAAACACGCCATAGAGGATCTCGATACCGCGCCAGTCGTTCGGCGTGTAGAAACCAATCGTGGCATCGACGGGAATCCCATCCCGTTGAAGCGCGGCGGCGACGCGCTGGGTCATCACGGCGGACTGCGCGTAAGTTCGCCTGATATCTCCCTGATGAAGAAAAACCCCGTCCGGATAGAGCGCTGCTGCACGATCAAAAAATTCAATGACCCGCATCACGCGAGGCTCCTTCCCAGGATATTTGCCAAACAATCGCTCGTTTGTTAGGATTTTCGCCCGTATCGTGGAGCATCCGGTGTGTAGGGCGGCACCGCGTGACCGCTTCCTCTCTGATGAGACTGACAGGCCGATCCGGATGAACCGAGCGCCAGTGCGCCAGCCGCCAAAAACGGTTTCTCCCTCGCTCCGGCAAACCCGCCCTGTTCCTAAATCCGAAGCCATCCCGTTCGACAGGCGCCAGCAGATCCTCGTGGAGGCGGCGAGACTTTTCGCGGCCAAAGGCTTCGAGGCCACCTCCGTCAGAGAGATCGCTCAAGCAACCGGTATCCTTGCTGGGTCTCTCTACTACCACTTCGCCTCCAAAGAGGAACTCTTCGTTGCGGTCCATGCAGCCGGCATGGAAATCCTGATCAGAACCGCACAGGAAGCGATCCGCGATGTCGGCGATCCCTGGGATCGGCTTGCCGCGGCGGCTGCGGCCCACTGCACGGCGCTATTGGAATCAAGCGATTTCATGCTCCTGGTTGTTCCGAACTTCCCCAAGAGCATCGGTCAGTACCGCGCCGAGCTCATCCATCAGCGCGACGCGTATGAAGGCATTATTGGCGACCTCGTCTCGAAACTTGACCTTCCTGCCGAGATCGATGCGAAGCTCTTTCGACTGCACTTCATCGGCGCCCTCAACTGGACCCAAACTTGGTATCGACCGACCAGTGGACTGGCTCCAGCGGAGATCGGTCGCCAGTTGGTGGCGATGCTGAGACCATTCCCGCCTTCGGGGGTTACTGCAACGGTGGGCTAGCCGATCTTGCCTGTAACCGGAACACCAAGATCGACTTGAAGGGTCACGCCGAAGCGGGCGATGATGTCGCCGGAGCATTGCCGCATTGCCGCCCACTGAGGCGAGGTCGCACTTTCAGCCATCGCTTCCTTGCTGGCAAAAACCATTTCCGCAACGCGATAATTGACCGGCACGCCACCCTCGAAGCCTTCCGTTCGCATTGTTGAGATATGGAGCAGGTTCGGCACCGCTGAGGCGCGCGGGACATGCGTCTCAAGATAATATTTCTCAAAGGCGTCAATGTCCTCGGGCTTGGGCGCTGACCAATAAGCATAGAGCTTGTACATCTTCGTGCCTCCCTAAATTTCGTTGCGATCGTTCATGCCGTTACGGTCATCACGATCTTGCCCGTCCGCCCGGGTCTGCCGGCATGTATCAACGCTTCTTTCAGTTGGCGCAGGGGATAGACCGCTTCCACCGGCACCGAAAGAGCACCACTCAACACCATAGACGACAGCCGGGCATAAAGCCCATCGATTGCGCCCTGGTTCGATGCGATCCACCAGCGCTGTAGCCAGAACCCGCGCAGAGCGACATCGCGGAACACGGTATCATGGGCTGCAACCCGACAGGCCTCGCCGGACAGGAGCCCATAGTTCACAACTGTTCCCCCCTCGGCAAGGCTGGCGGCCAATCGTTGGGTTGCCTCTCCGCCGATAGCGTCAATCGCCAGACGGGGTCGTTTTCCCTCAGTGATCGCGCCAATGCGGTCGGCCAAATCAGGCCCATCGACAAGAACATCGATAGCGCCACCGGCGCGGAGCTCGGCCGCCGCCTCCTCACGTCTGACCACGTTGATGAGAGATAGACCCATGGTTCCCGCGAGCTTGACCAGCCAATGACCGACAGCGGAGTTGGCAGCGTTCTGCACCACCCAATCACCGGGCCTCAAGGTCACAAAGTCGGTGAGCATCAAAAATGCCGTTGCCGGATTAACGCTCAGCATCGCCAATTGCGACGGATCTGCCTCGGGCATGACGATCAGCGCCGCGGCAGACATGACCAGTCTCTCGCGCCAGATTCCGATCTTGGCAAAATATTGGTGCAACAAGACACGATCCCCGGGTTTGACACGCGTCACGTTCGGGCCGACTGCAACAACGCGGCCCACCCCTTCTGCACCTGCAAAAGCGGGCAAAGCCGCAATATTGTTGCCGTAGCGACCTTCGAGTCGCAATAGATCGGCCGGATTGATCGCCACGCGTTCGACCTGGACGAGCGCCTCCCCTGCCCCTGGGGTTTGTGGTTCAGGCATCTCAACGAGCTTCGCAACCTCTGCCGCGGCGCCGAAACGGGCGTATTGTACGGCCAACATGGATTACCTCCCGAGGTGGTTTGTCATGTCGCCAAAAACACGATCAAACGCTTGATTGAACGAGACTATCTCTGTTACCCAACGCGCCTGTCAAGGTTGAACCCCAGGCTGACACCGACCTTGCCAGCCCCAGAGCGATCAGCCGGCCAAACAATCCGGCCCAACCTGTAGAGAAGCGCAAGCGTGTCGAATACCGCCGCCTTTTTGACTTTGCCTGCCAGTCCCACCATGATTGCTGGTGGAGGTCAGCATGAAGTTTGAAGCATCGGGAACGACCAGACTGTCGAACCTCAGCGTCCGGATCATGGTGGCGATGCTGGAAGAATCAGACATCGATCCCGCCTTAATGCTGCGCGCGGCTTGCCTGGAGCCTGCCAACCTTGCCGATCCGGAAGAACAGGTCAGTGCCGCCCAGGAACTCCGCTGTCAGGAGGCCTTTGTTGCGATGACCAGTCATATTCCAGGGATATGGATGCGGACTGGGCTGCGGTATCGGCTCATGTCCTATGGACCGCTGGGCCTCCTCGTCCTCTCGGCTGCGACCATATCCTCCGCCCTACGTCATTTGAATAGGTATCAGGCGCTGACGTTCTCGCTTCTGACCTGTTCACTTGACATGCAGGGAGAGAATCCCCTGGCGATACGAGCAGATGACAGCACGGCGCCACCGGTTTTACGTGAATTCTTTCACGAGCGGGCGCTTGGTGCTGTGGTGATGATGTTGAATGACATGCGCCAGCGACCCTTCCCGCTCGAATATATTGATTCCATTCTGGATCGCCCCCCGAATTGGCTCCATTGCGATGAACTGCTGGGTGTGCCCGTCCGCTTCAATGCCGGTCAGACGAAATGGGTGTTCAAGACTGGCATCGGCAGCGAGCCTATGCCGATGGCGAGCCCGCTTATTGAGGAAACCTACCAGCGTCTTTGCGATCAACTGATCAGTCAGCCTCGCGTCAAGGACGACATGCTCGAGCGCTTCTATAGCGTGATGATGGGTGCGCCAAAGGGTTTCCCAACCGCGATACAGGTTGCTGAAAAGCTGGCTATTTCCGAGCGGACGCTCCATCGACGTCTGGCCGCTCAAGGCCTGGTGTTCAGTTCCGTCCTCGACCGCATCCGTGAAAAACGCGCACGCGAGTATCTAGAGCGCTCGCGGCTTTCGATCGCGCAGATCGCGGAGATACTCGACTTTGCCGAAACCGCCAGCTTCTCCCGTGCCTTCAAGCGCTGGACCGGCATGTCCCCACTCCTGTTCCGCAAGACCATGACAATTCCGTATCGTTGAGTCTCCTGTTTAAAGAACTGCCGCCAGCGCCGATGGCTTTGGGCCACCCGTCGCCCAGTCCAAGAGCATAACGGTATGAACAACCGGCAACGCGGTGCCTGATGCGATCTGCGTCATGCAACCGATATTGCCGGCGGCCACCAGATCTGGCTTGATTGCCTCAATATGGCCGATCTTGCGATCGCGCAGTTGGGTCGCAATTTCGGGCTGCATCAGGTTGTAGGTTCCCGCAGAACCACAACAGAGATGGCTCTCGGCTATCTCCTTCACCGCAAACCCGGCTGCGCGAAGCAGTGCCTTCGGTGTCTCACGGACCCGCTGACCGTGCTGCAGAGAACACGCTGCATGATAGGCGACCACCAGATTTGACTCTCGTACCGGCGGATTGAGGCTGAGTTCTGCCATGAATTCGGTGATGTCACGGGCCATCGCGCCCAGTCGCGCCGCACGTTCAGCGTATCGGGGCTCCTGACGCAGCAGGAAACCGTAGTCCTTGACCGTCGTACCACAGCCGGACGTATTGATCACGATCGCATCGAGCCCTTCGCCATCCAACTCCGTGCTCCAGGCATCGACGTTGGTCCTTGCCCTTGCGTGGGCGCGCTCCTCCTGTCCCATGTGATGGACCAGGGCGCCGCAACATCCGGCGCCAGCAGCGATGACGACCTCGACGCCGTGACGCGTCAAAAGCCGGATTGTCGCTTCATTGATGGCCGGGTCCAGAACCTGCTGGGCACAGCCGTTCATCAAAACGACCCTCTTGCGTCTTTGTCCTAGCGCCGGAATTACCTGCGGGCGATCCCAGGGTGACGTCGGCGGAACGACAGCCGGGGCCATCTTCATTATCCCGCCCAGCCGACCCGGCAGCAGGCGGGAGAGTCCTCGAAAAGGGCCGCCGAGCCTGAGCGCCAAGCGAAACAACCAGGGTGTCGGCAAGACGCGCGCGAGCAACTCGCGCAGAAACCGCTCCGCCAATGGACGCGTGTAAGTTCGTTCAATGTGCGCGCGTGCATGATCGACAAGGTGCATGTAATTCACCCCAGAGGGGCAGGTCGTCATGCAACTGAGGCAGGAGAGGCAGCGATCAACATGTTTGACCACTTCCTCAGTTGCATCGCGGCCATTCTCAAGCATGTCCTTGATCAGATAGATGCGCCCGCGCGGCGAATCGAGCTCATTGCCAAGAAGCGTATAGGTGGGACACGTGGTCGTACAGAAGCCGCAATGGACACAGGCGCGAAGGATCTGAGCGGACTCCGCGATATCCGGATCGTTCAGTTGCGTTTCGGAAAAATGGGTCTGCATCGCGGCTTCAATATCCTTCGTGCATGCGGCCAGGATTGAGGATCGC
>CAIXXC010000287.1 GCA_903923205.1 uncultured Rhodospirillales bacterium | reverse complement strand
GCGCGCGAAAACTTGAATCAGAGCCGAGCATGCGCCCCTCACCAAGGGGGATCGCGGCTGCACGCTGGATTATCTGGGCAAGCAGATCCTTTTTTTCCCCAAGATGGGCATACGACAGCCGCTCCCGAGCCAAGAGCACGTTGGCATAATGCCAGCCCGCACCTTCCTCGCCAATCAGGTATTCAGACGGTACTTTGACGTTATCGAGTACGACGCGATTGAGGTGATGCGATCCGTCGATTGAAATGATCGGCTGCACAGTTATGCCCGGCAGATTCATCGGGAAGCAGATGAAGGATATGCCTTCCTGTTTGCGACCTTCCGTGCTGGTCCGAACGAGGCAGAAGATCCAGTCGGCCCATTGCGCCATGCTGGTCCAGATCTTTTCGCCGTTCACGATGAAGTTTTCTCCATCCCGGACAGCACTGGTTCGCAGGCTGGCAAGGTCGGAACCCGCTTCCGGTTCGGAATAGCCTTGCGCCCAGAAAGCTCGCGATTCGAGAATGTCAGGTAGCCACATGGCCTTTTGCGCAGCGGTCCCAAATGTATAGATCACTGGTGCAACATAAATTATGCCCATAGGTTGCAACGGCAGGGCGCCCGCGCGCTCGTATTCCTGTTCGAAAATGAAGCGTTGCACCGGGTCGAAGCCCGCGCCGCCGTGTTCCTTTGGCCACCCTGGCGCCAGCCAACCGACAGCGTTGAGCGCTGACTGACCGCGCACATGATCGTCGCGCGTTGGCAGGACGCCGCGACGATTTCGGTCAATGACGTCCTGGGGATATTGCGTCTCGAAGAAAGCCCGCACCTTCTGGCGGAATTCCAAATCGGCTTGGGATCGTTCTAGGCGCATGGGGTACTCGCATTTGCTGTAAGGGGAATGGTGTGTTTACAGACGCCGCGGATCGCTTTTCAGCCGGAATAGATCAAGCGCCTGATCGGATACGAGCGCACGCAGCATTGCATTTTCGGTGCGCAGCTGGTCGGCGTCCGTGTCGCCAGCATGGGCCGTCGCCGCGCCGCTGCGGTTGGCGAGCAGCGGTTCGACCATGAACCGCCGGACGAACGGGCGGACTTCGAGGCCGTTCGCCACCAGCCGCCGATAGGACAGCGTCAGCAGCAACTGGCACAGGATGATCCATTGTAGCAGCGCCTCGGCATCAAGATCGCTCGCCAGTTCGCCCTGCGCGGCGGCCCGTTCCATCATGGGGCGCCACTTCTGGCGTTGCCAGTCGAGGATCCGCTCGTTCGCGCCGGGAAAGCCGGGCAGCGCGTTGATGTCCTCAATCGCGCGGCTGATGTAGGTGTTCTCGATCGAGATTTCGACCGACAGAACAATGGCATTGGTCAGCCGATCGGCAAAACCTTCGGCGCTGTTCAGCGTGGTGCGCAGGATGCCGTTGATCTTGACCATTTCCAGGAAGCCGATCTGGTCGACGATATCCTGCTTGCCGGTGAAGTACTTGTAGATTGTCTGCCGGGATACGCCCGCGCTGATGGCGATATCCTCAAGCCGGGTCTTGCCGATGCCGCTGGCTTCGAAGCAGGTTCTGGCCGCATCGACGATGCGTTGTTCCGTGCGGGACAGTCGGGCGTCAAGGTCTCGGGGCGATGGTCGCGAAGCCAACTTTGCTTCCTTGTGAGTGATGAACCCAACCATGGGCGACATTCGCCGCACCTGTCGGGCGCGATTAGCATCATGGCCGGGCATGGCAAGCCACAGCACGGTTGCTTTGCCAGAAATCAGACAAAAATAGAAATACGTTAAATTGAATGCACAAGGTTTGCGGAATTTGAGTTGACGAAAATGTTTAAATGTCTCCCAATGTGTGAAGCGGGAATCATGGGAGTTTGGATCGGTGGCTGAAGCGCAGACGGCAATTCGCATGGACATCGACGCCTTGCGCGGG
>CAIXXC010000286.1 GCA_903923205.1 uncultured Rhodospirillales bacterium | reverse complement strand
TCGCCGTAAAGTCGCGACGGCGAAGGTCGTCGAGAATTGTTGCGGACTTGGCTACCGCCTTGCCAGGTTTCGGGAACGTCACGCTCAGCGTGCTGCCCACTTCCATGCGGACATTGCCCGGAAAGCGGACGTAGAGAGCCTGCATTAGATCCGATTCACCGGTAATGACGCCTTCAGCTTTCTCAATATCTTTCTTGAGCTTGAGGGCATTGCCCTGAATCACTACATCAAGGTCTCGGACGGGTGAACCGCTGGTTAGATCACGGACGGCGCCTCCAACGAGAAAGACCGTGAGTGCCTTTGAGCGGGCAATGTCGCGAACGTTGCGCAGCGCGGTCCGCTGGGCGGGAGAGAGACGATTCTCAAGCAGGTAGATATAATCGGCCATACCTGTAAACACACTCCGTGCCGGATCTTGCCGGCACCATAACCTTCACATAATCAACGACTTAGATGGGTCGGTCGGCGACTCGCAAAAGGTAAATGTAACACAGCAGTTGCTGTACTGACTACATTTCTGCACCTTTTTCGCTGCGCGACCCTTCGCCGTGCGACAATCCGTCAGGTTGTCGGACGAACATAGACTTTGACCTTCCAGTCTTTGGCTCGGTGTATATGGCTAGTTCCCGCAAGAAAGTTCTCCTCAGAACCATCGACGACGCCATCCTTCCCGGCTATCTGTCGGTGTCAGGGTTCGTCGAAACGACGAAAGGGATCGTCTCGGTGGCGTTACTGGATCTCGAAGGACGCGTCTCGCCAGTTCCTCTGGATACGATCCGCTCGATTGCATTCGTTCGCGACTTCAATCTCGATGACAAACTCGACCCAGAACATCTGACCCGCCGCACGTTTTTGGCCCGACCTCGCACCGAGGGACTTTGGGTTCGCCTCACCTTGACAGGTGGGAGCCTCTTCGAAGGACTGGCCCCAACTGATATCTCTCTGATGGACGGCCTGCTGGAAGATCGCGGTATCTTTCTGATTCCACCGGACATCCGGTCGAATACGCAACGGATTTACATTCCTCGCACCGTCATTCTCGAAATGCATATTCTCGGCGTCATCACTACCCCATCTAAGAGCAAACCGGTCCAGTCCGAATCCCCAATTGAGCAGACTCCACTGTTCCCGGACGCCGTCCGCCGTTAGGCTCCGCTACAATCGCCGATATGAAACTCGCAGAACTTGCTGAGACGTTGGGCGCAACCCTATCGGGCGACGGCACCGTCGAAATTACAGGAATTGCCGGTATTGAAGATGCGGTTGCTGGCCAGGTCACCTTTGTCTCGAACAAGAAGTACATCCCCCTGGCGAAGACGACACAGGCGTCTGCGATTCTGGTCGAGCCGGATTTTCCGGAGACGCCCGTCGCCACGTTGCGGATTGCCGACCCTTATCTGGCCTACGCGCGAACGATCGAACTGTTTTACACCGCTCCGACTTATGCACCCGGAATCCACCCAACAGCGGTCATCGCATCTACCGCAAAAATTGGCGAGCGAGCCCATATCGGAGCTTACGTGGTGATTGGGGAAGGCGTCACGATTGGGGATGACGCAACCCTCCACCCACACGTTGTAATTTACCCGCATGTCGCTGTGGGAAATAGATTTATTGCTCACGCCCATTCCATCGTCCGGGAGCATTGTCAGCTAGGGAACGACGTCGTCCTCCAGAACGGAGTGATCATCGGCGCGGATGGCTTCGGCTTTGCCCGCACGAAAGAGGGGTGGTACAAGATCGTGCAATCCGGCCCCGCGATTCTGGAAGACTCGGTCGAAGTCCAGGCCAACTCCTGTATCGACCGTGCGTCGATCGGCGAGACACGCATTCGGCGCGGGGCAAAGATCGACAATCTTGTGCAGGTCGGCCATGGCTCTACCGTTGGGGAGAACACTCTGCTTTGCGCGCAGGTCGGTCTGGCAGGATCGACCGAGGTAGGCAAGAACGTTATCCTTGCCGGTCAGGTTGGCGTTGCGGGTCACCTAACGATTGGGGATGGAGCGGTCGCCACTGCCCAAAGCGGTATTCCCAACGACGTTGCGCCAGGCAAGACAGTGAGCGGCTCTCCGGCGATTGACAGCCTGCAGTGGATGAAATCGGTCACGATCTTCAATCGGCTTCCCGAACTGCTG
>CAIXXC010000285.1 GCA_903923205.1 uncultured Rhodospirillales bacterium | reverse complement strand
TGGCGATGTGATCGGTTTCACCATGCGATCCGAAAATATCGGCTTCATGGAAGCGATCGAACGCCTTGCCGGCGAGGCCGGCGTCGAGGTGCCGCAGATGCGGCCACAGGAACGTGAGAAGCGGGAACAGGAAAAAACGCTGCACGCGGTTCTTGAGGCTGCTTGCAGCTTCTATCAGGGCCAATTGAGTGCTGGCGCGGGGAGCGAGGCTCGGAACTATCTCGCAGGCCGGGGGCTCGATAAGGCAGCAATAGAGCGGTTTCGCCTTGGCTTCGCACCTCAGGGCAGCGCGCTGCTGAAGCAGCATCTCCTCAAGGACTTCCCGCTTGCCTTGATCGAGGAGGCCGGCCTTGCCCGGTTACCCGAGGATGGTCGCGAGAGTTTCGATTATTTCCGCAATCGGGTCATGTTCCCCATTCTCGACCGCAAGGGCCGCGTTATTGCCTTTGGCGGTCGTGTGATGGGTGACGCGAAGCCGAAATATCTGAACTCCCCGGAAACCCCGGTGTTTCATAAGGGCCATGTGCTTTATGGATTCTCCTGGGCACGAGAGGGCGTCGACCGTGGCGGTGATCTGGTCGTGACCGAAGGGTATATGGACGTTATCGCGCTCCATCGAGCCGGCTTCGAAGGCGCGGTTGCTCCCCTTGGTACGGCGCTGACGGAACCTCAACTTGAGGAGTTATGGCGCCTGGCAGCCGAGCCGATCCTCTGTTTCGACGGCGATACCGCAGGTCAGCGCGCGGCGTCGCGGGCGATCGACCGGGCGTTGCCGATGTTGAAGCCGGGCTACTCGCTGCGTTTTGCAACCCTTGCCGGGGGTGAAGACCCCGATACGTTGATCAGCAAATTCGGTACTGCCGCGATGCGCGCCGTGCTGGATCAAGCGAAACCTCTCGTAGAGGTGCTGTGGCAGCATGAATTGGCAAAGCGGCCGGTTGACACGCCCGAGCGTCGCGCCGATTTGAGCGCTCGATTGAAGGCGCGGGCGCGGCTTATCGGACATGAGGACCTGCAACGGGAATATGATCGCGAGTTTCGTGACAGGCTCTACCGTTTGTCGCGTCCGCTTCCGATCGGGCGTGGGTCAATGCGTGGCGATACGGGTCGTTTCCCCAAGAAGGGCTTTGAGGCGCCCCCGCTACCCTTGTCACCGTTACCGACTCCCCAACTGGCGGCGCGTCGCAGACAACAGGTTCTCTTGCGTCTGGTCCTTGATTGTCCGTGGCTACTCGATGAAGTCCTTGAAGAGTTCGCGAGTGTCGAAGTACCGGCAAGTGACCTCGATCATCTGCGCCATGTGATAATTGACATCCATTCGCGTGTTTTTCCACTTGACGACAGGCCCTTGAGTCATCACCTCTCGCTCGCTGGAGTCGATCTGGGAGCGTTAGGGCTTAAAGATCGGAGCTTGCGGATGCATACCAGCCTTGGTGACAGGGCAGCAGATCACGAATACGTCCGCTGGCGATGGCGGATTGCTATAGATAATTTGCGTCGTCCTACGGACCTGCCGGGTGAAGTTGCCCATGCGGTTAAAAGGTTTGACGAAAGGTCGAATGAACAGGCCAATGCCCACTTGGTCGCTCTCCCCTGGCGGGTTGAGAAGGAAATAAAAGATCAGGATGCGTTTGGTGATGAGGCAGTAGGTGGGCTCCCCAACGACCAGCGTTAAAAAAGGAGATGAGCGACGCCCGGCGTCCTGCAGTATAGCGCAGGGCGGGTCGTCGATATTGTTGATATTGGACGCGTTCCGGTCGTACGGAGAGCAGACCCGGTGTGGCGGCGCGTTTTGGATGAATCAGGTAATCTGGGGCTGAATACAGATGGCGACAAAAGCGGCAAACACGGCTGAAGTAAACGAGTCCCGGGAAGATTCCGCCGATACCGTGCTGGTGGACTCGCTGCAGGCGGCGGTGAAGAAACTCTTCGCTCGCGGCAAGGAGCGGGGCTACGTCACGACCGACGAACTGAACGCCGCGCTGCCTCCTGATCAGCTCTCTGCTGATCAGATCGAAGATACGATGACCCAGCTCTCCGAGCTTGGGGTGAACGTTATCGAAAGCGAAGAAGCCGAAGAGAGTGGGGCTGGCGCCGAAGGCGAGGCCGAAGGAGAGTTGCGCCCCAACGGCAATCTCGACGACGAGGATATTGGTCGCACTGACGATCCGGTGAGGATGTATCTGCGCGAGATGGGTTCGGTTGAGCTGCTGTCGCGCGAAGGCGAAATCGCCATCGCCAAGCGCATCGAAGCGGGCCGCGAGATGATGATCGGCGGTATCTGCGAAAGCCCGCTCACGATGCAGGCGATCATCGGCTGGCGCGACGCGTTGAATGACAATCGCATTTTGCTCCGCGATGTTGTCGATCTCGACGCCACCTACGGCAATAACGCCTTCGAGAATGGCGAGGCTTCCGGCGACATCGTCGAGGGCGCCGAGGACGAAGAATCCTCGCCAGAGATTGAGGAGTCCGAAGGCGAGGGGGAGGGTGATGGCGAGGAGGCCACCATCTCGCTTTCCGCCATGGAAGCACAACTAAAGCCCACCGTGATTCTCGCGTTCGATGCGATCGCCGAGATCTATGCGAAGCTCTCCAAACTGCATGATCAGCGGATCGAGTCGGCGCAGCGCGGCGAGGAAGTTCCCAAGGCTTCCGATAAACGCTACGCGAAACTCCAGCACGAGATGGTCGAGGCGATGGAGCGTATCCGTCTCAACAATCAGCGCATCGAGCAACTCGTCCAGCATTTGTATGACATGAACCGCCAGTTGATGGCGGTTGAAGGCAAGATCCTCCGGCTCGCCGAAAACGCCGGCGTGAAGCGCCAGGACTTCCTCAATTACCATTATGGCAACGAGCTTACGCCTGGTTGGCTTGAGCGTGTGGCGACCTTGTCGGGCAAGGGCTGGCACAATCTTGTCGCCAAGTATGGCGATGAAGTCTCGAAACTCCGCAAGCAGATCGCCGCGCTCGCCGCCGAGGCAGGCCTGCCGATCTCCGAGTTTCGCAGAGTTGTTGCGACCGTTCAGCGTGGCGAGCGTGAGGCCAGCCGCGCCAAGAAGGAAATGGTTGAGGCCAATCTGCGTCTCGTGATTTCAATCGCCAAGAAGTATACCAATCGCGGACTGCAGTTCCTTGATCTTATCCAGGAAGGCAATATCGGCCTGATGAAGGCCGTGGATAAATTCGAGTATCGTCGCGGTTATAAGTTCTCGACATACGCCACATGGTGGATCCGGCAGGCGATCACCCGCTCGATCGCCGATCAGGCGCGGACGATCCGTATCCCGGTGCACATGATCGAGACGATCAACAAGCTTGTTCGCACCTCGCGACAGATGTTGCACGAGATCGGGCGCGAGCCGACGCCGGAAGAACTCGCTGAGAAGCTCATGATGCCGCTTGAAAAGGTGCGCAAGGTTCTCAAGATCGCCAAGGAGCCGATCAGTCTTGAAACGCCAATCGGCGACGAGGAAGACAGCCATCTCGGCGATTTCATTGAGGACAAGAACGCCGTCCTCCCCGTCGATGCCGCGATTCACGCAAATCTGCGCGAGACGACGACGCGTGTGCTGGCGAGCCTGACAGCGCGCGAAGAGCGGGTATTGAGAATGCGGTTTGGTATCGGGATGAATACCGACCACACTCTTGAAGAAGTTGGGCAGCAGTTCTCGGTAACACGTGAGCGTATTCGACAGATCGAAGCCAAGGCTCTGCGCAAGCTCAAGCATCCGAGCAGGTCGCGCAAGCTCAGGAGTTTCCTCGATACCTGACGATCTGCTGATCAGATACTTTCCCAGCCGGACAAGGCGCGTTCTTAAGGATTGGCTAGGAGTTCCGTGTTAAACTCTGGTGTTGGAGGAGTTCTGCAGGGATTTCCTTCCCGTTCCGGACCGATCGTGCGGGGCAGGGCATATCTTGAGGGGGTTGGCTGAGGATGGACAAAGCCGGGCTGAGCGAGCAGGAAATTGCCGCACTGCTGACCAAGGTTTCGGATTCCGAGACGGCCATCGGTAAACTGGGGGTGCGTTTCGCGCAACCAACCATGACCCCGTCTGAGCGTCAGGCGGCCGAGCAGGTCATGCGGGCGATGCTTGAAGACGCTGAAGTCCGTGTTAAGAAGATGCTGGTGGAGACGCTGAAGGACAGCGCTTTCCTGCCGCATGATATCGCAATGTCGCTCGCAAACGACATTGACCAGATCGCACTGCCCGTCCTTCAATTCTCGACTGTTCTCACAGATAAAGACCTGATTGAGATCGTGCGGAGTGGCAGTCCCGGCAAACAGGTGGCGATCGCCGGGCGCCCGATAGTCTCGACCGAGGTGGCTGGCGAATTGCTACAGACCGATAATAGTCTGGCTGTTGCGCGACTTGTCGCTAATCCTGGTGCTGTCCTTAGTGACGAACTGATCGAGAAGGCCGCAACCCGTTTCTCCTTCGATCCGCGGGTGGCAGAAAGTCTCAATGGGCGGCCCAATCTCCCGCTCTCCATCGCTGAACAACTGATTAGCTACAGCCTTGATTCGTTGCGCGCCCTTATTGCGCGCCGTGCCGATTTGTCTGATGCTGCTGTTAATCAGCTCGTCCTGCGGATGCGGGAACAGATGACGGTTGATATGCGCTCGCCCTATTTTCCGGCGGCGGAGGCAGTTGAACTGGTCAAACATCTTGCCGCCGCGAAGCGCCTGACACCGTCGCTCCTTCTGCGCGCCGTATGTGTTGGTGATATCGGCATGCTGGAGGCTGGTCTAGCGGAATTCACGAAGGTCCCGGTGCATAATGTCCGGGTTCTCATTCACGATTCCGGGCCACTCGGTTTCAAGACCTTGTATGAGCGCTCGGGACTTCCTGCCAGCTATTTTCCCGCCTTCAACGTCGCGCTTCAGGTTGCTCGCGAGGTTGAGCTAAATGGGCTTGATCATGACCTTGAGCGCTATCGTCGGACGACGATCGAGCGCATCCTGACCCAGTTCGAGGCCATCGGGGCGGATGATCTCGACTATCTGCTGATCAGGCTTGATGACCCGGTACCAGTCACGCCGGGCCTCCCGTCGGCTTAAGTCGGCGCGGGATTTTCTTATCCGTAATGCCATGATTACAGTGTCGGCCGAGACAATCGGTATCATCGCCGGGGTGCTCACCACGGGCAGCTTCCTGCCCCAGGTATTCCAGATTATTCGCGACCGCAATACGGCCTCTATTTCGCTGGGGATGTACGGCGCCTTCACCAGCGGCGTCCTGTTATGGCTTGTCTATGGCGTGATGATCTGGAGTCCGTCGATCATGGTCACGAACGCGCTGACCTTGATTCTTTCAGGTATCGTGCTGATCATGAAGCTTCGCCTGGGTTGATGAGTTCGATGAGCTGGGGGACGTTTCCTCGGGTCACCGTGACAATGGCATTTTGCGCGAATTGGCGGCCAAGCTGGCACGCGAGGCCCTCATGAATACCGAGTATCAGGAGGCCGTGCTCGATCCAGTGGGGATCGCCCAGGGTCGCCACGACAGGAAGCGTCTCTAGCCCCAGATCATGAACAACCGAAGAGAGGGCGTTCCCTCGATCGAGATTCTCTTCGCGCGGGAGACATTGACTGCGAGGGTTCCAGGCCGTCACGACGGCCGCCATCTCGACTGACCGCGCGCCAAGGATATCGTCAAGTTCGGGCGAAGCCTCGCCAATCTTCAGTGTCAGATACTGCCCTCCGACCGTCACCACGTATCTGGTATTGAGATACGCGGTCCTCAGGGTCGGATCGATCATCGCACCGAAAACGCCAAGATTATCCCAACCAGCGCGCTCAAACCAACGCTCCAGATGATCGGGGGCAGGCCCGTTTGTGTTATGGGTACGGCGATGGTTTCGACTTCGGCAACCTTTGCCATCTCAACTTCGGGCGCACTGGTTTCTATTGCCGTGTCAACGTCGCGCTCCGGCGGAATCCGGGCGGCAAACCGAGCAAAGAAGTCATTGGCGAGACGGACCGCCGTGCCCTGGAGCAATTTTTCCGCGAGCGAGGCGATCATCCCGCTCAATGAGACCTCAGTGCGATATCGCAGCACCGTGCCTTGCCCGAGGGGATGATGCAGATCCGGGCTCATCGTCACGCGTGCAACCCCTTTGACGAGACCAGCCATGCCACCGCTCCCGCTGCAGGTGATCGTGTAGCGCCACGGAGGGTCGAGGTCGGTGAGCGTGATTTGCCCGGCAAAGCGAAACTTCATGGGGCCGATCGCGAGTTTCACGGCGCCAGAGAATTCGGTATCCGACACTCGATTGATCTCTCCGCAGCCCGGGATAGTCTGCTTCAGAACCAGCGGATCATTGAGTGCCGTCCAGATTTGCTGCGCTGATTGTTCAAAACGATATTCGCCCGAAAACAGCATCGGTTCAGCTTTCCTCTTTCGTCGCGCTCTCGTGCCAATTGTGCAGAAGGAACCAGGAAAGAGCAGACAAAACGATGAACATCATGATGCCGGTTAGCGAAATCAAGAGCAGGGCCGCAAACATCCGAGCGATGTCAAGGCGGTAGCCGGCCTCCATGATCCGATATGCAAGACCGGTCTCCTGCCCGCCAGACGCTGAAACAAATTCACCCACGATTGCGCCGATCAGTGCAAGGCCACCACTGATCCTCAAACCCGTCAGGAAATAGGGCAAGCTGGAAGGCAGGCGCAGGTACCACAGCGTTTGCCAGCGTGAGGCTCCATAAAGCCTGAACAGGGCTTGCAAGTTGGGGTCGACGCTATTGAGGCCCTGGGTCGTGTTGGCCAGAACGGGAAAGAAGGCGACGATCCAGGCGCAAAGCAGAAGCGCTGCGAGCGGACTATTCACCCAGATGATGATCAGCGGGGCAATCGCGACCACCGGCGTCACCTGCAGAACCACAGAGAACGGAAAGAGGATGCGCTCCAGTGCCCGGGATTCCGCGCTGGCGATCGCGAGGAGGCCCCCGCCGATCGCGGCCGCAGCCAGCGCGGCGAGGGTGATCTTGAGCGTAAAGAAGAGCGACGCCATGAGCAGGCTGTGATCGCGGATCAAGGTCGCCAGGATCACGCTTGGAGCGGGTAGGACATATGTGGGCGTATGAGCAATTCTAACAGCGCACTCCCAAAATCCGAGGAACGCGAGGGCCGCAAAGCCCGGAATAACGGCGTCCAGTAGACGGTGCCGGGCTCGCCTCATGATGCCATCGCCTTAGCAAGTGCATCTGACACGGCGCGGCAGGAATGCGCATAGCTTTGCTCGTGGCGGAAGTTTCGGCCCCGCGGATAGCCCTCTTCAATGGCAAAGTCGGCGATAATCCGTCCAGGTCGCGGGCTCATCACCACCACACGATTGGATAGGAACACGGATTCATAAACGCTGTGGGTGACGAAAACGACGGTCCAGCCATGCTGCGCCCAAAGTTCAAGAAGATCATCGTTGAGCTTCAAGCGAGTGATCTC
This sequence comes from uncultured Rhodospirillales bacterium, assembly GCA_903923205.1. GTDB lineage: Bacteria > Pseudomonadota > Alphaproteobacteria > ATCC43930 > CGMCC-115725 > CAIXXC01. The sequence goes on along the minus strand of CAIXXC010000285.1, from coordinate 22,603 downwards.
ATCTAGCGCCGCGAAAGGTTCGTCGAGAAGCAGGAGCCGAGGGGCTGTCACAAGGGCGCGGGCAATCGAAACCCGCATTTTCATGCCACCGGAGAGCTGTCGGGGGAATGCCTGCTCGAACCCCGCCAAACCGACCCGGGCTAGAACATCCGCCGCCCTTGCCCGAGCGTCCTCCCGGTCCATCGCCGTTAGTTTCAGGGGCAGCATGACGTTGTCGATCACGCGGGCCCAGGGCATCAAGGTGGGCTCCTGGAAGACAACAGCGAGATCGCCACCGCTTGGTTGGCGATCACCTTCCTGGTCCCAGGCGATCTGCCCCGCACTGGGTATCGACAACCCGCCAATAATGCGCAGCAGCGTACTCTTGCCGCAGCCGGATGGGCCGATAATACTCAGGAACTCCCCGCGTCCGAGATCGAGGTCAAGCGCGGAAAGAGCTTCAGTTCCGTCATCGAAGCGTTTTTCGACACCTCTGAGAGAGACCAGAGGTGACGTCACGGAGCCGCAACGGTCTTTTTCGACAGGAATCGGAGAGTGTAGGCCTTTTTGTAATCGATATCCTTCGGGAAAATACCGGCACCGATCGCAAAATCGGCGAATTGCTTCCATCGGCTGTCGGTCATCGTGCCGATTCCGTGCTTCTTGGCATCCCCGGACTCCACCAGCCCTCCCGCGATGATGCCAGCGCGCGAATGCGTCAGGATGGCATCGGTCATCTCTGGATTATCCTTCTTCATCAGATCATTCGCGCCGGTGGGGTCGCCATGGAGATATTCCTTCCAGCCTTCCATGGTCGCTGTGACGAAGCGTTGGACCACATCTGATTTGGTGTCGATATTGGCCTGGGTGGTGGCAATGAATTCCGCGTAGCTCTTGTAGCCATGGTCGGCCAGCAGGATGGTCACCGGTTTCTCGCTGGACGCGAGTTCAATCGCGTAAGGCTCATCCGTCAGGTACCCCTGGACGATTGCCTTCTTGTCCACGATGAAGGGTTGAAGGCTGTAATTGTAGGGGCGGATCTGGTCGTCCGAGAAGCCGAACTTTACCCGCAGAAATTGCCAATAACTCGGCCGGGCATCGCTCGATATCATGATCGGTTTGCCCTTCATTGCCTCAAGACTGTCATTGCCGGCACCCTTGTGCGCGATCAGGACTTGTGGATCCTTTTGAAAACCGGCTGCCACAACCACAATGGGGACGTTGTTCTGGACAAAGTTGAGAGGCTCGAAACTGTTGGACGAGACGATAAAATCGTAATGGCCTGCAGCCAGAAGCTGTGCCTGATTGAGATTGGGGCCACCTTGGACGATCGTCACGTTCAGGTGGTATTTCTTGTAAATCCCCGCAGCTTGCGCTTCATAAATTCCGCCATGCGAGGCTTCCGCACGCCAGTCGGTTCCAATTGTCACGGCATCATCGGCAGCGGCCCTGGTCGCAGTACCGACGAAACAAAGCCCGAATCCGATAAGAATAAGAACGCGCGACACTAGACCAGACATATGCGGCTCCTAGGTTAGCTGATATACGGTCTATATCAGTCGATTGCGCCCGGCTTCAAGGCTACCGATCCATTTCCGGCTGAAGCCTAGCCTGAATGGAGGAAGCGAACGGCGGCATCGCGCTCGAACAGGTAGAGAAGGACCCGCAACGCCTTGCCGCGTTCACTCGCCAGGGTTGGGTCTCGCGTCATGATAAGTCGGGCATCGTCATGGGCTATGTCGAGCAATTCCTGGTGCAGCGAGACATCGGCAAGGCGGTAGCGCGGCAATCCGCTCTGCTTGGTTCCCAAAACGTCGCCCGCGCCGCGAAGCCGCAAGTCCTCTTCAGCAATTCGGAACCCGTCCTCCGTCTCACGCATGATTTTCAGGCGCTGCTTCGCGGTATCGCCAAGGGGGGAGGCATAAAGCAGCAGGCAGGTCGACAGCTTGTCGCCTCGCCCGATGCGGCCGCGCAGTTGGTGCAGCTGCGACAGGCCGAAACGTTCGGCATGCTCAATAACCATGATCGTGGCGGCCGGCACGTCAACCCCAACCTCCACAACAGTGGTAGCGACCAGAAGATCGGTATCGCCATGGGCGAAGGCTTCCATGATCTGGTCCCGTTCCGAAGGCTTCATGCGACCATGAAGCAGGCCCGCGCGCGCGCCGAACAGGGTGCTGAGATGGAAATGGCGATCCGTGACGGCGGCTAGATCAACGGTCTCGGACTCCTCGATAAGCGGGCATATCCAGTATATTTTTGCGCCTTGGGCGATCGCCCGTCCAACCGCGCCCACAACCTCTTCAAGCCGTTCCAGTGACACCAGGCTGGTTGTGATCGGCTTTCGCCCTATCGGCTTCTCACGCAAGAAAGACGCATCGAGATCGCCATAGCTGGTCAACATCAGCGATCGTGGAATCGGTGTGGCCGTCATGACCAGAACATCGACGCCTCGTCCCTTGGACGCCAGTTGCACTCGCTGTTCGACGCCGAAACGATGCTGCTCGTCGATGACGGCTAGCGCCAGGTCCTTGAATACGATGTCGTCCTGAAACAGGGCGTGTGTCCCGACGACCAGTGGAATGCTGCCATCCGCCAATCCGGCGAGGGTCGTGGTCCGGGCTTTGCCCTTGTCTCGACCGGTCAGCAATGTCGCGGTGAGGCCCGTCGGCGCCAGCAGGCGGTTCAACGTCTCGACATGTTGCCGGGCGAGAATTTCGGTAGGCGCCATCAGCGCCGCCTGGCTTCCCGCCTCGACAGTCGCGAGCATTGCGAGCAAGGCGACGACGGTCTTGCCGCTGCCGACATCGCCTTGCAACAGCCGTAGCATCTTCGTTGGAGCCGCCATGTCCGCCGCAATCTCGGATATGGCCTGCTGTTGGGCAGCCGTCAGCTTAAACGGCAGTGCGGCGGTGACCTTTTCTTGCAGATTATGATGGCCGATAATCGGCCTGCCTTTTGCGCGCCGCGTCTGCTCCCTGACCAGAGCGAGTGCCAACTGGTCTGCCAGCAACTCGTCATAGGCCAGGCGCAGGCGCGCAGGGTGCATCGGATCGAGGTCGACGGCACCCTTCGGATTGTGGAGCACGTCCAGTGCGCTGCGCCAATCTGTCCAACGACGTCGCTCCAGGAACGCCGCGTCCTGCCATTCAGGCAAAGGCCGTGCCCGGATGAGCGCCGCCTCGATTGCCTTGCGCATGACCTTGAGGGAAAGTCCCGCCGTCAACGCGTAGACGGGTTCGATGGCAAGCGCTTCGCCTGCAGTCGGATCACCGATATGGTCGGGGTGGCTCATCTGCAGTGCGTTGCCAAACAGTTCAAGCTTGCCGCTCAGCAAACGATCCGCACCCACGGGCAGCGCCCGTGCCAGCCAGTCTCCTTTGACGTGAAAGAACACGAGTGTGATAACGCCGGTATCGTCGCTGCAGCGGACGCGATAGGGCAGGCGCGGCGAATTGGCGGGCAAATGAGCATCGACCCTCACGTTCAGAGTCACGATTTCCCCGGGCGTCGCCTCCGAGATGGTCGGCGTCAGGGTCCGGTCGATCAAGCCGACGGGCAGATGCCAGAGTATATCGACGACATGGTTACCCGCAGCCCGTTCGACCAGCTTCGCCAAACGTGACCCGATCCCCTTGAGTGAGGTGACAGGCGCGAAAAGCGGATAGAGGATTTCGGGGCGCACGGAGCCTTCTTCTCGGACGGGTGATGGGTCAGCGGGGTATCGTTTCTTCCGGCGGAGAGCAAGGTTTCCCGACGCCAACTCAATTGACAAAGACACCAAGCGCAGACGGCTAGCCGACTTTGACAGTGATTAATCATTAAATCACCTATTGCTCCATCCGCTATCCCTCCTGGAGCTATTATTCATACTGAAGCCATTATTCCCCCGGAGCCATTATTGCTCCTGAAGCCATTCATCTTGCAGATGCGAAGCCATCACGTTAGTGTGCACAGATTCTAAGCAGCTCCTAACCGCAAGCGTAAAAGATGAGCGTTCAAATCGGCCATATCACGTTGACCGACCCGGTGATCCTTGCGCCCCTATCCGGGGTCACGGACATGCCGTTCCGACAGGTAGCCAAACGTCATGGCGCACCGATGGTGGTTTCCGAGATGATTGCCAGCCAGGCGATGATCCGAAATACCCGACAGACCATGAAGATGATCCAGCGTTCTCCTGAAGATTCGCCGATGGCCGTACAATTGGCCGGATGCGATCCAGAGGTGATGGCAGAAGCCGCGCGCCTCAACGCCGATCTTGGCGCCGATATCATCGACATAAATTTCGGCTGCCCTGTGAAGAAAGTCGTTAACGGCCATGCCGGCTCCTCGCTGATGCGGGATGAACTTCATGCTGCGCGTATTCTTGAGGCGACGGTCAAGGCGGTCGATATCCCTGTTACGCTGAAAATGCGGACCGGTTGGGACGATAACAACCGCAATGCACCCAATCTGGCCCGGATCGCCGAGAGTTGCGGCATCAAGCTGGTGACGGTGCACGGCCGGACGCGCTGTCAGTTCTATGAGGGCAGCGCCGATTGGGATTTCGTGCGCAATGTCAAGGAGGCGGTGTCCATTCCGGTCATCGTGAACGGGGATATCACGACGCTTGATCGTGCTCGTGAGGCCATGGATAAATCGGGTGCGGATGGCGTCATGATCGGCCGCGGCGCCTACGGCAAGCCATGGTTCTTGCGTCAGGTCGCGACCTTCCTTGCAACGGGTCGGCGCGAACCGGACCCCGATCTTGCCCATCAGTACCGGACGATGATGGAACATTTCGAAACGATGCTCAGTCATTATGGTGAGGTCATCGGCGTGCGCATGGCTCGCAAACATATTGGCTGGTATTCGAAGGGATTTCCGGGTTCAGCGGATTTCAGGGGCGCAGTGAATCTCGAATCTGATGCTGGTCGCGTGCGCAGCATGATCCAGCGCTTCTACGAGCCCGTCATGGATCGTCTGGCAGCATGATGGCAAGGTCCTGGACCGCGTTCCGGTCCGTCGTCAAACCGTCCCGACGCGTTGCACCGGATTCTAATTCAGTCGTTGCTGCGCTGGCGATCCCAGTCCTCGTTGTCGATGAGGCGATGCGTATCCGGTTCGCCAATCCTGCTGCGGAGCAATTTTTTCAGCAGGGTTCGTCGGTGCTGTGTAGCGTCGGCCTGGAGGATCTGGTCTCCGACGATAATCCGATCTTCGCTGTCGTGCGGTCGGCGGCCGAAAGTTCGGCCAGTGTATTTGAGCACGCCATCGATCTCCACGGACCACGTGTTCATCACCGTTCGGTCTCGATCCAGGCGGCTGCGCTGCCAGAGCAGAGCGGTTCTGTTGTCCTGTCGATCTTCGAGACGTCTATGGCGCATCGTATCGATCGCCAACTGACCCACCGACATGCGGCACGCTCGGTCACGGCAATGGCCGCGATTCTGGCGCATGAGGTCAAGAACCCGTTGTCGGGCATACGCGGTGCTGCCCAGCTTCTCGAGGAGACGGCCAATGCCTCTGATCAGCAGCTCACCCGTTTGATCTGCGAGGAAACGGACCGGATTTGCGCCCTCGTCGATCGGATGGATTTGTTCTCGGACTCTTGGCCGCTTGAACGTGAACCCGTCAATATTCATCAGGTTCTTGAACGCGTTCGTAAGCTCGCGGGTAGCGGATTTGCTCGGCATATCCGATTTATCGAGTCCTATGATCCATCGCTTCCCCCGGTCTACGGCAATCGCGACCGCCTCGTTCAGGTCTTTCTCAATCTCGTGAAGAATGCCGCCGAGGCGGCACCCGCAGAAGGGGGAGAAATCACGCTGACGACGGCGTTTCAACACGGCGTCCGGCTTGCCGTTCCGGGGACGGATACCAGGGTTCACCTGCCGCTCGTGGTATCGGTTCAGGACAATGGCAGCGGTATCCCAGAGGATCTGAGTGGCCATTTATTCGACCCGTTCGTCACGACCAAGCCGAGCGGAACGGGCCTTGGCCTTGCCCTCGTCGCCAAGATTATCGGTGATCATGGCGGCGTCATTGAATTCGACACCCTGCCGCGCAGGACAATATTCCGGGTCTTTCTGCCGATGGAAGCAGCGGCTTTGACCGACGAATACGGAGATCAAGCACAGTGAGCGCCGCGACCATTCTTGTTGCCGATGATGATCGGGCGATCCGAACTGTTCTCAATCAATATCTGGGCCGATTCGGCCATGATGTGCGGACGACCGGGACGGCTGCACAATTATGGCGTTGGGTCGCCGATGGTGAAGGCGATCTGGTGATCACCGATGTCGTGATGCCGGACGAAAACGGCCTCGACCTGATCCCTCGGATCAAAAAGATCCGACCCGATCTGCGCATTATTGTCATGAGCGCGCAGAATACCTTGCTGACGGCGGTCAAGGCGACCGAACGCGGTGCCTTCGAATACCTACCCAAGCCGTTCGATCTGCGGGAATTGGGCAATGTGGTCGATCGCGCCCTATCCGTGTCGACGGCGGCACCGATATCGAGTGAGCAGGCGGGCGAGGACGAGGAGCAACTGCCGCTGATCGGTCGGTCTCCAGCGATGCAGGAAATCTATCGTATCCTCGCGCGTCTGATGGGCACCGACCTCACAGTTATGATCGCCGGTGAGAGTGGAACCGGCAAGGAACTGGTGGCTCGTGCGCTCCACAATTATGGCAAGCGCCGCAACGCCAATTTCGTGGCCGTCAACATGGCGGCAATCCCAAGAGAATTGATCGAATCGGAGCTCTTCGGGCATGAAAAAGGCGCCTTCACCGGTGCTGTCAACCGTTCGCAGGGCAGGTTCGAGCAGGCCCAGGGCGGCACGCTTTTCCTGGACGAAATTGGCGATATGCCTCTTGAGGCACAGACCCGGCTATTACGTGTCTTGCAGGAGGGCGAATACACCTCGGTTGGCGGACGCACGCCGATCAAGGCCAATGTGCGGATTGTTGCCGCGACCCATCGCGATCTGCGCCAATTGATAAGGCAGGGGCAGTTCCGCGAGGATCTGTTCTATCGCCTTAACGTGGTCCCGATTCGCCTCCCGCCCTTGCGAGAGCGGGTCCAGGACATTCCCGCGCTTGCCCGGCATTTTTTGAGCGCCGCTGCGGCGGAGGGGTTGCCGCTCAAAAGTCTCACCGTGGAAAGCATCGATCGGCTGAAGGAGCATCGCTGGCCCGGTAATGTCCGCGAGTTGGAGAATGTGATCCGCCGGATCGCGGCCCTGTATTCGCAGGAGGTCATCGATATCTCTGTCGTCGAGCAGGAACTTGCGGATGTTTCGGTGGCCCTGCCGCCTTCCGATATTCCCGCCAACGAGGGCATGGGCCAATCCGTCGAGCGCCACCTTCGGGAGTATTTCGCTGCCCACAAGGACTCGCTGCCGGCGAATGGCCTATATGACCGGGTGCTGCGTGAAATCGAGCGCCCCCTGATCAATCTGACGCTCGCGGCAACACGTGGCAATCAGATCAAGGCGTCGCAACTGCTCGGTCTTAATCGCAATACCTTGCGCAAGAAGATTCGCGAGTTGGACATCCCGGTGGTCCGCGGCCTAAAATAGCCGGGTGACAGTTTTTCCGGGATGACGTGACGAATAATCCGCCGACACAAGATCCGACACCCCAGGAGGTCCCGTTCTCGGTGGCCGCGAGAAATCCTGGGCGCAACCGAGTGCGCCGGACCCTAAGACATCTTGTCCAGATCGCCGGTCGGCGCGGGATCGAGCAGGTTCTTATGATCTGTCTCGCGGCACTCGCGATTTTGACCGGTCTTGCAACCTACGTTGCCGGCTCCGGCAATTCACCCTACGAAGCTGACGGCGGGCTCTTGTTGCCGCTGCTCTATATCAACGTCGTCATGGTGCTGGTTTTCAGCGCCGTGGTGGCGCGCAGGCTGGCCGAGGTCTGGGTACAGCGGCGGCGTGGTCTTGCCGGCTCAAGGCTTCATATCAGACTTGTGGTGCTGTTCAGCACGGTCGCGGTAATCCCCACGATCATCGTTGCGCTTTTCGCCTACGCCTTCCTCAACATCGGCATGGAGTCCTGGTTCAGCGACAAGGTGCGCACAGCGCTCAGCGAATCGCGGGCCGTGGCGCAGGCCTATCTCGCCGAACACCAGCAAAACATCCGGGCCGACGCCCTGGCCGTCGCGGCCGATTTCAATCGTAACGGCTTTCAGCTCATCAGTAACCGCGCGGTCATGGATGGCTTCCTTGATGCCGAGGTCTCGACTCGTCAGCTGACCGAGGCGGTTGTGTTCAGTGAGAAAGGCCACAGCGTTCTTGGTCGGTCGACGTTCAGTTTTGCGCTGGAATTTGAACCAATCCCGGAATCCTCCATGCAACTCGCACGATCTGGCGAGGTTGCGATCCTGACAAGCGAGAACGAGAACCGGGTCCGTGCGCTGGTTCGTATCGACCAATTGCCGGGCGTGATGCTCTATGTCGGTCGCCCGGTCGAGCCGCGCGTGATCGATTATCTGAAGAAGACAAATGCTGCGGTCGACCAGTACGAGCGGCTCGAACAGCAGCGTTCGGGTTTCCAGATCAAGTTCGTGCTGATCTTTGGCGGCGCTGCGGTATTGCTCCTGCTTGTCGCGGTCTGGGTCGGCCTGAATTTCGCCACGGGCATTTCAAGGCGGATCAGCGGCCTCGTCGTCGCTGCGGAGAAGGTCCGAGGTGGCGATCTGTCGGCGCGCGTTGCCGAGCTTGACGAGAACGATGAATTTGGCTCGCTTGGACGAGCCTTCAACCGGATGACCGACGAAATCGAAAACCAGCAGGGAGAATTGGTGGAGGCGAACCGCCAGCTCGATTACAGGCGACGGTTTACCGAAGCAGTCCTGTCGGGCGTTTCGGCGGGTGTGACCGGGCTTGATGAGCATGGTGTCATTACCTTGCCAAATCGGTCAGCCGCACAGCTTCTTGGCCTCGATTTCGACCAGATGCTTGGCCGCTATCTGGGCGACGTGGTGCCCGAGATGATCCCGCTGTTGGAAGAAGCCGTGTCGAATTCTCGGACCCGGGTCGAAAGTCAGATCAAGATATTGGCAAATAACAGGGCCACCACGCTTCTCGTGCGGATCACCGCCGAATCGGGCCATGGCGAGATTCGGGGTTACGTCGTGACTTTCGACAATATAACGGATCTTGTTTCCGCCCAACGGAAGGCGGCCTGGGCCGATGTTGCCCGACGCATCGCCCACGAGATGAAAAATCCTCTGACCCCGATCCAGTTGTCGGCAGAGCGACTGAAGAAGAAATATCTCGGCGAGATCAAGAGCGACCCCGAGACGTTTCAGCTCTGCACGGACACCATCATTCGCCAAGTTGGCGATATCGGCCGCATGGTGGACGAGTTCTCGTCATTCGCGCGCATGCCGACGCCGGTATTGCGGGAGGAAAGCCTTACCGATATCGCCCGACAGGCCGTATTTCTGCAACGAACGGCCCATGGCGAGATCGATTTCACACTCGAGTTTCCGGCGGAACCGGTTTTGGCGCGTTGTGATTCGCGCCAGATCAGTCAGGCACTCATCAATTTACTGCAGAACGCGATTGATGCCATCCATGGCCGCACATCGGTGGGTGGCGAGGGCCTCCGAGCAGGTCGAATCGGTGTCAGTCTGACGAGTGACCATAACCAGGTGGTTCTTTCCGTATCTGATAATGGCAAGGGCTTACCAAAAGAAGGTCGCGAATCTCTGACGGAACCCTATGTAACGACACGAACAAAAGGTACAGGGCTCGGCTTGGCGATCGTGAAGAAGATCATGGAAGACCACGCGGGTGCGCTCGTGCTAGAGGATTCGGCGTCCGGAGGTGCCAAGGTAAGTTTGGTATTTCCGAACGATCTGAAGTCCGGTTCACCGCGTGACCAAACTGGATTGAACGACACTATGGAAAAAAGGGAAGCCCTGTTCCATGGCTCATGACGTACTCATTGTTGACGACGAAGCCGATATCAGGATGCTCATTGCGGGCATCCTTCAGGATGAGGGATATCAAACCCGGGAAGCTGGCGACAGCGCCACGGCGCTGGCCCGGATTCGCCAGCGACAGCCGTCGCTGGTCGTGCTCGATATCTGGTTGCAGGGTAGCGAGCTGGATGGGATGGAAATCCTCAGGATCATCCGGCGAGAAGCGCCGTCGCTTCCGGTCCTCATGATCAGTGGTCACGGCAACATTGAAACTGCGGTTGCTGCCATCAAGATCGGCGCATACGATTTTATCGAGAAGCCCTTCAAATCGGATCGCCTGTTGCTGCAGGTAGAGCGCGCGATTGAGGCTGCCAGACTGCGCCGTGATTACGAGGAGCTGAAACTCCGCTCCGGCGGCGATGCCGAGCTGATCGGCGGTTCGCCGGCGCTCAACCAGCTCCGCCATGCGATCGAGAAGGTCGCGCCCACGGGTTCGCGCGTGCTGATCAGCGGACCTGCCGGTGCTGGCAAAGAGATTGCCGCGCGATTGCTCCACAATCGGTCCCGTCGTGCGAAGGGGCCGTTTATCGCTATCAATTGCGCCGTGATGCGTCCAGAGCGATTGGAGGTCGAGCTTTTTGGCACCGAGGCTGGCGGAGAGGGACCGGATAGCCCCCGCAAGATCGGGACGTTCGAGCAGGCGCACAGTGGGACCCTGTTCCTCGACGAGGTCGCCGATATGCCCCTAGAGACGCAGGGCAAGATCGTCCGGGTTCTGCAGGAACAGGTCTTCGAGCGCGTCGGCGGCACCAACCGGGTTGAGGTCGATGTGCGCGTTGTCGCGTCGTCCAATCGGGACCTCGCGGCCGAGATTGCCGCCGGACGGTTCCGCGAAGATCTGTTCTACCGCCTCTCGGTCGTCCCGATCCGCGTGCCGCCTTTGCGTGAGCGGCGCGAAGACATTCCGACGCTGGTGCGCCATTTCATGGGCCAAGCTGCGCAGGCCGGTGGATTGACGCCTCGCGAGGTTGGCGAGGACGCGATGGCTGCCCTGCAGGGCTATGAATGGCCCGGCAATGTTCGTCAGCTTCGCAACGTCATCGATTGGTTGCTGATCATGGCACCGGGTGATGCTAAGGAGCCGATTCGTGCCGATATGCTGCCGGCCGAGATCGGTTCGATCGCGCCTACCGTGCTGAAATGGGAAAAGGGCGGCGAGATCATGACGTTGCCATTGCGTGAGGCGAGGGAGGTTTTCGAGCGCGAATATCTGATCGCTCAGGTCACGCGATTTGGTGGCAATATCTCCCGAACCGCAGCCTTCATTGGCATGGAGCGGTCTGCCTTGCACCGGAAGCTGAAATCGCTTGGTGTCCTAGCGCATGATCGGGGCTGATCCACTTTGAGTGCGACGCCTGAGCCAGAACGTTATTTAAGCCTCCCCAGGGCTGTTTTATTTGATTGGGATAATACGCTCGTCGACTCGTGGGGTACGATTCACGAGGCATTGAATCAGACATTCCGGGTCATGGGGACGCCGCTATGGTCGCTGGGAGAGGTCAAGCAGCGCGTTCGTCAATCGTTGCGCGACTCATTTCCACGTCTGTTCGGCGATTCCTGGGAGCAGGCACGAGCACTCTATCTTGCCAATTTTGAGGCCCTGCACCTGGATCGACTGGCTCCCATGCCCGGCGCCGCCCAACTGATCCATGCGCTTCATGGGGCGGATATCTATCTTGGTGTCGTCAGTAATAAAACGGGACGTCTATTGCGACGTGAGGTTGCCGCATTGGGCTGGGAGCCTTACTTCCGGCGTGTCGTTGGCGCGGGCGATGCTACGGCAGACAAACCGGCGAGGGCGCCCGTCGACCTCGCGCTCGAAGGCAGCAGCGTCATCGCCATGAAGGCGGTTTGGTTCGTTGGCGACACCGATATCGATATGGCCTGTGCGATCAATTCCGGCTGTGTCCCGGTTTGGATCGGTCCACCGTCGGATCAGCTATTGGCGAGTGACTCGGCACCTACCATATCATTTGAAGATTGCGAGGCATTGAGGATGGCAGTTCTTCCATCTTCGCACTTGCAATATAAATGAAGCGGATACAGGCTAGGCCAGAAAGTAACGCTTCGATTGCGCCCCGCCTTGTGTTCGTGTTGAGCTGGCGGTTTATCTCGGGCCCTAAGGGCTCCAACAACTGGACACAGGGGAATATCCCATGTCAGACAAATCGCAGAACGTACAGGATGTTTTCCTGAATTATCTTCGTAAGAATAAGACCCCGGTCACGGTTTTCCTTGTAAATGGTGTAAAATTGCAAGGGATCATTACCTGGTTCGACAATTTTTCTATGCTTCTGCGTCGTGATGCGCATTCTCAGCTGGTATATAAGCACGCAATTTCGACGGTTATGCCTGGGCAGCCCGTGCAGTTATTTGAGGGTGACAAGGAATCCGATGTTTGAAAGTAGGAACTGCGCTGCTTGACCGAGCGCGGTCCAATGACGGTGACAGGTAAAACCGGGCGGGCGTACGTTCTTTACCCATTCCCCCGCGTGGGCGCTTCCAAAGAGCATGATGTTGCAGTGCGGTCGCCGCAGGCCGGGCTGGAAGAAGCAATCGGGCTTACTGCTGCGATTGATCTGGATATCGTCGGCGCGGATCTTGTGCGTCTCGTCAACCCGCGGCCGGCGACGCTGTTCGGCAAGGGAACGGTGGAGGCTCTCGCCGGGCGGATTGCTGAGTTGGAGATCACCGTCTGTGTCGTGGATGCCCCCGTTACGCCGGTACAGCAGCGTAATTTGGAAAAGGCGTGGCAGTGCAAGGTTATCGACCGAACCGGTTTGATCCTTGAAATCTTTGGGGCACGCGCAAGAACCCATGAGGGCAGGCTTCAGGTCGAACTGGCCTCTCTGTCCTATCAGCGTTCCCGTCTGGTCCGCTCCTGGACCCATCTTGAGCGTCAGCGCGGCGGCTTCGGCTTTCTCGGTGGTCCCGGCGAAAGTCAGCTTGAAATCGATCGGCGTCTGATCGGCGAACGGATCACGCGACTGAAGCGGGAATTGCAGGCAGTCAAGCAAACGCGTGAGCTTCATCGAACCGCAAGGCGTCGCGTTCCGTACCCCATCGTGGCCCTTGTGGGCTATACCAACGCCGGCAAATCAACACTGTTCAATCGCCTGACGAAGGCTGATGTTTTCGCTCAAAACCTGTTGTTTGCAACGCTTGATCCCACGATGCGATCGCTGCAACTACCCTCCGGTCGCAAGGCGATCTTGAGCGACACGGTCGGCTTCATTTCTGACCTGCCGACGCATCTGATCGCCGCTTTTCGCGCAACCCTTGAGGAAGTTCTCGAAGCCGACCTGATCGTCCATGTCCGCGATATCGCGCATCCCGATACCGAGGCTCAGGCGCGGGACGTGATGACCGTGCTGAAGGATCTCGGCGTCAATCCCGATGTCGGCGGAACCAAGATGATCGAGGCATTCAACAAGACCGATCTTTTGGATGAAGCCGGGCGCGAACGTCTCTCGGTTCAGGCCGGGTGGGATGCGGATGTTATACCGCTGTCGGCCGTGACCGGGGAGGGCTGCGATGCCCTGATTGGGCGCATTGATCGCCTGCTTGCAGCCGCCAGCCATCCAGTCTCGATCGATCTGCCGCGGTCCGATGGTGCTTTGATCGCCTGGCTCTACCGCCATGGCGAGGTTCTTGAGCGTCATGACGACGACGAGACCACACATCTGGTGATCAATATGGGACAAGAGGATCTTGCGCGCTTCCACGCCCGTCAGCGTGCTTCGTGACACCGGATATCGAAACCGTCTCTGCCTATATCCGCGAGGCGGCCCGGGTTCATATTCTGCCCCGATTTGAGCGTCTGGCGGCAAGCGACATCCGTGAGAAATCGCCTGGCGATCTCGTCACGGTCGCCGATCTTGAGACCGAGTTCGCCTTGACGCCGTTGCTGCGCGATCTGATACCGGGATCGCTGGTCGTCGGCGAAGAAGCGACGGCAGCCGATCCATCCCTGCTGCGTAATCTTGAGGGTGAGGGCCATGCCTGGCTGATTGATCCCGTGGACGGCACCGCGAACTTCGCCGCCGGCCTGCCGCTGTTCGCGGTCATGGTCGCCTACGCGGTCCACGGGGAGATTGTTGCCTCCTGGATCTATGACCCGACGACGGATCGGATGGCGGTCGCGACCAAGGGTGGCGGTGCCTGGCTCAATGGTGTCCGCCTTGCCGTGGCCGATGCTGCCGAGGCGGGCAGTATGAGCGGTTCGCTTTCGATCCGTTTCGGCAATCGCCATCTGGTTCGCAGGATTGCCGGCCGCTCGAACATGGTGGGCTCGGTCTTCAGCTTTCGCTGTGCGGGCCATGAATATCTCGCCCTGGCAAGCGGTCGCGCCCATTTCGCGCTTTACCACCGCCTCATGCCCTGGGATCACGCCCCTGGTTTCCTGCTGCATCGCGAGGCCGGTGGGTTTGGCCGCAGGCTCGACCGCAGCCACTACTCCCCGCGCAGTCATGACGGCGGCCTGCTGCTCGCACCGGATGAGGGCAGTTGGGAAGAACTCTACCAGGTTCTGATCGCGAAATAGCGCTTAAGGCTGCGCTTTCTCCTCTGCCTTGATGGCGTCCCAGAGCGCGTCGAGGGTAGCCAGATCCTGGCCGGCGGCGGTTAAACCTTCGGCGTGAAGCCGGTCTTCGATGGCGCGGAAACGTCGCTCGAATTTCAAGGTTGCGCGACGCAGGCTGCCTTCGGGGTCGAGATCGAGCTTGCGGGCGAGATTGGTCATCGCGAACAGCAGGTCGCCGAGTTCCTCGTCAATGCGCTCAGGCGATGCGCCTTGCGCGATTTCAACGCGCAGTTCCTCGGCCTCTTCAGCAATCTTGTCGAGAACGGGCAGGGGGGAGCCCCAGTCGAAGCCGACCCGCGCGGCGCGTCCCTGGATCTTCGCGGCCCTTGTCAGCGCAGGAAGGGCCGCCGTGACGCCATCGAGCGCAGATACCGGCCCTGCCTCGCCCTTGGTCGCCCGTTCAGCCGCCTTGATGGCCTCCCATGACAAGGTTTGGGCGGCGGCGTCGCCGATCTGCGCGTCCCCGAACACATGGGGATGACGGCGCACCATCTTGTCGGCGCAGGCATGGGCGATGGCGTCGAAATCGAAGTGATCCTGTTCTTCCGCCATGCGGCCATGGAAAACGACCTGAAACAGCAGATCGCCCAATTCATCGCGAAGACTTGCCATGTCCTGGCGCTCGATCGCCTCGGCGACCTCGTAGGCCTCTTCGATGGTATAAGGGGCGATGGTCGAGAAGTTCTGCTCCAGATCCCAGGGGCAGCCATTCGTGGGATCACGCAACCGCGCCATGATGTGAAGAAGTCGATCGATGCCACGCGGTGTCGTCATGACTTACCCTTGTTTTCGAGATCGAGGAGCATTTGTTCGACGACGTAGGCGGCCCGAGCCGCGTCGGGATCCAGGGCCTCACGCATCGTCTCACTCGCCTCGCGTTCCTGCTGGAACAACTCCATCTTCGCCAGGATTTCTCGCCTCTTATCGAGAATGGATTGCTCGTCACGAAGGCGTTCGGCTGATTTCTTCGCGGGTTTCGGGCTTGCCACGGACTTGTTTTTTTTGCGCTTCGCCGCAAATCCAGGCAGCCATTTATGCCAGAACGCCATCGGCTGGGTCCTCAGGATGCAGGATCGCTATTCTCGATGCAAAGAGGTCGTGTTGCAAGGCGCGACCGGGGACGTTGGTGGGCGCGACAGGATTTGAACCTGTGACCCCTTGCGTGTGAAGCAAGTGCTACTACCGCTGAGCTACGCGCCCGCCCCGGTGATGACGGGCATTAATGGACCCGACAGCAGGGCGGGTTTGTAGTCATCGCAGGCATGTGCTGTCAAGGACGAAGGCTGGCGGCGGCGAGGTCGGCAACATCGTTTCCCGTATCGTCCCGATTTCGGTGTAGGCTGGACGCATGGATTTTCGATCAGGGAAAGAGTTCCACATGCCTGCGATCAATTCGGCGGAAGCGCGCGACGCCACCTACCACCTGCATCCTTATACCAACCTGCGTCAGCTTGAGCGTGATGGCCCACTGGCGATCGACCGGGGCGAGGGGGTCTTTGTCGTCGACACCCAGGGCAATCGCTATCTTGAAGGCATGGCCGGGCTCTGGTGCACCTCCCTGGGCTTCAGCGAGCCGCGCCTTGCCGAGGCCGCTTATCGCCAGTTGAAGACGCTGCCGTTCTATCATTCCTTCGCCGCCAAGGTGGCGAGCATCACCACCGAATTGGCCGAGCGCCTGATCGGGATCGCGCCCAAGCCGCTCGCGCGCGTGATCTTTGCCTGTTCGGGCTCCGAGTCGAACGACACCGCCATCAAGATGGTCTGGTACTATAACAATGCCCGGGGGAAGACGGCGAAGAAGAAGATCATCTCGCGGCGGCGCGGCTATCACGGCGTCACGGCGCTGACGGCCAGCCTTACCGGATTGCCCTATGCCCAGAACGGCTTCGACCTGCCGCTCGGCGTCGGTATCTTTCACCTCGATGCGCCGCATTTCTATCGCGGCGGATTGCCGGGTGAGAGCGAGGAGGATTTTGCAACGCGGCTTGCCGCCCAGCTTGAAGACCTGATCCTTGCCGAAGGTGCCGACACCATCGGCGCCATGATCGCCGAACCGCTGATGGGAGCGGGCGGTGTTATCCTTCCCCCTGCAACCTATTTCGAGAAAATCCAGGCGGTTCTGCGCCGTCACGATATTCTGCTGATCGCGGATGAGGTGATATGCGGGTTCGGCCGTACCGGATCTATGTTCGGTTGCGAAACCTTCGGCATTCGTCCCGATATGATGGTGGTTGCCAAGGCTTTATCGTCCGGCTATCAGCCGATTTCGGCCCTGATGGTCACGGACGCGATCTATCAGGTCGTGGCCGATGCCGGAGCCACCCTGGGCCTGTTCGGCCATGGCTATACTTATTCCGGCCACCCCGTTCCGGCAGCCGTTGCGCTGGAAACCCTTAAAATCTATGAGGAGCGGGATATCGTTGCCCGCGTGCGCGATGTCGCGCCTCATTTCCAGGCCCGCATCCGCAAGCTTGGCCAACATCCCCTGGTGGGCGAGGCGCGGGGCATCGGCTTGATCGGCGCGATTGAACTGGTAGCCGACAAAGCCAGCCGCCAGTCCTATCCGGCGAGCGCGGCGATTGCCCCCTATGTCGTCAAGCAGGCGCAGGCCCATGGCCTCATCATCCGCTCGGTGCCCGGTGACATCGTCGTGTTCTCGCCGCCGCTCGTCATCAGTGATGCGGAGATCGATATCATGTTCGACGCGGTGACGCAGGCGCTCGACGATACGCTCGCGCATGTGCGCACGCTCCACCTCGGCGCGTGATCGGAGAGCGATTTAATGGCCGACAGCGATCAGACGCAAAATCCGCCCGCGCCGGGGGTTTGCCCGATCACGGGTGCGGTGGGGGCAAGGCCGGAACAGCGGACGCTGGTGCTGACCGGGGCCAGCCGCGGCATCGGCCATGCCACCGTCAAGCGTTTCAACACAGCGGGATGGCGCGTCATTACTGTGTCGCGCCATCCGTTCGAGCGGGCCTGTCCCTGGCATGACGGCGAGGAGAACCACGTCCAGCTCGATCTCTCCGATCTCGGTGCGGTCGAACGCGGGATCGATGATCTGAAATCGCGCCTGAACGGCGGCAGGCTGGATGCGCTGGTCAATAATGCCGGGATCTCCCCCAAGGGGCCGGGGGGCAGCCGTCTTGATACGCTGAACACCGATATAGACACCTGGGAGCGTGTCTTCAGGGTCAATTTCCTGGCCCCGGTCCTGCTGGCGAAAGGCTTGAAGGATCAATTGATGAAGGCGAAGGGCTGCGTCGTGAATGTGACCTCCATCGCGGGCTTGCGCGTCCATCCCTTCGCCGGTCCCTCCTACGCGACCTCGAAAGCCGCGCTCGCCGCCCTGACGCGGGAGATGGCGCATGATTTCGGCGCGCTCGGGGTGCGCGTCAATGCGATCTCTCCGGGTGAGATCGAAACCTCCATCCTGTCGCCGGGGACTGATGTGATCGTTGAGCGCGAGATCCCGATGCGCCGTCTGGGCCAGCCGGATGAGGTCGCGTCCGTGATCTATTTCCTGTGCACGGAAGGGGCATCCTACGTGACCGGCACGGAGGTCCATATCAACGGAGGCCAGCATGTCTAGGACCATCGGCGTGCTCACCAGCGGCGGCGATTGTGCCGGGCTGAATGCCGCGATCCGGGCCGTGGTGACACGGGCGGTCATGGGCTATGGCTGGTCGGTCAAGGGCATTCGTTATGCCACCCAGGGCCTGATGGAGCGCCCGGTCAATGCCCTCAATCTTGGTCCCCGCGCCATGGATGGGCAGATGCTGCAGATGGGCGGCACGATCCTGGGCACGGTCAATACCGGCAACCCCTTCGCCTGGCCCTTGCCGGATGGCAGCGTGATTGATCGTTCCGACGAGGTGCTGGAAGGCCTCACCCTGCTGGGTATCGATGGTTTGATCGCCATCGGCGGCGATGGCTCCTTGCGTATCCTCCACCGCCTGATGAAGCGCGCCGATCTGCCGTTCATCGCGATCCCGAAGACGGTTGATAATGACGTGCAGGCGACCGACCGCGCGATCGGTTTCGAGTCCGCCGTCTCGGTCGCGACCAGCGCCTGCGACAGCCTGCGCTCCGGCGCGATGAGCCAGCAGCGCATCATGATCCTTGAGGTCATGGGGCGGGAGGCCGGCCATATCGCGCTGGCGACCGGGATCGCCGGTGGTGCCGATGCGATCCTGATCCCCGAAATTCCGGTCAGTCTTGAGAGGGTGGCCGCCGCGATCCAGGCCCGCTGTCAGCGAGAGGAGCGCGACTGGGCGCTCGTCGTCGTCGCCGAGGCGGTGCGTCGCGAGGATGGTCGTCTGGTGACGGACGGGATCGTCGGGGAGAAGCCGCATTTCGGCGGCATTTCCGGCTATATCGCCGAGCGGCTGGGTGTGTTGACGGGCCGGGTAGCGCGCGCGACGGTGCTGGGTCATCTGCAGCGCGGCGACCGCCCCAACGCCGCCGACCGCCTGATCGCATCCTCGCTGGGGGTCGCCGCCGTCGATCTCCTCGCCCGCCATTCCCGTGATCGGATGGTCGCCTGGCAGAAGGGGGAGGTCGTCGATGTGCCCCTCGATGACGTTGCGGGCGACCCGAGGCTGGTCGATCCCCAGGGCAGCCTCGTCGCCATGGCGCGGGGTCTCGGGATCTGCTTCGGCGATTAGAGCGGGTCGCGTTTCGACGGAAGCGTCGAACGCGTGAATCCGCTCTATAACTATATGATTTCAGAGCAAATTTATGTGATTTGATGATTCCATCAAATCACATTTTGCTCTAGCGCACAGGTTGATCGGTTAGGAAGTCAGCCCGCTGAGGCGCGCTGGTAGATCCACACGGTCGCGGGTGGGATGTTGAGCCAGACCTTGGGGCCGCGCCGCGCCGTCAGGCCGAAGCTTTCGGGGGGAAGCGGGGAGGCGTGGCCATAGGTGAACTGGATCAGCGGCGATGTCGGCCCCAGCACGGTAAAGCAGCCATCGACGATCTGATCCAGCAGGTCACGCGGAAACAGCAGCAGCGGCAGGCCGGAGACCACGGCGGCAACACGGGTGATGCCGTGGCGGGCGAGCAGCTCGGGTAATTGTCCGGCATCGCCGCAGATCACCTCCACGCCCTTGAAGCGTTGGCGCAGCAGGGATGCCAGATGGCGATCACGCTCGATCACCACGAGGCGCGACGGCGCTATTCCCGACTCGAGTAGACCATTGGTGATGCTACCCGTGCCGCCGCCAAGCTCGATGATCGGGCAGTCGCTCTTATCGTCGGGGATTTCGGCGGCCATGGCCAGGGCAAGGGCGCGACTGGACGGGGCGACCGCCCCCATCCGGCCCGGTGCCTTTGCCCATCGCGACAGAAACAACCACGCATCCTGCGCCTTGCGGCGGATCGAGCCCGCGCTTCGCGTTGCCGGCATAGTTTAGCGTTACTCCTCCGGCGTGCTGATCCAGGCCCGGGCATTCCCGGTCGGCATGGCTGCGGCGACCTCACAGGCCGACACCTTGTCGAAAGCGCGCAGTATTCGCAATTGTTTATCGATATACTGGAGGCTGTGATGCTGAAGCCGGGGCCGCCGCATCGCCCCTGAAGGTAAGCTCGCCAAGACGCTTCCGAACGGAGAGCACGATGCCTGATGTCCATTCCGCCAGCGACAAGGCCGATGTCATGGAACGGGTCGCTGCATTGGCCGCGGCAATGCCCGATCCTCCGGAATATTGTCTGCCGCTCGGTGACGACTTTATCACAAGCTTCTACAGCGGCGTACCGCCCCAGGATCTGGTGACGCGGACACCGGAATGTCTGCTCGCCGTCGTGGCATCGGTGTGGCAGTTCCTGCAACGACGCAAGGTTGGCGCGGCCCAGGTCCGGGTCCTCGATGCCCATGATCCGAGTTACGCGTGGTCCGCCGGGCGCACAATCGTCGATGTGATCAACGATGATATGCCCTTTTTGGTCGATAGCGTCAGGGCGGCCCTGAATGCCCTGGATGGCAGTATCGAAATGATCGTCCATCCGGTGATGCAGGTGATCCGCGACGCGGATGGCCGATTATTGACCCTCGTGGCCGACCAGGACCGGGACTTCGACCGGGCGCCGAGCGCCGAATCGCTGATCCATATCGAGCTGAGCGGGATGATCAACGCCGCCGATGCGGCGCTTATCCAGCGGACGATAGAACGTGTCCTGCTGGACGTGCGTGCCGTGGTGGTTGACTGGGCGCCCATGATCAAGCTGGCTCAGGCCGTCGCGGATAGTCTCAGCGATCCGAAACTGCCGGTGGCGGCGACCGAGGCCTCCGAAGTCGCGGCGCTGCTGTCTTGGATGATCGACGATCACTTCACCTTCCTCGGCTATCGTGAATACGCGATCGGGGTTACCGGCATGTCGGTTGTGCCGGAGACCGGACGCGGCGTGCTGCGTGATGATTCCTATCGCCTGTTCGATGGCGTCCGCGATGTCACCCAGTTTCCGCCCGATCTGCAGCAGTTCCTAGAATCCTCCGAGATCCTGATGATCTCGAAATCGAATCGACGCTCGACCGT
Organism: uncultured Rhodospirillales bacterium; assembly: GCA_903923205.1. Lineage (GTDB taxonomy): Bacteria > Pseudomonadota > Alphaproteobacteria > ATCC43930 > CGMCC-115725 > CAIXXC01. Next base: position 1,519 of record CAIXXC010000285.1, on the reverse strand, counting down.
GCATCGTCCGGTGCAACTCGACACCGTGGGGATCAAGGTTTTCGACGAGGCCGGTAAGGTCGTTGGCCAGCGTGTCATCGTCGGCCTGTTTACCTCGGCCTCCTATAACGAGCCGACGCAGACGATCCCGGTGCTTCGCCGCAAGGTTCACCGCACGATCGCCCGCGCCAGGGTCCTGCCCGATGGTCATGACGGCAAGGCGTTGCGCCATATCCTCGACACCTATCCGCGTGACGAGTTGTTTCAGATCTCCGAGATCGATCTGTTCGCGACGGCGATGGGCATCCTGCATCTTCAGGACCGCTCGCGCGTGGCGCTGTTCGTCCGCCGTGACCCGTTCAGCCGGTTCGGGAGCTGTATCGTCTATGTCCCCCGGGATCGCTATTCGAGCGAGACTCGGCGCCGCATCACGCGAATTCTGGGCGATGCGTTCCAGGGGACACCGGAGATCCGCTCGACCCAACTCGACGAAGCGGTGCTCGCCCGTCTGCACTTCATCGTCAGCAACAAGAGTGGGACACTCCCGCATATCGATGTGGCTGCCGTCGAGGCGGCGATCGCGGCGGCAACAAGAACCTGGACCGACGTGCTCGAGGAAACCGTGGGTCGCCATGCGATCGGCGGCGAAGATGGCGGGTTGGTCCGGCGCTATCGCTACGCCTTTCCTGTCGGGTATACCGAGCGCACCGATGGCCCGACGGCCTTGCAGGATATCCGGGCGATTGATCGGGTGATCGCGGGCGAGCGCATTGTTCTGGCGCTCTCGGCTGATCCTGCCGGCGGCGGTGGGACGGGGCATCTGATCCTCAAGACCTTCCAGGCAGGAGAGCCGATTGCGCTCAGCGATATCCTGCCGATTCTCGAGAATCTGGGTTTCCGGGTTATCAGCGAGTTGCCGTTTCGTATCAGCCCGGAGGGCGCCGATGCGGCGGTGTGGCTGCAGGAATTCCAGCTGGCTCTGCGTGGTACCGGCGTCATCGATATCGCCGAGTTGCACCCCCGCTTCAACGATGCCTTTCCCGCCATCTGGTTTGGCGCTGTGGATGATGACGGGTTCAATCGGCTGATCACTGCAGCCGGTCTGAGGGTGGCCGAAGTCGTCGTCCTTCGCGCCTATGCCAAATTCCTGCGCCAGGCCGGCACGACCTTCAGCCAGGGCTATATCGAAGACGTTCTTGCCCGCCATGCCGAGATTGTTCGCCTGCTCGTCGCGCTTTTCGCCGCCCGCTTCGATCTTGCTGTCACGATGGATCGCAAGCCTGCCATTGACGACATCTCCGGGCGACTGATCGCGGCGCTCGATCAGGTGAGCAGCCTGGACGAGGATCGCATCCTGCGGGCGCTGATGCTGCTGATCAGCAAAACGCTCAGGACGAATTACTACCAGCGCCAGGAGGATGGGACGCCGAAATCCTATCTCTCGTTCAAGCTGGCCAGTCGCGAGATCGATTTCCTGCCGCTGCCGCGCCCGATGGTCGAAATTTTCGTCTACAGCGCCCGGATGGAGGGGGTGCATCTG
>CAIXXC010000284.1 GCA_903923205.1 uncultured Rhodospirillales bacterium | reverse complement strand
TGCAGCCCGGCTATCTTATTAGAAGTATCGAGACGAAGCTTCTCCAGCTCCTTGCAGAGGCGGATGACCTCTTGTCGACGAATGATGTGCGTCGGCGTAGGCCGCTGGCTGCCGGCCGGGTGCAGGCGATGATCCGCGACTACGCCTGCCGTCTGGTTAGGCGGTCCCTCGGCGTGCGCTGCGGCATGGTGCAAGATGCGTCGACACTTGCGAACTACGAGAAGGTTATTGAGGGCGACGCGTCTCTGATGGAGGAGGCAGCCAATCAGGTCGCGCGCCTGCTGAACTCCAATGACCGGTTTGTGGTTACGCTAAACACGACATTTGGGGAGCCCCTGCCGCCAGAGCCGAGGCGCGCCGTCCTCACGACCGACAAGCAACGCGTGCGCCCTCTCCCCCAGCCAACCAGCGGCCGCCCTGTCGCCACGATGCGCTTCCTATCTGTCGGGCCCGTCGGAACTGCCCAGTCAATTCCCCTGACCTACGAGCTGTTTCGCTCCGTTGGCGAGCTTCAGATTGGAATGCTCCCCGCGTCGTTGCCGAGAGCCGTCGTGGCACTCCTGGACACGACCCGGGCCCGATTGGCAGGCCGCATCGTGCGCAACGAGGAACTTCTGGACGGCGCCGAGCTTCGAATTGGCTTGCGTAACGACGTCATCGTGCGGCAGACCGGCCGGTTCGTAGTTCGGGCGGGAGAGCTTGGATGACGCTTGAAGCCTTCGCCAGCAGCCCCTGGAAGAACTCTTACGGGGCCTATGACGACTCGCCGTTCAATGTGCGTCCGGCACCGGAGTTTGCCACCGCCGAGGCAATAGTGGCCTCGCTCTATCGCGCGCTAGGGTTTGCGGGCGTTTCAGAGGGCTCGGTACCGGCATCCGGCCGGGAGTTCGACCGTGCGACCCAGACCCCGGGACACTCTGCAAAGGCTGGCTCTAGCGTTGGGAATGACACGTGGCGTACGGTGCTCCACGGCGTGCTGGAGAGCCCGAAGCAGCCGAACCAGTCGAAGAAGCGGTTCCTCCAGCTCTGCCCGATCGTTCCAGACGTTGCGCTGTACTCCGGATCGGCCCGCCTGGCGGGAAACTCGTGGAATCCGGGACAGCTGGTCCAGCGCATGATCTGCCTGGGATCCGCGACGCCGAGCGAGGCGCAATCGCGGTGGGCGCGGCTATACGATGCGATGGGCGTCGGCAGTGGAGACGACGTTTGGGCACAGTGGGTCGAAGACGAGTTCGCTACACGGCGCAAGAACGGCATCGAGTGGAAGCTGCGAGACATCGACCTGACCCCCGACATTCCCGTCGAGGACAAGGCAAGGATCGTATTTCCCGCCAAGCAGCTCACCAAGGACCTCGACTCGATCATCAGTGCAAAGGACAACATGACCCGGCGGCAATGGATAAGCCTGCTGGAGGCCGTCCTTCGGCTTGGCTCGGTCATGCACGTGCTGTGGTTGTGCGAGGTGAACGAACGATTGTGGTATGCCGCGAAGGCGATCCTTGCTGG
>CAIXXC010000283.1 GCA_903923205.1 uncultured Rhodospirillales bacterium | reverse complement strand
ATCCCGGGCCCCTGGTCGTCGATGCTCACCACGATCTCCTTTCGATCACCGTGAGCCGACAGCTCAATACACCCTGATGGTGGGCTAAACGAGATGGCGTTCCCGATCAGATTTCTGAAAACCTGAACCAAACGCGACTCCTTGCCCTGCACAATCAGGGGCCCGCCCAAATTGTCGAACACGACAATCGGCATGTCGACGCTCCGTGTCGCGCCATGGATCTCGACGAGCGTCGAAAGCATCAGCGCAAGGTCGACGGGTTCGCGTTCAAGCCTGCTCATTTCGGCATCGAGCCTGGACGCATCGGATATATCGCTTATAAGACGATCCAGCCGCTGCACATCATCATGGATGATACCCATGAGTTTACGCTGAACCGCAGGATCCTGAACCCTCGCAGCGGTCTCGACGGCACTGCGAAGAGAGCTGAGCGGATTCTTAATTTCATGGGCAACGTCGGCGGCAAAACGTTCGATCGCGTCCATTCGCCGCCAGAGTGCCTGCGTCATCTCGTTAAGAGCGACCGAAAGCGCGCCAATTTCGTCATGTCGGTGGCTGAAATCAGGAATATCCACCTTTCGTCCATTGCCATGACGAACATCATACGCCGCCCGTGCAAGCCGACGGACAGGGCGAGCGATCGTGCCGGCGAGGTAGAAAGACAAAAGCACCGTCATGATGAGCGCCGCTGCGAACAGTCGCAGGATATCGCCTCGGACAACCTGAACCTCATGCTCGACATTAGCGGATCCGACGGAAAGCATAACAGCGCCCAGGATCAGTTTATAGCGTCTGACCGGCACCGCTATAGATAGGACCAACTTGCCGTCGCGGCGCATCGTATCAATCCTAACGGCTGCGGCATCGCTGCCGCGAAGCGCTCCACTGACTTCAGTATAATCCGACGCACGCTGCTCAGCCCGTTCCTTGTATATCTGATAATGAGCGTGCTCGCGCCAGAAGGTCAGAAAACTATCGAAGAGGCCGTTGAAAAAATCGCTGCCTAAATGGACCCCGCCCCAGCCTGCCGGCTGCCCCATGTCCGGCGGTGCCAATGGTTCAATTTCAAAGCCGTCGATATCGGTCGCCAAAAACCGCGAATCAGCGATGAGATCGCCATTCGTGCGGAAGAGCCGAGCGCGGATACGTGTCGGCTCGACCAAACGACGCATCATGCCTTGGGCAAGGCTGGGGACCAGAACCGGGACCGCTCCGTAATCCTGCAGCACGGCGCCTTCACCCAATGCCGCAGAGAAGAGTTCGCCCTGGGTCGTCAGGGCCTGCAACTCGGTATCAATCAAACCCCGCTCATAGCGGTCTAGATAGAGCATCCCGCTGGCAAGCAGGGCCAAGACGATCAGATTGACGGCAAGAATACGCCGTGTCAGCGAGAACGCGCCCCAACTCGGCACACGGGCGAGCCGCCTGCGCGCCAGGCGCAAAGTCAGCCATGCCCAGGCACGACGGCGGCGACCGCCGGGCGGACGGACACCCCGCCCTTTCAGCGTGCCCTCATCCCTCGCGGTAGCGATAGCCGACTCCATAGAGCGTTTCGATGTGATTGAACTCTGGATCCACGCCGCGCAGTTTTTTGCGCAATCGCTTTATATGGCTGTCGATCGTGCGGTCATCGACATAGATGTTCTCGCCATAGGCGGCGTCCATCAATTGATCACGGTTCTTCACGTGACCGGGGCGCATCGCCAACGCCTTCAACAGGAGAAACTCGGTCACCGTCAACTCGACCGGCAACCCCCGCCACGTGCAGAGGTGACGGATCGGATCGAGGACCAGATCGCCGCGCTGGACAACTTGTTCCTTTCCAGGAGCGTCGGCGTCCCTGGCAAGCTCGGCACGACGCAGCAAGGCCCTGATCCGTTCGATCAGCAGACGTTGCGAGAACGGCTTCGTAATATAGTCATCGGCCCCCATCCGCAGCCCCAGCGCCTCGTCGATTTCGTCGTCCTTCGAGGTTAGGAAGATCACGGGCAGATTGCTCGTGCGGCGCAGATTGGCCAATAACTCCATGCCATCCATGCGCGGCATCTTGATATCGAGGATGGCAAGATCGACAGGTTTGGCCGTCAGCCCCTTGAGCGCCTCTGCACCGTCATTATAGCAGTCCACTTGGTATCCCTCGGCTTCGAGGGTTATGGAAACGGAGGTCAGAATGTTTCGGTCATCATCGACCAGTGCGATCTTGTTCGTCACGGTTCGTCCTTGGCGCTGTGCAATGTCTTACGCTACCAATCTCGCGCGGTGCTTGGATCGGGAAGCAACGATCCTGCGCCAGTTTATAGGAACATGGAACCCTTTCGCATGACCTTACCTGAGACATCTGAGTATCGTGAACTGGTCCAGCGGCTGATACGGGCGACCGATCGGGCCAGTCTGTCGACCATGCTCCCGGCAGCTACGGAAAACGCCGAAGCGTGGCCGTTCGGCTCGCTCGTCATGATGGCCTGCGACCAGGACGCGACGCCCATTCTGCTCATGTCGGATCTCTCGGAACACGCCCGGAACCTGGCACGAGACCCGCGCGCCTCACTGTTGATCGACGGCACGTTTGGTCTCACGGACTCCCTGACCGGTCCGCGGGTCACGCTGCTTGGTCGCGCGATTCCTGACGCCGATCCCATATTGCGACGCCGGTATCTATCGCGACATCCCCGCGCGGATTTCTATGCAGGGTTTGCCGATTTCAGGATTTATCGCTTCACCCTAGAACGCTGTCATCTGATAGCCGGGTTTGGCAAGGTGCGTTGGCTGGATGGCAATGAGGTCATCGCCGACGCGCCGTGGCGCGAGATTGAACCCGTGCTCGTCGAACGCTTTGCCGACCAAGGAGACGCCATCGCGAAGCGCGCCGGTTTGGTAATTAGAGGAAAAAAATCAACGCACTGGCAGGTGGTGGGAGTCGATCCTGAAGGCATCGATCTGCGCGCGGGTGGCGATGTTGGACGCTATCATTTCCCGTCTCGGCTGACCACGCCCGAACAGATCGAAGCCGCTCTGAGGTCTGCCGAGATTGGCTGACCCGCAAAAGGAGTACCTGACACCCCTCCCTTTTCGATGGGAGGGCCGTTCACGGGACGCTTGCTTCCGGCGTACCGATCTGGCATCGGAAATGTACATTTTAAAATGACTGGTCTAGGAGACACTACGTGACGCATTCGCGGCAAGACAATGAGGCAACGACAGGAAATGTCGCGCTTGGACACGGGCTCTTCAATCTGTCCGCTGTGTATAAAGACCTCTCTGTGCCAGAGCTTTACGAGCATGCAATTCGCAATGGTGAGGGGCGCCTTGCCGCCGGCGGCGCGTTCGTCGCACTCACCGGGCAACACACGGGCCGCTCTCCCAAGGACAAGTTTATCGTCCGCGACGCGTTGACCGAAAAGACCGTGGACTGGGGCAGCACCAACGCCGCGATCACGGAAGAGGTCTTCAATCAGGTCCATCACCGCTTCATCGCCTATTACCAAAACCGTCGCGCCTATGTGACGAACGTCTTTGCCGGCGCAGACCCGAGCTATCGCATCTCGGCGCGGATCGTCACCGAGGAAGCGTGGCACAGCCTTTTTGCCCGCAACATGTTCATCCGCCCGACCGCAGAAGAACATGCGCGCTTCGCCCCCTCGGTCACGATCATCCAGGCTCCCAATCACTTCGCGATCCCCGAGCTTGACGGCCTCAGGAGCAATACCTTCATCCTGGTGAACTTTGCCAAGCGGCTCGTCCTGATCGGCGGCACAAGCTATGCGGGTGAAATCAAGAAATCGGTCTTCAGCTTCCTCAACTATACCCTGCCTGAATCGAATGTTTTGCCCATGCATTGCTCTGCCAATGTAGGGGCGAATGGCAAGTCAGCGATCTTCTTCGGCCTCTCCGGCACCGGCAAGACCACGCTCTCCGCCGACGCGACCCGCACCCTGATCGGTGACGACGAACATGGCTGGTCAGACCAGGGCGTGTTCAATTTCGAAGGTGGCTGCTACGCCAAGGTTATCAATCTGTCGCAAACCGCTGAACCGGAAATTTGGGACGCAACACGCCGCTTCGGCACCGTGCTTGAGAACGTCGTTCTCGACAAGGCGACGCGTGTCGCCGACCTCGACGACGGTTCGTTGACGGAGAACACCCGCGCCTGCTACCCGCTCGACTTCATCCCGAACGCCAGCGAGACAGGATTGGCCGAGCACCCCGAAACAATCATCATGCT
>CAIXXC010000282.1 GCA_903923205.1 uncultured Rhodospirillales bacterium | reverse complement strand
CGCCATTTTCGACCTTGTGTCGGCCGTTTGATCTTCCAATCGTCGCCTCATGGCGACCGACGAAGACCATTTCCGCATCCGTCCCGGCCGGGTCCGCGACCGGGCTGGCGGGCGCACCACGCGCGCCGTCCGGCCGCGCCCCAAGACGTTCCTTGCCGAGGTGCATCAGGCTATCCGCCGCGCCGGCGGCGATCCCAATCGGCTGGGCTCGGCCGGGAAGGGAAGCGGCCGGTTCAACGCGCGAGGCCGGGGCGCTACGGCCGCCGCCGGGTTGAAGGGCCGGAGCGCCTGGAGCCGGGACGCCAGCGGCGTGCGGACCCGCGCCCGCGCGATGGCAGAAAAGGCGGCTGCCGAACGGAAACGGCGCGAGGAGGAGACGGAACGGTCCCGACGCGCCCGGCTCGACGCCATTGTCCGGCGGGGCGAGAGCGTGTGGCAGGAGATCGAGACCGAGATCGAGCGCCGCAACGCGACTGGCTATGACAGGGCCACCAGCATGCTCCTAGACCTGAGGGCGATCTCCAAGGAAAAAGGCGCGCCCGAAGACTTTTTAGGCCGCCTGAAGGAGATTCGAAACCGTCATGCGCGGAAGGAGCGGCTAATCGAACGGCTGGCGAAATTGGGATAGCGTAGCGCGCTCTGGCGTAGGATGGCGGGCCGTGCCCGATAGCGATGATCACTACGTTTACGCCATAGCGCTCTGATTGATTTGTCCGCCACCGACGTCACGGCCGATGTCTGAGCACTCACCAAAGTCTATGCAAGCCACTCTTTCGGCACGTTCAAAGCCCCTGCGAGCTTTTCGATCGTCTCGGGAGTTCCTGTGCGGCGCCCGTTTTCCAGATCGGACAAGTAGCCCTGGCCGATACCTGTTTTGAACTCCAAATGCAGTTGCGTTTCATCGCGCCACTTCCGAATGGCTTTCAGTCGACTGTCGCCGCGAAGAATCGCCGCGCTAACCTCCGGGGGCAGCACGACACCGCCAGCAGCTAATTCGGCCTTCCGGGCGTCGTAGATGGCGACATCGTCGATATACTCGGCCTCGTGATCTGCGCGCTCGAGGAGTGCCTCATATTCGGCCCGGGGTAGTACCACCAGCTCTTCGCCGCTGGGCGCCCGAATGATCTGTGGTGCACTCATGGCGTTAGCTCCTTTTGTAAGTCGTCGTGGCCCGGCGGCCGATGTAGATCGCCAGGATCGTGGATGCATCTTCATCGAAGATCACCCGATAGCTGCCGATGCGCAGGCGGTAACCATCGCGACCCTGAAGGGCCTTCACGTCACCTTGGCCGGTCATCGCGTAGCGGTTAATCCCGGACTCCACCTGCTCACGAGCATCTCGGGGAAGGCCATCGAGATCCTTCGCGGCGCTCAGCGTGAGGATGATCATCTTCATCTGCGATAATATCGCTCAATTTCCCGCGCCAGTCAAGCGATAATATCGCTCATTGCCGTGGCGCCAGCGAAAATCGGCTACGGTAGCGGGCTCCGGCGTAAAATTGGCGGACAGGGTGGGATTCGAACCCACGTAGAGCTTGCACCCTAATCGGTTTTCGAGACCGACGCCTTCAACCACTCGGCCACCGGTCCAGCGCTGCAATCCGTCAAGCGGGGCTTGCGGAGCCGGGAAGCTAATCGAAGCGACGCCGGCCCGCAACAGCAATTATTGCGAGAGATCCATCCCGCGCCCGTCGATCACTCGAGATCGGCGACGCCGGCCTCGACGCCCTTGATCTTCGATGCCAGCGAGGCTTCGAGGAACATATCGATATCACCGTTGAGCACGGCGTTGGTCTGGCTCGTCTCGGCCCCCGTGCGCAGGTCCTTGATCATCTGATAGGGCTGCAGCACGTAGGAGCGAATTTGATGGCCCCAGCCGATATCGGATTTGGTCGCGTTCAACGCATCTGCGGCCTCTTCCCGCTTTTTCAGCTCCAACTCGTAGAGCCGGGCCTTCAGCATGTCCCAAGCGATGGCCCGGTTGCGGTGCTGCGACCGATCCTGCTGGCAGGACACCACTATCCCGGTCGGCATATGGGTGATACGGATCGCCGAGTCGGTCTTGTTGATGTGCTGCCCGCCGGCACCGGACGCGCGATAGGTATCGATGCGCAGGTCCTTGTCGAGGATCTCAACCTCGATCCGATCGTCGATGACCGGGTAAACCCAGGCGGAGGCGAAGCTGGTATGGCGGCGCGCGGCGCTGTCATAGGGCGATATCCGGACGAGGCGATGCACGCCGCTCTCGGTCTTGAGCCAACCATAGGCGTTGAGGCCGGAGACCTTGACCGTGGCCGATTTCAGACCCGCCTCTTCGCCCGGGCTCTCTTCGAGCCAATCGACCTTGTAGCCATGCTGCTCCGCCCAGCGAACATACATGCGCAGCAGCATCAGGGCCCAATCCTGAGCCTCGGTGCCCCCGGCGCCGGCATGAACCTCGAGATAGCAATCATTGCCGTCGGCCTCGCCCGAGAGCAGGCTTTCCAGCTCGCGCTTGGCAACTTCGGCCTTGAGCGCATTGAGGCTGATCTCGGCCTCGGTGACGATCTCGGCCTCACCCTCGGCCTCGCCAAGTTCAATCATCTCAAGCGCGTCGGCCAGTTGCTGCTCGATCCGGCGATAGCCGTTGATCGCCTGATCAAGCTTGCCCCGTTCACGCATCAGCGCCTGCGCCGCCGTCGGATCGTTCCAGAGCGACGGATCCTCAGCGCGGGCGTTCAGTTCTTCAAATTTACGAAGAGAAGTATCCCAGTCAAAGATGCCTCCTCAGCAGTGCCAACGAGGACGTGATCTCGTCGGCAACTGCCTGGATTTCTGCACGCATCGCGTTGCTCCAAGCTAAAACGGGTCGGGGGCCGGACTGTAATCACGCCCCTATGCAGGCGCAACCGGTTTCGGCGATCTGGATTGGTGTCATACCCTCTTTGCCCCACGGGCACACAAGAAGACAACGTGGCGACACCGGCTCGCGCTAGTAAAGACCACCCGATCCGCCCGATCCACCCGACGACGGCACGATCGCGGGACCAGTTGGCGCAGGTGCGGGTGTCGTCGCAGGCTGCGGCGATGCCGATGGCACGGCTGGGGCATTGGGTGCCGGACTACCAGGCGACACGGTCGGCGGCGCCGTCGATGGGGGAGCCGGCGGCACGGACGTCGTGACCGCTTGAGGCGGCGAAGCAGCCACTGGCGGCGGCGTATCCGGCGGCGCATTGGTGTCAATCGGCGCGTTGGGATCGATCGCGGGTGCCGCCGGTGCCGCTGCCTGTCCGGGCACGCCGATCAATGGCTCGACGCCCGGTGTCTGGGGCAGTTGTGTCGGCGGCTCGTCAGTCATCGGCAGACTGGCATCGGCCGGGATAGTCTCGACCCCACTGCCACCCTGCACGACCAAGCCATCGGGTGTCGGCTCAGTGCCCGGCTTGAAGGCTTCCCAGATGTAATTGCGCTCGCCCGCCGAGGCGTATTGGCCTGTCGTCGGATCGACCCGCACCAGCCGAACACCGGGCGGCACGCGGAAATCGGTTATGGCCTTGTCCTTCATGGCGTCGGCCATGAATTCGGCAAACACGGGCGCAGCGACATGGGCGCCTTGCTCATCAGGGCCCAGGGTGCGCGGCTGGTCGAAACCGACATAGACCCCCGCGACCAGATCAGGCGTGAAGCCGACGAACCAGGTATCCTTGGCCTCGTTGGTCGTGCCGGTCTTACCCGCGACAGGGAAGTCGAGCTTCGAGCCGACAGACCCTGCGGCGGTGCCGCGCTGGACGACCCCGCGCAGGATATTCACCATCTGATAGGCGGTACCAGGGTCGATGAGTTGGTCACGCTCATCGGGAAGATCGGGGACCTCATCCGGCAATGCCCAGGCATAATCGGCGCAACGGGGACAGTCGCGGTTATCGTGCCGAAAGACGGTTTTGCCCTGGCCATCCTGGACCCGGTCGATCAGCGACGGCAGAATACGCTTGCCGCCATTGACCAGCATCGCATAGGCGGCGGTGAGGCGAAGCGGCGTCGTCTGCCCTGCGCCGAGCACCATCGAATACTGCGCTGGCATCTTGTCCATGATGCCAAGTCGTTCCACATACGGCGCGATTTTGTCGATGCCGATGGTCGCCGCCATGCGGACGGTCATGGTGTTGATCGATTTTTCGATCGCCACCCGCAGCGGCGCGGGACCAAGATATTCGTTCGTCTCAAAATTATTGGGCCGCCACAACGGCAAGCCCGGCCCCTGCTCGATCGCAACGGGGGCATCGAGGATCAGAGTCGACGGGGTCATGCCGTTGTCGAGCGCCGCAAGATACATGAACGGCTTGATCGACGATCCCATCTGACGATAGGCCTGGGTCGCGCGATCAAACTGGCTCATGTCGTAACTATAGCCGCCGGACAGGGCGAGCACCCTCCCCGTATGCGGGTCAATCACGACGATCGCACCGCTGACATTGGGAAGCTGGCGCAGCGCCCAGACCTGACGACCCGCCTTGGCAACCGGCGCAGGCGTCTTGCGCTTGCGCTTGGCCGGATCGACGCTTGCCGCTTGCTCGGTCGCGGCCTCCGTCAGCACGACATCGCCCTGATGCAGCACCTGGTCCGCCCGCGTCGGCGCGGCGCCTACACGCTGGTCCTCCTTGTTCGGGCGGGCCCAGGCGATCTCGCTCATCGGCATGACGCCGCGACTGCCATCGACAAAGCCGATTTCGGCACCAGCGGCGCGCACGTTCAAGACCACGGCAAGTCGCCACGGTGCGGCACCGGCAGGCGTTGCGACGGCTGCCAGATGATGCGGCCAGATGGCGTCCACATCGATATGGCCGATCGGACCGCGATAGCCGTGACGGCGATCATAGGCGATCAAGCCATCGCGCAGGGCCTGGTCGGCATAGGTCTGCAGCACCGGGTCGAGGCTGGTCCGCACGCTCAAGCCGCCTTGATAGACCAGATCCTGACCGAAATGGGCGATCAACTCGCGTCGGACTTCCTCATTGAAATAGGGCGAGCTGAAAACCTCTGATTCGGTGCGCCCATGCAGGGTGATGGGCTCGGCAAGTGCCGCCGTCGCCTCGATCGGCGTAATCGCACCGGTTTCGCGCATGCCCTCGATGACGTAATTGCGGCGGTCCAGCGCAGCCTTGTAGTGGCGGGAGGGGTCGTAATTCTCAGGGCCCTTTGGCAGGGCCGCAAGGTAGGCACATTCCGGAACGGTCAGCTGGTCGAGCGACTTGTTGAAATAGGTCAACGCCGCCTCGGCCACGCCATAGGCGCCACGACCGAAATAGATTTCGTTCAGGTACAGCTCAAGAATCCGGTCCTTGCTCATCGCCTGATCCATGCGGATCGCAAGGATGATCTCCTTGATCTTGCGCGTGTAGGAATACTCGTTGCTGAGCAGGATGTTTTTCGCCACCTGCTGGGTAATGGTCGATGCGCCGATCTGGCGCTTGCCGCTGCCGGCGTGGAGCAGGTTGGTCAGGGTCGCCCGCGCAATCGCCGCCGGGTTCACGCCGCCGTGGCTGTAAAACTCCCGGTCCTCGGCAGCGAGAACGGCGGAAATCAGCCGCGGCGGGATCGCCTTGATCGGCACGAAAACCCGCTTTTGCTTCGCGTATTCGGCCATCAACCTGCCATCGCCGGCATGAACGCGGGTGGCGACCGTCGGTTGGTAGTTCTGCAGTTGGGCGAAGCCCGGCACCTCGTCCGCGAAATGCTGGTAGACGCCGAACAGGCCAAAGGCTCCAGCGACGAGCAGGACGAGGATCGCGGTGACAAGAAACTGGATCTGGCGCATGCGGGGAGGAGAACTACAGAAAATCGTTATCGTGGGTATGGCCATCGCCGGCAGTTTTGCCAAGCGCGATTCGCGAAAGGGTGAATTGGGCACAGGTGGAGTCGTCACCCTGGCAGCAACTATCTTGCCGCGCCAAAAAGGCGAATTTGTGGTGCGCATGTTCCGGCACCTCATTAAGAAAGAACCCAATACGACAAAGCGAATACAAGGACGCCATCATGACCACCACCTTCCACGGCCTTGCGATCGAACGGCGCGATGGCATCGAAATCGCGACTCTCAACCGTCCTGATGCCCTCAACACGATGACGATGGCGATGATCGATGGACTGCTGGCCTATTTCCAGGGCCTGCACGAGCGCAGAGACGTGCGGGTCGTGATCCTGCGGGCCGAGGGTCGCGCCTTCTGCGCGGGGCTCGACCTGAAAGAGTGGGTCAATGGCATGGCAACCCGCACCGTTGCCGATGTGCTCTCGGTCCAACGCCGGGTCGCGGGCGTCATGAAGTTGATGCGGTCCTGCCCGCAGCCCGTCATCGGCCTTGGCCACGGCATCGCGGCCGGCGGCGGCTTCTCGCTCCTGCTCGCGACCGATGTTCGCTACGCCAGCCCGAGTCTGCGCATGAATGCCGCCTACATCAAGATCGGGCTCGGCGGCTGCGATGTTGGTTCAAGCTATTTCCTGCCGCGCCTCGTTGGCCAATCGGTCGCGTCGGAGTTCCTCCTGACAGGGCGCTTCATGGATGCCGAGCGCGCGCTCCGAGTCGGCCTGGTGAGCGAGATCGTGCCCGAGGACAAACTGCTTGAAACCGGCCTTGCCCTTGCCGGCGATATGCTGGCAACCGCGCCCATGGGTCTGCGCCTGACCAAGGACGCCCTCAACCTCAACATCGATGCCGCCGGCATCGACGCCGCGATGGCCATCGAAGATCGCCAACAGGTGATGATGATCGCAACCGAAGACCACAAGGAATCCGTCGCGGCCTTCATCGCCAAGCGACCGCCGGTCTATCGCGATCGCTAGTCCGCCCCGTCGATCCAGAATCCCGTTGACACTGAAGTCGTCACCAGTATGATGCGCGCCTTCGAGCGGGTCCGTCCCGTCTGTATCCCATTGTTTTTGAAGAAGTCAGCCATGTTCGCAGTGATCCGCACCGGCGGCAAGCAGTACAAAGTTGCCCCGAACGACGTGATTTTCGTCGAAAAGCTGCCCGTCGAGGCAGGCGCGACGATCGATCTCGACGACGTTCTGATGGTCGGCGATGACGAAGGTGCGACCGCCGGAACCCCGGAGTTGAACGGCGTCCATGTCACCGCAACGGTCCTGGAACAGAAGCGTGACGACAAGATTCTGGTGTTCAAGAAGCGTCGTCGCCACAACTACCGTCGCAAGAACGGCCATCGCCAGTATTTGACCGTCCTTCGGATCAACGACATTGTGACCGGCGCCGCGCCGGCCGCTGTCTAAGGAGTAGGCCTCCATGGCACATAAGAAAGCAGGCGGCTCGTCCCGCAACGGTCGTGATACCGCCGGTCGCCGTCTTGGCGTCAAGCATTTCGGTGGCGAAGAAGTCATCGCCGGCAACATCATCGTTCGGCAGCGCGGCACCAAGTTCCATCCCGGCACCAATGTCGGCATTGGCCGTGACCATACGTTGTTCGCCCTTGTCGATGGCGCCGTAACCTTCAAGAAGACCCGTGCCGATCGCACCTTCGTGTCGATCGTGCCGCCGGCGCCGCTCGCCGAGGCTGCGGAGTAGCCGTTCCCCGAATTTCGATCGCATACCGAGTTGGAAGGGGGGAATGGCCAGGCCATTCCCCCTTTTCGCATTTTTGATCTGTAAAGTTCTTCAACCCCATGAAATTTCTCGACCAGTGCAAAATCTATCTGAAGAGCGGTGACGGCGGGGCCGGTGCCGCGAGCTTCAGGCGCGAGAAATTTATCGAGTTCGGTGGCCCCGATGGCGGCGATGGCGGGCGCGGCGGCGATATCGTGTTCGAGGCGGTCGAGAACCTGAACACCCTGATCGATTACCGCTATCAGCAACATTTCAAGGCACGCAACGGTCGCCCCGGCGCCGGTCGCCAAAAGACCGGCGCATCATCCGATGACCTCGTCCTGAAAGTGCCGGTCGGCACCGAAATTCTCGACGAAGATAAGGAAACGGTGCTCGCCGATCTGACCATTCCCGGCCAGCGCATCGTCTTTCTGCGCGGCGGCGATGGCGGTTTCGGCAATGCCCATTTCAAGACCTCGACCAATCAGGCACCAACCCGCCGCGACATGGGCTGGCCCGGGGCCGAGCGTTGGGTCTGGATGCGCCTGAAGCTGATCGCCGATGCGGGTTTGGTCGGCCTGCCGAATGCCGGCAAATCGACCTTTCTGGCCGCCGTTTCGCGGGCGAAGCCAAAGGTCGCCGATTACCCCTTCACCACCTTGAAGCCGCAGTTGGGTGTCGTTGGCATCGACGGCGAGGAATTCGTCATGGCCGATCTACCCGGCCTGATCGAAGGCGCGAGTGAGGGGGCTGGCCTTGGCCATCGCTTCCTTGGCCATGTCGAGCGTTGCAGCGTGATCCTGCATCTGATCGATGGCACCGAAGAAGACGTCACCGGCGCCTATAAGCTGATCCGCCGGGAGCTCAAGGCATACGGCGGTGGCTTGACTGCCAAGCCCGAGATCATCGGCATCAACAAGGCCGACGCCATCGATCCCGACGAGCTGAAAGCCAAGGTCACCAAGCTCAAGCGTTCGGCCAAGAAGCCTGTCTTCGTACTCTCCGGCGCCACTGGGCAGGGCGTCACGGAGGTCCTGAGATCGCTACAGGGCCACATCAAGGGTGACCACCTCGCTGTCGAAATCGCCGCCGCCGCCGATCTGCCTTATTCCCCGCTCGATCCGACTCGAAAGGACTGAGACGAGAATGGCGGTCGATCATCTCGCACAAGCCAAGCGGGTCATCGTCAAGATCGGCTCTGCACTGCTGGTCGATCCAAAAAATGGCGCATTGCGCCGCGCCTGGCTTGAGGCCATGTGTGCCGATCTCGCCATGCTGCGGGCGCGCGGCCAGGAGGTACTGGTCGTCTCGTCAGGGGCGGTCGCACTCGGTCGCCTGACGCTCGGCTGGCTTGGCCGCACCTTGCGGCTTGAGGAGAAACAAGCCGCGGCCTCAGTCGGCCAGATTCAGCTGGCATATCTCTACCAACAGCTTCTCGGCCACCACGGTATCAAGGTCGGGCAAATCCTGCTGACGCTGCAGGATACGGAGGCCCGCCGCCGCCACCTCAACGCCCGCGCCACGCTCAATCAGTTGCTCGCTCAGGGCGTTATCCCCGTCATCAATGAAAACGATACGGTGACGACCGCGGAAATTCGTTTCGGCGATAATGATCGCCTCGCCGCCCGGGTCGCGCAGATGGTAAGCGCGGATACTCTGGTCCTGCTGACCGATATCGATGGGCTCTATACCGCAGACCCTCGGGTCGATCCGAGCGCGCAGCATCTGCCCGAAATCGTCGAAATCACGCCCGAGATCGAAGCCATGGCAGGCATCGCACAACCAGGGATCAGCACCGGTGGCATGGTAACGAAACTGGCTGCGGCACGGATTGCGATGTCAGCGGGTTGCGGCATGATCATCGCCAATGGCAAGGGAATGAGCCCGTTGAGCGCGATCGGCGCCGGCGCCCGGACAAGCTGGTTCGCGCCAGCCGCCGAACCCCTGACCGCACGCAAGCGCTGGATCGCCGGTTCTGTGTCGCCCGCTGGTGTCGTCGTGGTCGATGATGGCGCGGCCCGAGCGCTTGCCGACGGCGCCTCGCTGTTACCGGCAGGTGTGGTCGCGGTGGAGGGGCAGTTCGATCGTGGCGACGCCATCCTTGTACGTCGCGGCGACGGCACCAATATCGGGTTGGGACTCTCTGCCTACGCCAGCGATGACGTTGCTCGGATTCTCGGCCAGAAAAGTCGTAACATCGAGGCCATTCTGGGCTATCGCGGTCGGAATGAGATCATCCACCGCGATGATCTCGTGATTGGCGGATAGGGAGTTCAAGGGTCATGGCGGTCGCCTCTTTGCATCACACTGATGCCGCATCGCTCGAAGCCGAGATGCGCGCGGTCGGCACCCGCGCGCGCGCCGCTGCCAGCGTTCTCGCCAAGGCAAGCACAGAGACGAAGAACACGGCATTGCGCGCCGCCGCTTCGGCGCTGCGGTCGCGGATGACTGCCCTGCTCGCCGCCAATGCCGAGGATGTCGCAGAGGCCAAATCCCGCCAACTGGATGCGGCACTACTGGATCGTCTCGCGATTGACGAGAAGCGGATCAATGCCATGGCAACAGGTCTTGAAGAGATCGCCGACCTGCCAGATCCGATTGGACGAAGGGATGCGGAGTGGACGCGGCCCAACGGGTTGCTGATCCAACGCGTCCGCGTCCCGCTCGGCGTTATCGGGATCATCTATGAAAGCCGGCCAAACGTCACCGCCGATGCCGGCGGGTTGTGCCTGAAATCAGGCAATGCTGCGATCCTGCGCGCGGGCACGGAAAGCGCGCGCTCGTCGCGGGCGATCCTGGCCTGCCTGGTCGAAGGCCTAGAGTCCGCCGGCCTGCCCGCAGCCTCCATCCAACTCGTCCCGACCCAGGACCGCGCTGCGGTCGGCGTCATGTTGCGCATGGACGACCTGATCGACGTCATCATCCCGCGCGGTGGCCGGTCGCTGATCGAACGCGTCTCGGCTGAGAGCCGTATTCCGGTGCTGAAGCATCTCGATGGTATCTGCCACACCTATATCGACGCTGGCGCCGATCTGGCCAAGGCTCGACAAATCGTCGTGAATGCTAAGATGCGGCGCACCGGCGTATGTGGCGCGACCGAGACTCTGCTGGTTGATCGCAAGGTGGTCGCGACGCATCTTAAACCTATTCTCAACGATTTGTTCGCCGCAGGCTGCGCCATTCGGGGTGATGCTGAGACTCAAGCCCTTGATGCGCGGGTCACGGCGGCCAATGAACAGGATTGGTCGACAGAATATCTCGCGGCTATTATTTCGGTCCGGATCGTCGATGGGGTCGACGCCGCTGTCGCCCATATCGAGCATTATGGCTCGCATCATACCGAGGCGATCATCACCGAAGATGCAAACGCGGCAGAGACGTTCTTGGCCGGCATTGACAGCGCCATCGTCATCGTCAATGCCTCGACGCAGTTCGCGGATGGTGGCGAGTTCGGCATGGGCGCGGAAATCGGGATTTCGACGGGCAAGTTGCACGCGCGCGGGCCTGTCGGTGTCGCGGAACTGACCAGCTACAAATATATTGTCCGCGGTGCGGGCCAGGTGCGGCCCTGACAAACGGTGGAATACTGAACCTTCCCTATCCCTGGATGGGGACATTGGACCTGCCGCCGACGCTGGCGCAGAGGCGCCGACGTACGGTCGGCCTCCTCGGGGGATCGTTCAATCCTGCCCATGATGGGCATCGCCATATCAGCCTGATGGCGCTTAAACTGCTGGGTCTCGACGAAGTGTGGTGGCTGGTGTCGCCGCAGAATCCGCTGAAATCCACCGACGGCATGGCGCCCTTCGTCGAGCGACTGGATCACGCCATCGGCAAGGCCCATCATCCCCGGATCAAGGTTACAGGGATCGAAACCGGCCTTGGCACGCGTTACACGGTGGATACCCTGGCCGCGCTGCGTAAGCGCTTCCCCCTTACCCGCTTCGTCTGGCTTATGGGTGCCGATAATTTGGCGCAAATTCATCACTGGGCCGGCTGGCGACGGATCTTCGACCATACGGCTGTGGCCGTACTTGCCCGGCCAAGCTATTCGGTGCGTGCGATGGCGAGTCCTGCCGCTCACCGCTTTCGGGCCCAACGTCTGCCGGCAGCCCGTTCCCGCGCGCTTGCCGGAAGTCGTGCCCCCGCCTGGACTTTCCTGCCTATCAGACTGATGCCCGTCTCCGCTACCCAGTTGCGCGCGGCTGGTCGAGGTCTGACATCCCCATCCCTGCCCCATCTGTGATACTGTAGAGCCCATGACCGCAACCCAACCTACCATTGCGACACCGCCCGCCCTGCCCGAGCATGATCCGGCACCTCTGATCGAGTTGATTCGCCATACCCTGGACGAGGGCAAGGCCGAAGATATCATGATCATTGATCTGGCTGGCAAGGCCAGCTTTGCCGATGCCATGATCATCGCCAGCGGCACCTCTTCGCGCCAAGTTATTGCCTTGTCGGAACACGTCGTCAGCGCCGTTCGTGATGCTGGCCTCGGCCGACCGCAGATGGAAGGCGAAGAATTCGGCGACTGGGTTCTGATCGATGCCGGAGACGTGATCGTTCACGTCTTCCGCCCGGAAGTCCGGCTCTATTACCATATCGAAAAGATGTGGGCAGGCCCGCTGGTCCCGGAACTCGCTGTCCTCGACGACTGACCGGACGCGCGGCCTGCTTCTAGGATGCGGTTCCACCTGATCGCAATCGGCAAGTCCCGTGCCGGCCCCGCCCAAGCCCTGTTCCGCGAGTATGCTGGTCGCCTGAACCCGCCCCTTACACTCGTCGAGGTCGAAGAAAAACGCCCCCTCGGCGCTGATGCCCTCAAAGCGCGGGAGGCCGAATTGCTGTTGGCCCAGGTCCCTGCCGGCGCGCTCGTCCTATTGCTCGACGAGCGCGGCAGTGAATTGTCCAGCCCGGGTTTCGCGGAAAAGATCGGTAAGTGGCGCGATCAGGGAATCGGCGATATCGCCATCCTGATCGGCGGCGCTGCAGGCCATGGCGACGCCGTGCGGGCGCGCGCGACCGCGACCCTGTGCCTTGGCCGCATGACCTGGCCTCACATGCTTGTCCGCGGACTGATTGCCGAACAACTCTATCGCGCCCAGCAAATACTGGTGGGCCACCCCTATCACCGGGAGTGACGAAAATGACTGCCAGGAAAGCGATTGTTCTCGTCAGCGGCGGTCTCGATTCCGCGACGGTGGCCGCAATTGCGCGCGATGAGGGCTATGAAGTCTTCGCCCTCAGCTTCGATTATGGTCAACGCCACCGCCTCGAACTTGACGCCGCCCGGGCGGTCGTGGCGTCCCAGGCGATCCGCCATCATGCTGTCAGCGTGATCGATCTGCGCGTCTTCGGTGGCTCCGCGCTCACCAGCGATATCGACGTGCCCAAACATGATCATGTCAGCGACATCGGCGGCGGCATCCCCGTCACCTACGTGCCCGCACGCAACACGATCTTTCTCAGCTTCGCACTTGCCTATGCGGAGGTCGTCGGCGCCAGCGACATCTTTATCGGCGTCAATGCGCTCGATTATTCAGGCTATCCCGACTGCCGCCCCGACTATATCCGCGCGTTCGAGGCGATGGCGAATCTGGCAACTCGCGCCGGGATCGAAGGCCACCAGCGCCTGACGATCCATGCACCGTTGATGCAACTCGACAAGGCTGGGATCATCCGGCGCGGCACAGCCCTCGGCGTCGATTACGCCCAGACTCTGTCTTGCTATGACCCTGAGCCGCCCAACCGTGCCTGCGGTCATTGCGATTCGTGCCTGCTCCGCCGCAAGGGCTTCACCGAGGCCGGAATCCCGGACCCGACCTCATACGCCGGGACCTGACGCACCGAGGTTCAACCGGCTCCAAACCAACACTCGGCGCCCTTAGGATCCCTGGATCTGCCAGCTGCCATCCGGCTGGCGGCAGGCATGGCCATACGCCTGCTGCGTCTGGCCGCCAATGACCACGGTCTGCTGATATTCGCGGCAATAGGTGCCATTGTCCTGGTAGGCGCGGGCAGGCACGATCTCGCCGTAATGGCCGGAATCGGGATTGCGCCACTGGACCGGCTGGCCCGATGGGCCACGCTCCAGCGCCTGCTGCGTGGTTTGCTGCATGGCCAATTGATCGGCCCGGTCAAGCGACGATCCCACCTGGCTGCCAATCAAGCCACCCAGAATGACGCCCACCGCCGTCGCCGCCATCGAGCCCGAGCCGCGCCCGATCTGCGAGCCGGCAAGTCCGCCAAGGCCGGCACCGATGAGGGCGCCGCCCGTCGTTTTGTTCATGCCGATTGCGCCAGGCGGGGCATAGCCCTGGTCGCCCGGTTGAGCGCATCCCGCCAGCGCCAAGCCGCACATCGCCATCACAATAAACTTACGCATGCTGGAAATCCCCAAAATTACCCCGAACTCGCCCTAGATGTCGGTTCGTCGGTCCCATTTCAAGAACGGGACAGGTGGTGAACTATTCCTTGGAAGCAGATGCGACAAGAAGGCCCCGCGCCGTGTCGGAATCACGGGCGATCTGTTCCTTCAAGGCGGGCAAGCCGGAAAACTTCATCTCTGGCCGTACCCAATCGATGATCTGGACACGGATTCGGCGGTCGTAGATATCACCGGAAAAATCGAACAGATGCGCCTCCAGGCGAAAATCTGTCCCCCCGACGGTCGGGCGGTCGCCAATATTGGCGACGCCGTCATGCCAGGAAATATGATCCGTACCGGGTTCTTCCGACTCGATTCCGGCCCTGATCGCATAGACACCCGCGCGCGGCCGCAAATATCCCGACATGGCGACGTTTGCGGTTGGAAATCCGATGGTGCGGCCCCGCTTGTCGCCATGATCGACACGACCATCAATCTCCCAGGGCGCGCCAAGCAACCGTGCCGCGACCCGAGGCTCGCCAGCCTCGAGATGGCGTCGGATCGCCGTCGACGAGATCACGCCCGCCGCCGCCTCACCGCGCACGGGCTCCATGACCGTGACGCCAAAGCCATACTGCTTGCCCGCTTCAATAAGGGTTTCGGCATGGCCGCCACGCGCCTGACCAAAGACAAAATCCCAGCCGACGACAAGATGACGAATCGCGAGCCCACCAACCAGAACATCGGTGACGAAACGCTCTGCGCTCATGGATGCCAGCGAGGCATCGAAATGGAGATTGAAGAGAAGATCGACGCCAAGTTCCGCAATACGATTGGCCTTGGCACGAAACGGGGTCAGCCGGAAGCTCGGTTCCCCAGGACGGAAGAACTCACGAGGATGCGGCTCGAATGACAGAACACCGTGAGCCACGCCTTGCTGTCGCGCCACGCCGCCTGCCGCGCCAATGACCGCACGATGGCCAAGATGCACGCCGTCGAAATTGCCCAGCGCGACAACAGCGCCGCGGGCATCTTGGGGCAAAGGGGTGTAATACCGGTATAGTCGCATTGCTAAGGTGGGTACCGCGAACAGGAACCTGGGATCAAGCGCTCTCGACCAGATTTCGCAAAGGCTCATCCGAATCATGTCGCCGTCATCGTCAACCGCCGGAACGAATCGCCGTGTCCACCTCTTCGTCGCCTGAACCCGCCCCCCCATCAGCGCACAACACGCCATTGCGCGACGTCTGGTATCTGGCCACCGGCAGCGAGATGCTCGCGCCCGGTCGACTCGTGGCGAAGACCATGCTAGGCGAGCCGATCCTGCTCGGTCGCGACAGCCACGGCCAGGCATTTGCCCTGCGCGATATCTGTCCTCACCGCGGCTATCCGCTCAGCGTTGGCCCCTTCGATGGCCAGGAAGTGACCTGTCCCTATCATGGCTGGCGATTCGACACCGCCGGTCGGTGTACCGCGATCCCCGCAGTCATCGAGGAGCAGCAGCCCGGCCCTGGCAAGATCAAGGTCCGAGCCTACCCGGTTCGCGAACAGCAGGGTAATATCTGGGTCTTCTTCGGCGAGGATGAAAGCGTGGCACCACCGATTCCCGCCATCGAGGGACTGCCGGACCATGCCCGACCAAAGCTGCGCGAGGTCGTCATTCTTGAGGGTGGCATCGATGACGCCGTCGTCGGACTGATGGACCCAGCCCATGGACCCTATATCCACCGTTCCTGGTTCTGGCGAACCGGTCGCGCGACGAAGTTAAAGAAAAAGCAGTTCGTGCCCTCACCCTGGGGCTTTACAATGGCGCGGCATCCGCCGTCGCAATCGCGTGCATATCTCCTTCTCGGTGGCAGCCCGACGACGGAGATCACGTTCCGCCTGCCCTGCATCCGCTGGGAGCATATCACGGCCGGGAACCATGTGATGTGCCACTTCACGACCCTGACGCCGATTTCGACCAACCGCACTGAAATCACGCATTCAATTTACTGGACACAGTCTTGGCTGACGCCCCTGCGGCCCTTGCTGCGGCCCTTCGTAAAAACGTTCCTGAAGCAAGATTGCGATGCAATGACAACCCAGCAAATCGGCCTCGCTCATGCGCCGCCGTTGCTCTTGCTCGGTGATCCTGACGCCCAGGCTCGCTGGTATCACCGCCTTAAACTGGAATTCGAACGCGCGAAGGCGCAGCGTCGGGCGTTTGAGAACCCGATCAAGGCACGGATATTAACCTGGCGGACCTGAAGCGGGGGCTCAGTTGCGGGCGGCACTCGTCTCGCTGGTGGGCTGGTCGCGCAGTACGTAGCCGCGGCCCCAAACCGTCTCTATATAATTCTCGCCCGACGTTGCCTGCGCCATCTTCTTGCGCAGCTTGCAAACAAACACGTCGATGATTTTAAGCTCTGGTTCGTCCATGCCGCCATAAAGATGGTTCAGGAACATTTCCTTGGTTAGGGTCGTGCCCTTGCGCAGGGAAAGCAGTTCAAGGATGCCATATTCCTTGCCGGTCAGGTGGAGCGGCTTGTTGTCGACTTCGACAGTGCGGGTGTCGAGGTTAACAGTAAAGCGACCCGTCCGAATCGTGCTCTCGGAATGACCCTTCGCTCGTCTGATGATCGCATGAACGCGCGCGACCAACTCACGGCGATCGAATGGCTTGGTCAGGAAGTCGTCGGCGCCGAACCCAAGTCCCTTGATCTTGTGATCGAGTTCGCCCAGGCCGCTGAGGATCAGGATCGGCGTCGTCACACGGGCGGCACGCAGCCGCCGCAGCACTTCATAGCCATCAATGTCCGGCAGCATCAGATCGAGGATGATGATGTCGTAATCATAAAGCTTGCCAATCTCCAGCCCATCCTCGCCGAGATCAGTCGTGTCAACAATGAAGCCTTCCGCCTTGAGCGCCAGCTCAATGGTCGCTGAGGTCGCGGTATCGTCTTCAACAATAAGCACTCGCATTGACCAGAACCCCTTGTTGCCGCTTGGACGAATGGCGCGTTTGGATGGTCTCGGCTGGACATGAACTCTGCGGTGGGGGAGTCCCGTTTGACGCAGTATTCGAGCCCTATCCAGCGTGTCAAAACCCACTGACACGCATTTCGTTAACGATAGCAAATATTCTCTGGCGTGTTAACCATTCATTCCACTAACCCTAACCTGTATTGCGAGCGAGGTATCGGAGCGTCTGAGATTCATTGCGGACCGCATGTGGACGCTCTTGACGCCTTAATGCCGCTCGCGTAAAAGCCTCGTCTCTTGCCCGCCAGGAATGACCGGCGGGCATAGCCGTTTTTGTAAAGAGAATTGTTATGGCCAGAAAGTGCGAGATCACCGGCAAAGGCGTGCAGGTCGGGAACAACGTCAGCCACGCCAACAACAAGACCAAGCGTCGGTTCCTGCCGAACCTTCAGGAGACATCGCTGCTCTCCGATACGCTGGGCTTTGCCGTTAAGCTGCGTCTGTCGACCAATGCGATCCGCACGGTTGAGCATAATGGCGGCATCGATGCGTTCCTGACCGGGACTGCTGCGTCGAAGCTGCCTGCCGAAGCCCGTCGCCTGAAGAAGCAGATCGAGAAGGCCGCTGCGGCGAAGGCCGTCAAGGCTGCTGCCTGAGATCGGTCAACCGATTTGAGATAGAGAAGGCCGGCCCGTTTGGGCCGGCCTTTTTCTTTGAGCCATTCTGCGGCGAGATTGGGGCTTGAACTTTCCTGTCCCGGCCCGGTTTTCGCTATGGCAGGACCAGGCTGAGCGGCAGAGAATAGACAATTCCGACCTCTTCCTCGCCCGGATTCTGGTGGGTAAACCCGGCGTTGGAAATATGGTGGAACGTGATGCCGAGACGCGATTTATCGTCAAAGCGATAGTCGAGTTCCGCACCGGTCCGGAATTCCACCCACGAACCAAGCTTGGTGCCATTGCCGCGCTGGAACACGCCAACCGCCGCATTGGGGGTCAGGATGATCTTGGGGCAAATCGTGACATCGATCCCGAAACCGCCAAATGCATAGGTCGCTCCCTTACTCGTCACCGTCGCCCCAACCAGGGGCCGGAGATAGTAGAAGGTTTGAGCGAAACGATATTCCGCACCGAATAATGCAGCTGGGTTATGGCCATTGATGCCGTCGAAGGAGCCGGCCTTGAAGGCAACCTCGGCCGGATCATCGGCGCCGAGAGAAATCGCCTGAGCTTTAGACGTTCCCAGCGACACGGCGAGAAGACCGCCCAGCACCACGGCAGCAGTTTTCTTGAATGAAGTGATCACAGATTATTCCTCTTTTTGCTTGGCAGAGCCCCAAACGCGAAAGCCGCCAGTCGATTGCCTCCCACGCGATGCCGTCGGTTGCTCGATCCCGACAACGGCACTTTATCCTCAAGACGGAGTATTCGGCCACCGCGTTTTTACCAGAGGGAATCGCCGCGTAAATGCCAAATTCCGGCAGTTTGTTGCAGCATATGCCGCGATCGCCCCAAGCTTGCGTCACAACGCTTGCAGTTAGCGCCATTCGAGCTATGATGTGGTGCTTAATTCCATGATATATTCTGGTTTGACGGTGGGCCTTTCGGCCCACTTTTTCGTTTAGGGGACAAAGTTTGCAGGAACTCGGGATCATCGACCGGCTGATCCGCCCATCTTTGGTATCGATGGGCTTCCGTCTCGTGCGCGTCAACTTTGGCGGCGGGGCGCGGCCGACCTTGCAGATCATGGCTGAACCATCCGATGGCTCTGCCATGACCGTGCAACATTGCGCCGATATCTCTCGTACTGTCTCCGCGATCCTGGACGTTGAGGATCCGATCCCAACCGCCTATATGCTCGAAGTTACCTCACCGGGAATCGATCGACCGCTGATGACGCGTGACGATTTCAGGCGATTCGCCGGTTTCGAGGCAAAGCTGGAGACCAATCGCCTGATCGATGGAAGACGCCGCTTCAACGGCATCATTTCCGCCGTCGATGCAGACGACAATGTTACCGTCCTCGAGGCCGCAGGCCCGGCGATCCTGCCCTTTACCGGCCTGCAGAAAGCCAAGCTCGTGATCACCGACGCGTTGATGGACGCGGCAGAACAGAATCTTTTCCCGCCGCCGGCGGCATCCTCCGGCGAAGAGGCCGCCTTGCCGGCGACTTCAGACACTTAAACTCTTAGACCTCAGGCTTCAGAGAACACGCGATGGACACTTCCCTTTTTGCCCGGCCCGAGCTGCTCCAAGTTGCCGAAACCGTTGCCCGTGACAAAGGCATCGATCGGGACGAGGTACTGGATGCCATGGAGCAGGCGATTCAGAAGGCCGGCCGCTCGAAATACGGCCAGGAATACGACATCCGCGCTGAGATCGATCGCAAGAACGGCGAGATCCGGTTGATGCGTTTCCGCGAGGTTGCCGACCTTGTCGAGAATGACGCGACCCAGATGAGCCTTGATGAGGCCCAGCGCCATGATCCCGAAGCCCAGGTCGGCGACTTCATCACCGATCTGCTGCCGCCGATCGATTTTGGCCGCATCGCTGCCCAGACTGCCAAGCAGGTCATCGTCCAGAAGGTCCGTGATGCCGAGCGCCAGCGCCAGTTCCGCGAGTTCAAGGATCGTATTGGCGAGATCGTCAATGGTCTGGTGAAGCGGGTCGAGTTCGGCAATGTCGTCGTTGATCTTGGCCGCGCCGAGGCGATGTTGCGACGGGATGAACTTCTGCCGCGCGAAACCATCCGTTCCAGCGAGCGCGTCCGCGCCTATATTTACGACGTCCGCGAAGAAGCACGCGGTCCGCAGATTTTCCTCTCCCGCACCCATCCGCAGTTCATGGCGAAGCTGTTCGCCCAGGAAGTGCCGGAAATCTATGACGGGATCATCGAAATCCGCGCCGTCGCCCGCGACCCCGGCAGCCGCGCCAAGATCGCTGTGATCTCGCATGACAACTCGATCGACCCTGTCGGCGCCTGCGTGGGCATGCGCGGCAGCCGTGTCCAGGCGGTCGTGGCTGAACTGCAGGGAGAAAAGATCGACATCATTCCCTGGTCGGCAGACCCCGCGACCTTCGTCGTGAATGCTCTGGCACCAGCCGAAGTCGCCAAGGTCGTGATGGATGAAGAGCAGCGCCGGATTGAGGTCGTAGTCCCCGACGACCAATTGAGCCTCGCAATCGGCCGCCGAGGCCAGAATGTCAGACTCGCATCGCAGCTCACCGGTTGGGATATCGACATTCTGACCGAGCAGGAAGAAAGCGACCGTCGCAACGAAGAGGTCAAGTCGCGCTCCCGGATGTTCATCGAAGCGCTTGATGTCGATGAGGTAATTGCCCATCTACTGGTCAACGAAGGCTTCGCCTCGGTCGATGAAGTCGCCTACGTCGCGATCGAGGATCTCGCCTCGATCGAAGGTTTCGATGAGGATATCGGCCTCGAGCTGCAGTCTCGTGCCCGTAACTTCCTGACCGAATTGAACGAACGTCACGAGCAGCGGCGCGTCGAGCTTGGTGTCGAGGACAGCCTTGCGGAACTTGAAGGCGTGTCGCCGGCAATGCTCTCGACTCTGGGCGAGAACGGCGTGAAGACGCTCGACGATCTGGCCGATCTGGCTGGCGACGAGTTGATCGAGATCGTCAAGGACGTGGCGCCGCTGAGCGAAGAGGAAGCCAACGTGATCATCATGGCGGCGCGCGCCCATTGGTTCGCGGATGACGCCGCGCCGGAGGCATGACGGAAGCGACGCTAGACGACCTCGACGCGATTGACGCGGTCGAGGAAACGGGCCCGCTGCGGCGTTGCATCGTCACCGGCGAACGATTGCCGCGGGAGGAGATGCTGCGGTTCGTTGTGGGGCCGGACGGTAAGATCGTACCTGACCTCGCGGCCTCGCTGCCGGGTCGGGGCTTCTGGTTGACGGCCTCGCGTGAGGTCGTTGGGTTGGCGCTGAAGAAAAGAGCCTTCGCGCGGGCGGCACGCCGTCCGGTCGAAGTCGATGCGGCGCTCGCGGACCAGGTCGAGGTGTTGCTGGTGCGGCGCTGTTGCGACGATATCGGACTCGGCCGTCGGGCAGGAGCGGCACTTATGGGCTTCGAGAAGGTCTCGACAGCCTTGAGGGGTGGCGGTGTTGGTCTGTTGCTCGCCGCCTCGGATGGCGCGGCGGACGGCAGACGGAAGGTAGCGGCGCTGGCGCCAGACATCGCGATCGTTGCGGTGTTGACGGCGGCAGAGCTGGGGCAGGCATTCGGTCGCGACCACGTCGTTCACGCGTCGGTTGGTCGCGGAAAACTGGCCCAAAGGCTGCGGATCGATGCGTCACGGCTTGCGGGCTTCCGCGTTGCCGTTGCATAAGAGCCGCACCCTGATGTGGTGTGGAAACGGGCGCGACGGCGCGCCTGACTTGTAACGCCTGTTGGCGTATAGCTCAGCTGCGGAATAGGCGGCATGGGTTGGCGCAAACAGTTGTAAACTGCGCGACCGACGGTCCTTGGGGGCCGTGGGGACGAATGACTATTCGCTGACGGCCCATCTAGGGCCGTGGCGGGTCCGATGAATGGTAACCTGGAAGACATGACGGATAACAACGATCAAGAGACCAAACGCCCCCTCACTCTGGCCCGGCCGAGTGCTGGCAGGCTTGAGCTGAAGAAGCCCCTCGACGCAGGGCAGGGCCAGGTCCGCCAGAGCTTCCCCCACGGCCGCACCAAGACGGTGACGGTCGAGGTCAAGAAGAAGCGTGCCATTGAGCCACAGCGCCCGGCGACGCCGGTGGCGCCCGCTGCTCCGCCGGCAACCGCACCGAGTGGCGCCTCATCGGCGGCCCCGGTGGTCAGGGCTGCGGGTTCCATAACCCTGCCGCCGCGAACGATCACAACCCCGACCGCGGCGCCGAGCAGTGCCGCAACGCCCCGCGTGGCCACGCCGGTTCCCAATCCGGCGCCCGTTATCGAAGACGTCGTTGCCAAGGTTGCACCGCCGGAGCCGGTCGTGTCGCCGGAACCGGTCGCGGTTCCCGAACCGGTGGTCGTGCCGGAACCAGTCATCGCTGAACCGCCGTCTGCACCCGTTGCTGAGGTGGTTGAGGCCAGCGCCAACCCGGAACCGGCCGCGCCGCCAGTGGCACGCAGCCCCGGCCCGCAGCGGGTCGATACGCCATCGACGCCGACCCGCCCGGCCTCCCCGGCCCGGTCGGGTCAGCCAGGCGGTGTTCGTCGTCCGTCGCTGCAGACCCAGGGCCGCACACTGACCGAGGAAGAGCGCGCCTCCCGCGTCAAGGCGCTGCAGGGCATGATCCGCGCCGGGACCGAGACTCGTGGCCCGGCCGATCTCGACGCGCTGCGTCGCGCCCAGATGGAAGATGTCGAGCGGCAGCGCCAGGACGAAATCCGCCGCCGTAACGACGAGGAACTGCGCAAAAAGACCGAGGAAGAGGCCCGCAGGCGTCAAGAGGAAGAGTCAAAGCGCAAAGAGGAATCAGCGGCCCGCAAGAAGGCTGAGGCCGAGGATGAGTCCCGCCGCGAAGTTGCCGAGCGGGCTGGCAAGAATGCCGCCGCGAAGGTTGCCGCGCTCAGTTCCGCCGGAAAGCTCAAGGGTGTCGCCGTCGATATCGAAACGGAAGAGACCGGACCACGTCGCGGCGGTGGCCCAGCCGGCGCCCGTCCCGATGCCCGGCGCCCGGCAGCGCCGCCGCGCGCGAAGGCCGATCCGAAGCGCCGCACCGGCAAACTCACGATTTCAAAGGCCCTGTCGGATGACGAGGGTG
>CAIXXC010000281.1 GCA_903923205.1 uncultured Rhodospirillales bacterium | reverse complement strand
TGCCACGTCGGGCCTTGTGGCGCTCCTGCTGATCTACGCACTCGACGCAATCGGTGTTGTGCCTCATATGATCTTCCTCGTCGATTACGTCGCTCGAGGTCTTCAGCATGGCATTGCGACCGGTGCCTTTTTGTGGATCATCTTCGGCCTGGGCGCCGTCATCGGTCCGGTGAGCTTCGGTCATCTTGGCGACCGCATCGGTTTCCAACGCATGCTCCGCCTGACCTTATTGATGCAGGCCGGGGCGCTTCTTCTCGCCTGCTTTTCGACAGCGCTTTGGGCCCTGTACCTCTCCGGCTTCGTCATCGGTGCCTTTACGCCGGGCATCGCACCGGTGATGTTGGGCCGCATCCGCGACCTCATCCCCGGAGACATTGCTGCGCAGCAATCCGCCTGGCGATTGACCACAATCGCATTCGCTCTGGGGCAGGCGGTTGGCGCTTACGGAGACTCTGCGATATTCGCGGAGACAGGCTATCGGCCCCTATTTTTCTTGGGCTTTGTCGCGTTTGTGACGGCTTTGACGATTGATCTGGTCGGCGCGCGCCGTCGAAATTTTTCCGGCACTGCTTAATTATAGCGTTGCCGGCCGGTTTTGGTGCCAGAGTGCGCGCAGTCTTAAGGAACAACTGGCCCTCGCGCTTTGCGGTGGGACCGATCTCGGGGGATCACCATGGTTTCTATGTATGAGGTGAGTATCACACCTTGCGTTCGGGTGTTGCGGGCGTTGTCTGAAGTCCTGAAGAAGGGCGAAGCGCATTGTCTCACCCATGGGATCGATCCGAGTGTCATGCTGGGGTCCAGGCTATATCCTGATATGTTCCCACTCGTCCGGCAGGTTCAGATCGCCGCCGATTCCGCGCGCCGGCTTGGTGCACGACTGACGCGAACCGTGCCCGCTTCGGTTCCCGACGTAGAGACCAGTTTTGCCGAACTGCAGCAGCGCGTGCAGGCAACCATTGATGGCCTTCTTGCCGTAAAGCCGGAGGCGCTCGATGGCACCGAGGGGATGGCGATCACGATCCCGATCCAGAAGGATGAACTTCATCTGAAGGGGCTGGAGTATGCCCAGGGGTTTGCCATCGCCAATCTCTATTTCCACGCGGTCACGGCCTACGACATCCTCCGCCACAACGGCGTCGCTCTGGAAAAGCAGGATTTTCTCGGGCCGCTGGGGACATCCTGAGCCGACTCTCTACACCTGCGGCGATAAGGTCTTGGCGAGAAGGGCATCCAGTTGCTGCCCTGATTAGAAGGAGTGCGATAGGCTCAAGGTAATAATAATCGACTTAAGGCGTAATGCCTTGGGAGAACGTGCAATGTCACAAGAGTTAATCCCCACCGAACTGGTCGCGCCGATCTTCAATCCGGCAACATTTGGAAATCGCGGGGCGGTGCAGGATATTCTGCGCCGCTTGCGTCGCGACTACCCGCTCGCCAAGGCCGAGGTGCCTGGATATGATCCCCATTGGATCGTCACCAAATATGACGATATCCGCGAAATTACGCGGCAGGACGAGCTTTTCCATAGTGCGGACCGTTCCAAGACGCTGGCGTCCAGGATCGCCGAGCAGATGATGCGGGATTATACCGGCGGCCTGCCGCACATCTTCCGCACCCTGGTGCATATGGATGAGCCGGAGCATACCCAGTATCGCAATGTCACCGCCGCCCAGTTCATGCCGCAGGCGATCCAGAAGATGGAAACCTCGGTCAGGGCCACCGCGAAACGATATGTCGATCGGTTGGCGGGACTGGCTCCCGAATGCGATTTTGCCACCCAGCTGGCGTTTCTCTACCCCCTCGAAGTTATCCTGAAGATCATCGGCGTTCCCGAAGAGGATCATGCCATGATGCTGCGTCTGACGCAGTGGCTCTTCACCTATGCAGATCCCGACCTGATGCGCCCGGGTGCCGATCCAACCGATCCGGCTGAGATCATCCGGACCTGGGATATCGTCTACAAGGAGTGGAAGGATTACTACGACGCCGTGATCGCGGATCGTCGGCTAAATCCGCGCAATGACGTCGCGTCGCTGGTCGCGAACGGCAAGGTCAACGGCGAACCGCTGGAAGAGCGCGCCATGATCTCCTATCTTGTGATCGCGTCCAGCGCCGGGCATGACACCACCTCGGCAACGACGGCGACCTCGATGTGGGTGCTTGCTGAACGGCCGGATCTGCTGAAACGGCTTAAGGCTGAGCCGAAACTGATCGCGGGTTTCGTCGAGGAATCAATCCGCTGGGCGAGCCCGGTGCAGCAGTTCGTGCGCTCCGCAGCGGTGGATTACGAGTTGCGCGGCAGGCAGATTAAAAAAGGCGACCTGCTCTATGTCTCCTATGTATCGGGCAATTATGATGAAGCAGCCTTCAAGGACCCCGAGATCTTTGATCCGGAGCGATCGCCCAACCGCCATATCGGTTTCGGCTACGGTCTGCACATCTGCCTTGGTCAGCATCTTGCCCGGCTCGAAATGAAGTCCTTCTGGGAAGAACTCATCCCAAGACTTGAATCGGTCGAAATGGTGGGTGAAGGCAAGATGGCCCAGTCGGAATTCGTCTGCGGCCCCAAATATGTGCCGATCCGTTTCAAGATGAGCCATTAGCAGGAATCATCGAGTCTGATCCCTACGGCCCCGCGCCGGGACGACAGGAGTTCAGCCATTTGATCATGCTTGAATGCGACGGTGCCGGCGAGTACCCCCCGGTCGTCCCTTGACAGGTCTTTCCGAAATGCTGAAGATTTTTTCACGATGATGAAAATCGAATCGCGCCCTCTCGCCCTGCTCGAACTCTTCGCCGAGATGAAGAGGCCGCTGTCCCTGACCGAGGTCTCGCGTGGGCTCGGCGCTCCGGTATCGACCTGTTTCAACCTGCTGCGCTCGCTCGAATCCGGCGGGTTTCTGTACAATGTCGGCGGGCGGCGGCACGTCTATCCAACGCGCAAAATCTTTGATGTCGCCCGTGTCATTGTCGCATACGAGCCTTGGACGGAGCGTTTTGGCCCCCAGCTTGACCGCTTGCGCGACCTGACCGGAGAAACGGCGATCCTTGGCACGTGGCAAGGCAACCAGGTCGTCTACCTCGCCGTGCTCGAGGGGCCAAAGACGATCCGCTACACCGCGCAGGCGGGCGATTTGAAGCCACTCCATTCCAGTGCGATCGGCAAGGCCCTGCTGACCCGCCTGGACCCGCCGCGTCGCGAAAAGTTGATCGATCAGCTATCCCTGGACGCAAAGACCCCGGCAACGATCACGGACCGGGCCGCATTGCTCGATGATCTTGATCGATCCGCAACGGAAGGTGTCGCCGTAACACGGGGCGAGAATGTGGCCGACGTCATGGCGATCGCGATGCCTTTCAGGCTCGATCTCGGTGATTACGCGATTGCCGTAGCGGGGCCGATGCCGCGGATGCTGGACGCGCAAGACAGTCATCGCGCCCACCTCGGCCAGATATGTGCTCAAATAGAAGGTGGCCGATGACAGCGTTGGTGGCGACGGATTTCGCTCAAGGTGTTCTCAGGGTGACGTTGCAGCGACCGGAAAGTCGCAATGCCTTGAACCTAGCCCTCATCGCCGAGATCGGCTCGACTTTCGCGGCGTGGCGGGATCGCCAGGATATCGTGGTCGCTGTCCTGACGGGTGCTGGAGACAAGGCGTTTTGTGCCGGTGGCGACTTGAAGGAGTTGATGGGCATTCGCGACGAGGCGGCTGCGGCTGCGTTTGCGACATCGACCCGCGCCGCGCTTGATCAGATCCGCCGTTTCCCGGTGCCCGTGGTCGCGCTTGTCAATGGCGATGCGCTGGGGGGTGGTGCAGAGCTCTCGCTCGCGTGTGATATCCGTATTGCCGCCGCGACTGCGCGGATTGGGTTCCTGCAGTCGAGCCTCGGGATCACGACTTCGTGGGGAGGCGGCAGTGATTTGTTCCGCCTGCTGCCGTCGAGCAAGGCGGTTCACCTTCTGGCGACGGCTGAGATGCTGAGCGCCGAGCAGGCCCATCAATACGGTCTAGTGGATGCTGTCGCACCAGCGGGCGCGGCGGGGGACGACTTTATTCAAGACTACATAGCCCGGCTGGCGCAGAGGAAGCCTCAGGTGATGCGGGCGATTAAGGCGCTCGCGATCGGCCATCGCTTTGGCGCTGGCGCGGCGGAGCAGGCAGCGACGGAAACCGCGCAATTCACGACCACCTGGGTCCATGACGATCACTGGGCCGCTGTCGCGGCGATGTCCAAGCGATAAAAGGGGAAGGGTATGAGCATCGCGCGCGATCCTGGATCGGCTCCGGCGGAACCCGAGGCAACCTATCGAACGCCGTCGGGGATCGAAATTCCCGTTGTTGCGACGGCGGCCTATCACCGCGGGGGCGGAGACGAAAATCCTGGCGAATTTCCCTTTACCCGCGGGATATTCCCCGATGGCTATCGCGGTCGGCTTTGGACGATGCGCCAATATGCCGGCTTTTCAACCGCCGAAGAGTCGAATGCGCGCTATCGCTTTCTTCTGGAGCAGGGCCAGACGGGGCTGTCGATCGCTCTCGACCTGCCGACCCAATGCGGCTACGACCCGACTGATCCCATCGCCCGGCCCGAGATTGGAAAGGTTGGCGTTTCTCTCTCGAACCTAGCTGAGATGGAAGCCCTGTTCGACGGCATCGATCTCGCGCGGATTTCGACGTCGTTCACGATCAACGGCACCGCTGCGATCATTTATGCGATGTATGTCGCCTGTGCCGATAAACGCGGGATTCCGCGGGCCAAGCTGACCGGGACGATTCAGAACGACATCCTGAAGGAATACGTCGCTCGGGGAACCTGGATCTTCCCGGTGCGCCCTTCGATGCGATTGATCGCGGATTCCATTCTTTACGCCAATGACGCGACCCCGCGCTTCAACCCGATTTCGATTGCCGGCGCCCATGTCCGGGATGCCGGCTCGACCGCTGTCGAGGAGATGGCCTACACGCTCGCCAATGGTCTTGCCTATGTCGACGAATTGATCGCGCGCGGCGGCGACATCACGAAATTCGCGCGGCGGCTCAGCTTTTTCTTTTATGTCCATATGGACTTCTTCGAAGAGGTCGCGAAGTTCCGGGCTGGACGTCGGCTCTGGGCGAAGTTGCTGAACGAGCGCTATGGCGTGACCGACGAGAAGGCGTTGATGTTCCGCTTTGGCGTCGTTTGCGGCGGATCATCCCTGACAGCCGCACAGCCCTACAACAACGTCATGCGGGTCGCGATCGAAACCATGGCCGCTGTCATGGGCGGGGCGCAGTCGATCTTCACGGCCGCTTTCGACGAGGCGACCCAGATCCCTACCGAATTCTCAGCCGAACTTGCGCTCCGGACGCAACAGATCGTTGGCTACGAAAGCGGTATCGCCGCTTCGGTCGATCCTCTCGGCGGGAGTCATCTAGTCGAATTCCTGACCGATCGCATGGAGCAGGAAATGCGCGGGGTGATGGCCGAGATCGACGCCTATGGTGGGGTCGTGCGCGCAATCGAGGACGGTTGGTTGCAGGCGCGTCTCGCCGACCGGGCGTTGGAGCGAAAGAAGGACATCGACAGCGGAAAGACCGTCGTTGTAGGCGTCAATGCGTTCCGTCGCGACGATGATGCAACTGGCGCTGGGGAACAGTTCCGCATCGACCCGGCGACGGCCAGTCAGGTGATCGATAAGTTCG
This sequence comes from uncultured Rhodospirillales bacterium, assembly GCA_903923205.1. Classification (GTDB taxonomy): domain Bacteria; phylum Pseudomonadota; class Alphaproteobacteria; order ATCC43930; family CGMCC-115725; genus CAIXXC01. Next base: position 2,024 of record CAIXXC010000281.1, on the reverse strand, counting down.
AGTCCGTCAAGCAGCGACGCGACACAGCCGTTGTCTCGTCGAGCCTTCATCGACTCTCGATCGCTGCCGCAGATGATCGAGAGAACCTGCTGCCCTACCTCGTCGATTGCTGCCACGCTTACGCGACCGTCGGCGAAATGGTCGCCTGCCTCAAGCAGCAATGGGGTGAATTCATGGAGCCGATCCGGCTATGACCGAGACACCTAAACCCCAAGCCTTGCTCAAGGGCAAACGGATTCTGATCGCCAAGCCCGGTCTGGACGGTCATGATATCGGTGCCAAAATCATCGCTCTCGCGCTTCGCGATGCCGGGGCGGAGGTGATCTATACCGGGTTGCGTAAGAGCCCTGACTTCATCGCCCGCATTGCCGTCGATGAGGACGTCGATGCCGTCGGGCTCAGCATTCTCTCCGGCAGCCATCAGGAGCTTGTCGAGCAAACGCTTCTGAGCCTCGCCGAACTCGATGGTGCGGATATTCCGGTCTTCGTCGGTGGAACTATCCCTCCGGGCGATCATGCGGCGCTACTTGGTCTGGGCATTAAACGCATCTTCACGAGCGAGATGCTGCTCGATGACGTGCTTGTGTCGCTGGCCGAGGCCTTGTCGTGAGCGGACCGCTCGCGGGTATTCGTATTCTTGAAATTGGCCACATGCTGGCCGGCCCCTATTGCGGCCAGCTGCTGGCGGATCTCGGCGCCGATATCGTCAAGATCGAACCGGAGGAGGGCGACATAGCCCGCCAGGTCTCGCCTCGGGTGATTGGTCCCCACAATGAATATTTCGCCAGTTTGAACCGGAGCAAGCGGAGCGTCGTCATTGATCTGGCTTCTGCCGCGGGCCAGCGTTCCCTTCACAGCCTCGCTGCCGGCGCCCGTGGCCTGATTACCAATCTCAGACCTTCCGCGATCCATAAGCTGGGGCTGACTTATGACGTGCTGCAACATGTCAATCCGGCGTTGGTCTGTGTCGCGCTGACAGGCTATGGGCTCAATGGCAGTTATGCCTCCCGGCCCGCCTATGACTATGTCATTCAGGCCATGACCGGCGTCATGGAAATGACCGGAGAGCCGAACGCGCCGCCCACCAAGACCGGATATTCCGCCGTCGATAACTCAGCCGGCATCATGGCCGCGTTTGGCCTCGTCGCGCAGTTGCTCGGCGGCACGGGCGGGCAGGTCGATATTGCCATGTACGATGTGATGCTGTCGCAGCTGAATTATGTGGCGGCGGCAAGCCTCAATGGCGGCGCCAAGGCCCAGCGCTATCCACGATCAGGCCACCCTTATGTCGTTCCCGCGCAGGTATTCGAGACAAAATCGGGTTGGCTCGTTCTGTTCATCAGCCATGACCAGTTCTGGCGCAGCTTCTGCACCGAGCTGGGGCGGCAGGAATGGGCAGACGATCCTCGTTTCGCCACGATGGCAGCACGGCGGGACAATCGTGGAGAACTGATCGCGGCCGTCGGCGATATCCTGATGCAGAAGCCCGCGATCGAATGGGCGGAGCGCCTTGTCGCACTCGGTGTTGTCGCCGCTGCTGTCGCCTCGCTTGAAGAGGCGCTCGCCTGCGATTTGGTTGCCGAGCGCGATATGATCGTCGAGATTCCAACTGCCGAGCGGCCCTTGCGGGTTATCGGCAATCCGATCAAGATCTCGGGCAATCGCGAGACCTATAAAGCCCCGCCGCTTCTTGGCGAGCATACGGATGCGCTGCTCGGCAAGACGAACGGGTGACCAATCGATCCCATGAAGAAGGAATAATAAGATGGTTTTGACAGGCAAGATTGCGATCGTCACGGGCGGCGGCGGCGGATTTGGTGAGGGCATTGCCCGAGCATATGCCGAACAGGGCGCGAAGGTCGCTGTGCTGGATTTCAATGCCGAAGCGGCAGCTCGCGTGGCGCGGGAGATTGGTCCAAACGCTATCGCGGTTCAGGCGGATGTCGGCGTTCGCGGCGACGTCTATCGTGCGGTGGCCGATATCATAAGTGCACTTGGTACACCGGATATTCTGGTCAACAATG